>JBBRDE010000013.1:0-34570 GCA_038204185.1 Cytophagales bacterium
CTCTTCCCATCCCGAACAGAGAAGTTAAGCCCCGCACCGCCGATGATACTGGTCTCAAAGCCGGTAAAGTAGGTAGCCGCCACAATACCACCACCAGCCTCCCCCTGCTTTTGCAAGGGGAGGCTTTTTTTTGTCCCGCACCCCCCCCCAGGGGGGGGGGGGCCAGCGCCGACCAGGTAAATAATGGGGCTCTAAAACGGACCCAACCCTTACCGGCATCAATCACGATATGGGAAGTGAAAAATACAGTAAGCTTATGGTAAGGATTTCAACAATTTAGTGCTGATGATCTTCTCGATTTATGTGCGACAATACCTTATTGATACTTTTGTTATAAATATCAATGCTTGTAATGCTTTCGGATCTGGGTGAAAAAAGGCCTTGGAATGAGAAAAACCGTGAAGAGAATTATTTGATATGGGCGCTTTACAGAGATATTGCACGAATCCAAACCATCATGAGTTCCGGCTTAAAAAACAGCAAAAGCACGACTGCCAGCAGTGTCCCGACGAATATCTTACCCCCTAAGGGTACCGAAATTGATGTAGAGTGAGAAAGGGAAGATTTAAAAAAAAGTGTATACGGAAGACGTAGGTAATAGGCGAGCGAAATGGCAGCATTTGTAATCCCACCCACAAGGAGCCATAATAACCATAAGTTTCCTTCCTGCTGATAACTTTCCCAAAGCGCAGAGAAGATTAGCCACTTGGCTGTAAATCCTACTGTGGGAGGCAATCCCGCCAAGGCCACCATAATGATGGTAAGAACCACGGATATCCACGCATGTCCTTTGCCGTGTCCAGCGTAATCAGAGAGGCGGGTTTCGGAACCGGGTTTCAGCATATCCACTAACAGGAAGGCCCCCATATTGAGCAGTAGGTAAGCAATACTATAAAATGTGGCGCTTTCAAATCCAAGTCTGTTAAAGGCTACGATCCCCACAAGCAGGTACCCTGCTTGTGCAATGGAAGAATAGGCCAGCAGCCGACGGACGTTTTGCTGCCATAGAGCTGCTACGTTACCTACCGTAATACTAATTAGGGCAATACCACCTAGCAATGGCAATAGTTCGTGGGGGAAGGCACTCGCAACTCGCATCATTACCAATAGTACGGCGACTTTCGGGGCTACCGACAAAAATGAAACCAGCGGAGTTGGAGTAGCTTCATATACATCGGGTGTCCAAACATGGAAGGGAACGAGCGATAGCTTGAAAAGTAAGCCTCCGATTGTCATCAACATGGCTAGGTGCATTACCAGGGAGGTATTATTCACCAGACCTTGCTGCATGGCGACGTTAGTAAGATCGAGGGTACCTGTGAGACCATATATTAGTGAGATTCCGTACAGCATAACTGCTGAGCTGATGGATCCAAAAAGTAGGTACTTCAAGCCTGCCTCAGAGGCTTTTTTTGCTGGCGACAAAGCAACCATCAAATAAGATGACAGCGAAAGTAACTCAAGCGACAGATATACGGTGAGCCAGTGTGTCGCCATGCATAGCAGGAACATACCAAGTACGGCTGCAATGAATAAAGCGTTAAGTTCTGTTGGGAAAGTATAGCGTAGTAAGCGTATATGAAGGAGCGTGAAAATCCATGCGCTGATTACCAAAACTTTAAAAAAGACCGCTTTGTTATCTAAAAATAGAAGGGGCTGAAACCGAAAAGCAGGGGCTTCTCCCCATTGTCCCAGTACAAAACCCAGCGTAAGCACTGCACCCAAAAGGCTAATCACGAACAGGAACTTGCTCATTTGGGCTCGATTCCCATAATGATGTAATAGGAGTTCGAGGACTAAATAAGCTAGTAATAAAACAGCAAGGAACAGTTCTGGGACGATTCCGGCTATACTTTCACCAATATGGAGGAGTTGTTCGTTCAGGTACAAAACGCGTGGAACAATTTTTTTGACAAAAGTACGCAAAGATGGCAGGTTCGCGAATAAAACCACGGGATTCGTTCATCTGGTTTAGGACTTCCTGTCCACCTTTTTACCGGATTTACTTTTTTGCTTAAATCATATCATCCTGAATTATGAAAAAACTAATAGGTACTTTACTAAGTGTCGTGTTGTTCATTACTTCTGCGCAGGCGCAATTTATGCAGGACATCAATGGACGTGTGGTTAATGAGATCACTTACACCGATGTAGAGGGGTCGCCCTATCTTTTCGATGAATGGAATACAGGAATTGTAAAAGCCGTCGAGAATGAAAAAGTGTTTGACGGGCTCAAAATGCGTTACGATGCTTATAAGGACGAGGTGGAATATGAAAAGGATGGTAAAATGTATCGCCTGGGGCCTGAGATTACGGCCTTTACCTTACCTACTGGTGATGCATTGTACGAATTCAGACGTGGATTTCCTGCCGTCGGCAAGCAGACCGAAAAAAGCTTTTACCGTATACTATCCGACGGGAACACCAAAGTGCTGAAACGTCTCGAGATGAAAATGCGGGAGGAAAAGCCTTACAATTCTGCCACCGTCACAAAGCGTTTTGACTTGAACGAACAGTTGTACGTACTTAAAAATGGAACTATGTATCCGGTTAAGACCAATGATCGTAAAGGGATCATGAAGCTGGTGAGCGACGAGAAAAACCTGATGAACTACATCATCAAGGAAGAACAGCTAAACTTTAGAACGGAGGACGACATCGTCAAGTTGCTGGAAGAATACGATGCCTATAAAGCTGGACGAAAAGGGAAGAATTGATGAGTGGGTCGTTGCCAGTTGACTATTCTCGGCTGGCAACGATTTACCAGATCATTCATACTGATCAGCGAACATGTAGCCCACGCCTTTGAGTGTCTTGATAAACCCATCTCCCAGCTTTTCTCGAAGCTTTCGGACGTGCACATCGACGGTACGTTCCAGTACGTAGATGTCGGCTCCCCAGATTTTATGTAGAAGTTCTTCCCGACTGAACACTTTATTAGGGGTTTGAGCGAGGAAAAATAATAGTTCGAATTCTTTTTTGGGTAAAATAATGGATTTGCCTCCCTGGGTGACAGAATAATTATTGCGGTCAATGGAGAGTCCGGCAATTTCCACTTCTTCGCCAGTATCCGATTTTTGGGCTTCGCGGCGGAACAAAGCATTGATGCGGCTCATCAGAGCGCGGGGTTTGATTGGCTTGGTGATATAGTCGTCGGCTCCGATCTCAAAAGCCGCTATTTCGGAGTATTCTTCCGAGCGAGCTGTAAGAAACATAATATACGTGTCACGTAAGTCATTATCATCACGGATCATACGCGCTGTTTCGATGCCATCCTGTAAGGGCATCATAATGTCGAGCAAAATCAGGTCGGGACGGAAGTCTTTGGCTACCTGGATTCCTTTTCGCCCATCGGATGCGGTACGTACCTCATAGCCTTCCTTTATAAGGTTGTATTCGAGTAGTTCTACAATATCTGGATCGTCATCAACCACGAGTATTTTCTGAACTACCTGGGTTGCTTTTGCGGCACTCATACAGAGGAGGTTTATGCGATATTCCAAGGTCGAAATTAGCAGATGTGTAAGCGTGATTGCTATCTGAAAGGAATCATAACACAAATTTAACATCAGCGTAGCGTTATGGAATATAAGGTACCCTGTTCGTTGGTCATTACCAAATCCGTGTCATTGACGAACACTAGAGCTTCCTCCTGCTTTTTCACGATCTTGATGCATTCCTGCGGATGCGCAAAATCGATCTTTCCATTCTCTATGCCAAAAAGCAGGATTTTGCCGTAGGTCAGTAGCGCAAATGTGGTTCCCGAAGGGTTTACATCTGCCGCCGTTACCTGGGTTTCGATGTAGATACTATCCCGCACTGAGATTGTGTAGTCGCCGGAGCGGGCGGGTAGTTCGTACATTTTTACAAAACGATCCGTTTTGCTGCGGTTTTTAGAGAACAGATAAAGGTTGCCGTTAAAGTAGAAAAAAGCTTCGCAGTCGAAGTTGAGGGAGTCGGCAGAGGGAGGAAACGCCCGCTGGTTGGCGTAGCGAAATGTAATGGAATCAGTAGTGTTATTCTGAGGCGAAACCAGATAGATCGCCAAATCCTGACGCTGGTTTGCATTGTTACCTATGTCGCCGATGAATAGGGTACCCTGTGGCCCCTGAGCCAAGTCCTCCCAATCGACATTCTTGGCATGGGGTATCGTAAGCGTGGAGAGGAGCTTTCCGTGATAATCGATTTCGTAGAGTTCGGGTTTGCTACCACTGTCGTTGTGAGTCCACAGCGACTGGCGGGTGAAGTCCCGCGCAAGTCCCGAACTTTCATTTGCGATGGAAGGAAGCCTGCCTATTTTACTAACTTTGTAGGCAGAACGGGCTTTTTGAAAACCATTTTGCTGCTTGTCAGACTGGCAACCGCATAGCGCTACCTCCAAGGCAAACCATATATAAATTAATTTCCCCATGAATTCATTTTCGGCTTCTGTACAGGAAGGCAAAGATAAAAAGAAATTACCCGGCTATGTGAAATCGGCGGCTGTACTAGTGACCCTGATTGCGGGGGTATACATTCTACACGCTCTACACGAAACACTCATTCCGCTGCTTTTTTCGGTACTGGTTTCCATTCTGCTCTTCCCGGTATGCTCGCGCCTCGAGCGATGGAAACTGCCACGTATATTGGCCATTACGCTGAGTATCCTGCTATTTATCGTAGTTATTGCGGCGCTAATTTATTTGGTAACCATTCAGGTAGCAGGCTTTGCCGACGAGCTTCCCCGCATTACCCAGAAAGCCGAAGCTTTGCTGGAACAATTGACCACAATGGGCGAGCGGTACTTTAACGTTAGTCGTTCCGAACAGGTCAGCCGGGCTAAGGGGTACCTCATCAATCTGCTTAGCGACAGCCGGGCGATACTTCTGGGTACTTTGGTAGCTACCACGGGTACACTCACCACCGCTGCTTTGGTACCCCTCTATGTGTTCTTTTTTCTGCTATATCGCGACTTCTTCCGTCGGTTTGTACACAAGGCTTTTCGTAACGTTCCTAAGCATAAACTTAATACCATTCTTGACAAAATCTATGAGGTAATCCAGAGTTACCTGGCGGGGCTGGTGCTGGTGATCGCTATCGTTGGGGTACTCAACACCATTGGCTTGCTTATTTTGGGGATCGACTACGCCATCTTTTTTGGATTTTTGGCAGCCTTCCTGATCCTGATTCCATACATCGGTATTTTGATCGGCTCCCTGTTTCCAGCTTTGATGAGTATCATTACCGAGGATTCGGCCTGGTATGCCGTGGGAGTAATCGGGATCATGGGTTTTGTGCAATTTCTGGAAGGAAATTTCATTACACCCAATATTGTCGGTTCCAAGGTAAGCATCAATCCTTTTGCAGCGATTGTAATGTTGCTGCTGGGCGGACAGCTGTGGGGACTTCCGGGCCTGGTTCTGGCTTTGCCGCTGACGGCTATTTTGAAAGTCATTCTGGATGCCAACCCAAGTACCGAACCTTTCGGCTACTTGTTGGGTGAGCCTGGTAAGGAGGTGGCTGAAGAAAAGGAAAAAGAGCGAAATCAGGTGCAGGACATTAGCGAATGGCGTCGACCCAATAATAATCCTCAAAGGCAAAAGAAAAAGCCCCAGCCCCGTAACGAGCAAGAAAAGGTTATCTCAGTCAGTAATCGCCCCGTAGGTGTCGTTACGGAAAAGGTTGAAGGTGTAGAGGTTGTTAATGACAATGTTGATTCTGATGTCAAGAAGCGCCGCCGTCCTTCGCGTCGCCGTAAAAAGCCCAGTATTACAAACGAAGGCGACGCGCCTAAAAATTCAACGGATCAAGATTCCTGAAATGCCCGTTCATACGAATGCGGTTTTTAGTTTGTTCCATTTCGGCTACTACGGGGATTACTTTCTTCAGGTGTTGGATCAGAAACTGCTGCCGCGCGCTTTCGCGCTGCACAGTAAGCAACTCATATTCATCCTGCAACGAAAGTCCTACTTTATGGGCAACCTGAAAGGAAAAGGGCTTTTTCTCCCGATCATATTGCACCGGGGTAGCCATTAACCCATATAGTTTTTCCAGTAATTCCACCAGCTGGGGTAAGGGACGAATCAAGTCCGTTTCTTCAGGCAAATACACAATTTCGCCTCCGGCGTACAGTTTATCGACTATCGGGTTATCAAAGGTTTCGATTCTGAACACCCGTAGGCCCTCAGTCGAAATGTCCATACTGCCGTCGGGATGGCGCTCATGCAGTGCGCTTACGCTCATTTCTGTTCCACAGCCCGGTAGGCGGTTGTCCAGATAAGTCGGAATTCCAAAGGTACCCCCTGTTTCAAGGCATTCGTTGACTAGCTGCCGGTAGCGGTCCTCAAAAATGTGGAGATTGAGCTTTTCGCCGGGGAAGGCAACAAGGTTTAGAGGGAAAAAGGGCAAAAAAACAGACATTTATTGAATGGGTGGTTGGTAATGACGAGCGATTAAGAGTACTCCTTACTATTTCTGTACGGCAACAGCCGTTTTTTCGACACTTAAACCCACGCCCATGATAAACGGCAGTGGATTCTGCCGCATGGATTGAGCCATCGTTAGGCTGTACTTTCCTGGACGTGGAAAGCGGTAATTGCGCTCAAATACAATTTTATGATCGAAAAGATCGCCTAAACCACTGCCTCGGGGCTTACCGGTAGTTTGGTCTGAGAGGTACATTTCGTCAAGGCGGGCGTACATGGTTTTTCCATCGGGTCCCTTCATCTCGCGAGTCAGGTATAGATTATAATAAGGGTACTGCTGAGCGCTTCGAACCATATAATACAGATTGTAGACTTGCGTGGTATCGTCAACCTCGAATTGAAACGTATACTTTTTGTCCACCGGCCACAATCCATCCTCTATATCTTCGTAGGCCTTGTAGAGGGTGTTTTTGTCGCAGCCAACACTGATTACCAGCAGAAGGAGAAAAATAACGGATTTTAATATTCTCATTAAAAAGAGGTTCAGAGTAGGGGATAATTGGTTCAATTTTCCCAAGAAGGCTCCTTTTGGTAAGCCTTCCTGATTAGGGTTGAATTCGAGAAACTAACCTGCGGCGTCAAGCATTTTCTTCCTTAAAAAAACGCTTCATCCAGCTTCGGTCGGCAGGTACCTTCCAGCGTTTCATCCACTGCGCTTTGGTTGCCACCAAATTATCAAATACCGGAGTACTGGAAACAATCGTCTCATTGTCGATGGCTTGCTTGACCTCCGCTACGGGGAGGGTATCGACGTGGCCTGATTGATCCACATAAGCTACAGAGCGGTCAAAGAAATCCACACCGAGTCGCTGACCTATCTCCTGCAGCCAATGTACGGACTTATCGATGGAGCAGCCACTGGGCATTTCGTGCGACTCGTCCACAGCGATAATCACAAACCGATTGTGGTACACTTTGCCCGAGGCTAACAACGGGTGATTGTGCGCTTCCCAGCCATCCAGGGCGGCTTCAAGGGTTTGGCTTACCAGACTTACTTCGTGATCGGTGAGGGCGCGGCTGGCCTGATAAATCCATAGTCGGGCGTCAAAATCTATTTCGTCAAAACGGATATACATGATATTGATTTTTAAATACGAAATCTAGTTAAATCTTACAAGCAGTACAGTACTGACAAGTTTTGCTGATTAATATACAAAATACTTCGGATTGGGTTTTTAAATTTACCCGAAAAACAGGATTCCTCGCATACAATTTAGAATGATTAATCTGCCTTAAAGCGTAAAACTAACAATTCAAAATGGCTTTTTCTTTCCGAACCGCCGGGGCAATGGACGTGGATCTTTTGCGGCAATTCAGCCAACGTCTTTTTATAACAACCTACGCGGCGCAAAATACACCCGAAAATATGGCTTTATACTGCCGGGATACTTTTTCTGTAAAAAACTTTGCCGAAGATTTCAGCCGGAAAAATGTGCAGTATCTAGTTGCTACTGAAAAGGAGCAAATGGCAGGATACGCTAAGCTTGTTCTCAACAAAGAATGGACAGGGGAAGTTAGCAATACCGGGGTGGAACTAGCCCGGTATTATCTCGATGTACCCTTTGGGGGGCGCGGGTTATCCACTGATTTCATGGACTTTTGTCAAGGTTGGGCACGTCAGCAGGGCTACCGGTCGATGTGGCTGGGTGTTTGGCCCCAAAATCCCCGTGCTGTGCGCTTTTATCAAAAAGAAGGTTTCGAAAAAGTAGGTACGGCTACGTTCCTGCTTGGAACCGATCCCCAGATCGATGATATCATGCAGAAAACTTTATAAGCTTTGAAACAAGCCCGGAATACTACTGGCCCGAAACGCTTATAATCCCTCAGCTTGAGCGATCAGTTCGGCCAGATCTAACACCCGCACGGATGCTTCTTTCTCTTTGTTCTTGACGCCATCGGTCATCATTACCATGCAGAAGGGACAGGATACGGCAACGATGTCGGCACCGGTACCCAGTGCTTCTTCAATGCGTTCTATGTTGACATCCTTTCGACCAGGCTCGGATTCTTTGAACATCTGTGCTCCTCCGGCTCCACAGCACAGGCCTTTGGCACGGCTGCGTTTCATTTCTACGAGGTCGGCGTCCAGAGCTTCCAGCACGGCACGCGGGGCTTCATAAATGCCATTGGCGCGGCCGAGGTAGCACGAATCGTGGAAGGTGATTTTGCGGCCTTTGAAGTTATCCCCTCCTGCTACCTTCACGCGGCCTTCATCAATGAGCTGTTGTAAAAACACCGAATGATGAATTACCTCATAGGTGCCTCCCAGTTCGGGGTATTCGTTTTTGAGGGTATTGAAGCAATGTGGACAGGCCGTTACTATTTTCTTGACATTATACATATCCAGTACCTGGATATTGGCCATCGCCTGCATTTGAAACAAAAACTCATTGCCGGCCCGCCGCGCGGGGTCTCCGGTACAGCTTTCCTCCGTACCCAGTACGGCGAAATTGATACCTACCTTATTCAGAATTTTGGTAAAAGCAATTGTAATTTTCTTGCTACGGTCGTCAAATGACCCCGCACAACCTACCCAAAAGAGAATTTCGGGTGCTTCGCCACGGGCGGCCATCTCGGCCATAGTGGGTACGTTATAGGAATTTGTTTCGCTCATTGGCTAGTATCTTTTTAGCCATCTGCTGATGGCTGTTGGTTTTTTTAACTTTTTAGACTTTCTGCCCAGTTGAACCGGTCGCCGGGAGAAAACTTCCAAGGTGCCTGACTCGTCTCCAGATTGCTGAACATGGCATTCCACGAGCCCGGTGCTTTGGCTTCTTCCATAATCTGGTAGCGGCGTAGCTGGAGGATAATGTCCAGCGGATTGATCAAAATCGGGCACTCTTGCACGCAGGCGTTGCAGGTGGTGCAAGCCAGGATTTCTTCTTCCAGGATATAATCGCCCAGTAAGCTCTTACCATCATCCACCCATTCACCTTTGTTGATTTGCATAGAACGGCCCACATCTTCAAGGCGGTCGCGGGTATCCATCATAATCTTGCGGGGAGAAAGTAACTTGCCCGTAATGTTGGCCGGGCAAGCGGCCGTACAGCGGCCGCACTCGGTGCAGGAATACGAATCCATCAGATTTTTCCAGCTCAAATCCATCACATCTTTGGCCCCAAAGCGGCCAACTTCGGGGGCAGGCGTTCCTGGTGAAGCCTCCGTAGCGTCGGGTTGTTCTATGCCCAGCATGATCTTCACTTCTTTCGTTATTTCGGGCATGTTTTGCATTTCACCTTTGGGAATCAGCCGCGCAAAGTAGGTGTTTGGAAAAGCCAGTGCGATATGCAGATGCTTGGAGTAGGTAATGTAGACCGCAAAACCCAGGATACCAACAATGTGAAACCACCAGGCTCCCCGTTCAAGCGCGATTAGGGACGGTTCGCTCCACCCGGCAAATAAAGGTTTCAGAAATTGGCTAAATAGAAAACCGCCCGTCTCAGTATAGTGTTCGCTGTGCATATCCTGCAAAACGGAATCCGCCGCGTTCATCGTCAAAATAGCGATCATCAGCACAATCTCATAGATGAGAATGAGGTTGCCATCCAGTTTGGGCCAGCCTTTCATTTCGGGGTGGCGAGAGGCCTGAAGGCGCTCGACTTTGACAACGTCCCGCCGGAAGAGAAAGATAATGCAAACAATGAGTACACCTACCGCCAGAAACTCAAAGAAACCTAGTAAGTACAGGTAACCTGATCCGAAGAAAGGCGCGAACATGCGATGCTGGCCAGACAATCCGTCCAGAATAATTTCCAAAACTTCAATATTGATTAACAAAAAACCCGCGTAGAGTATAAAGTGCATGACACCCACTATAGGGCGATCGAACATTTTCTTTTGGCCGAAAGCCACACGTAGCATAGTGCCCAGGCGCTCGCCGGGACGGTCGGTGCGGTCCTCAGGACGGCCCAACTGAATAGTTCTTTTGATAATACCTATCCGTTGGGCAATCAGCCATACGGCCAAGCCCAGCACCAGAGCAAAGAGTATTTGTTGCAGATATTCCATTCGGTGGCAGGTAGAGATGAGTGTAAGCTTTAAATGAATTAGTATGCAAGCATACTATGACAAATATCGAAAAAAAAGCCAGTCTGCCAAGAAAACATACCAGATTATTTTGGCAGATTGCCCTGAAAAAAAATAGCTCCCTGCAATGGAATTATGGTATTGGGGAAGAATTTGAAAGAATTTGGCTAAATATTTTGCAAACCCAATAGAGCCCCCTATTTTTGCAGTCCCAAAAGGGGTCAAGTGAGCTCGGTGATGTAGCTCAGTTGGTAGAGCAAAGGACTGAAAATCCTTGTGTCGGCGGTTCGATTCCGTCCATCACCACAGAAAGCCCGCTGAACGTTTTGTTCAGCGGGCTTTTTATTTGCATTGCGTTTCGATTAAACACTTTCCAGGCTAGCCTTACAATCGGGTATAACAGGATAAGGTAAGTTTTGATGATCACACGCTTTTACCAGTTCTGTGGCTTCGATGAATCATTTATTAAGCAAAATAAGGATTTGAACACCATTTCTTAACTTGCAAAGCGTGGTTAAACCGGTATTATTGAGTGAATTTTGCAACGCTTCCATAGGATCATTCATGAGACTCATGGAAATAATGTAGGATAATGGCAACAGACTATACCAGATCGACCGACGAGGAACTGCTTGACTACCTTCGTGATCATGACGACAGAGTAGCTTTCGAAGCACTATACGACCGCTATTCCACCCGAATTTTCGACTATATCAACGCCCGCGTCAACGATCGCTACACCGCTCAGGAAATTGTACAGGAATTATTTGTAAGCCTTTGGCAAAAACGTAGGGATTTGTCGGTGCAGTCCTGCCGCTCCTATCTGTTTTCTGCGGCCAAGAATCTCATAATTAGCCACTACCGCAAAGAAATCGCCCGCACGGCGCGGCAAATAAGCTGGGGAGCAGAACGCCCGTACCAGGAAGAGTATACTTATCAGGAAACCCTTGTTGAGGATTTGCGCGTCAGGTACCAGGAGGGATTGCAACTGCTTCCTGACAAATGTCAGCGGGTATTTACGCTCAGCCGCAACGGCCTGTCCAATCGAGAAGTAGCCGACCAACTCAATATATCCGAAAAAACGGTCGAGCAGCACATTACCAAAGCACTCCGCTTTTTAAGAGTATATTTAAAGGAACACCTGGCCTATCTGGCGGTGCTCACCACCTTCTTCTGAATTTTTTTCCTGCCACGACTAAGGGTTGGGTTAAGACGGCTGCGACTTAGGGTTTGAAAGCAACCCTCAATCCATGAAGCCAACTCCCATCGATTCCACCTTACTCGATAAATATCTGCGAGGTACTTGTACTGAACCTGAAAGGGTACTGGTCGAGGCATGGTACGCTGAGTTGGAAAAAGACAAAAACTTACGTGACCCAATTACAGATTCGGAAAAAGAGGAGTTGCTGAGAGACACCTTCCAGCAAATTTCTGGCCGACTGGATTTAGAAGAGGAACATTCAATCGAACGTCGTTTTCCGTGGGGATGGGTAACGGGTATCGCCGCCTCGCTGCTACTAATTTTCGGGCTGCTATATACCCAAAATATTTCAGTCGAAGAGGTTGGTAATCTGTCTGCCAAAGTTATTCCCGCAGCTGAAACATTAGCCCCAATTGAATTTATCAACCAGGAGTCTCGCATCGTGCAACATACCCTGCCCGATGGCAGCACGGTATGGATGCGCCCGGCTGCCCGCATCACTTACCCCCAAACATTTGAAAAGAAGAACCGGACGGTACTGTTTGCGGGAGAAGGTTTTTTTGATATTCAGAAAGACCGCAACCGTCCGTTTTTCATACATAGCGGCGAGATGACGGTCCGTGTACTGGGTACCAGCTTCAACGTAAAAGCGGCGGCTGACCAGAAATTGTTTGAGATAGCCGTCGTTACGGGTAGCGTGGAAGTCACGGCCCCTGATCGCGAAGCAAAAGCGCAGCAACTGATACTCAAACCCAACCAACAGGCATTATTTGAGACCGAAACCAAGCGGTTGTTTGCGAAGGCACGTCAGGAATTGCTGAAAAACGAAATCTATCAGTCCTCAACTTTCCATTTCCAGGAAACTCCGGTCAGCGAGGTAATCCGACAGTTGGAAAATCGGTTTTCGGTGCAAATACATTTATCCAATCCCGCCATCGCCCGCTGTCGCCTGAATGCCGATTTTGAGAACCAACCCTTTCCGGCCATTATTGAGATGCTATGCCGCTCGCTGGAATCTACCTATACCATCCAGGATTCTACCATCACCATAGCGGGCGAACCCTGCGACTAGACTATTCCTAAACCTCTAACCTGCCCCAGCGTATGAAGTGAGAAGAACCTTGACCCTAAAAGCCGGAAGTGTTCCACCACGCCCGGCCTTCAAAACTACCGACATAACCGTTCCACCGGAATGCCGGCCACCGGCATTCCGAAAAAATTTTTTTTAACAGCGCTTAACTATCAGACAATTAAAATTATGCAAAAATCTGTATCAAACAAGCCACGCCGCTGGCGTCTGTACATGCGAATAGGTGTGTTGCAATGGATTATGTCGGCCCTCATGGCCACAGTCGCAAACGCCACGGATGGCTCGGCCCAGTCGATTCTAAACCAGGAAGTATCTGTGCGCCTCAGCAATGTGACGATCAAAAGTGCATTGGGACAAATTCAGAAGGAAACGCAGATCAAGTTCGTGTACAGCAGCAAAGTTTCGCTACAGGACCGAGTGGACCTGAATGTCCAGGGCGCCAAACTTTCCAAGGTGCTTGACGGTTTGCTGCGCCCGCACGGAATCGACTATTCGGTAGTCAATCAGCAGATCATTCTGACCAATGCCAAAGCCACCAAGCCGGAAACCACGCCACCTGCCCCCGAAAGGGAGCCACAGGCCGTGGCGGCACCAGAGGATATTCTGATTAAGGGCACTGTCCTGGCCCAGGAAGACCAGAGTGCACTGCCGGGCGTAAGCGTAGTGTTGCGGGGTACTTCAAGTGGCACTACCACCGACCAGAACGGCACTTATGAGATTAGGGTACCTAATGCAGAATCCGTATTGGTATACAGTTTTGTAGGCTACATATCCCAGGAGGTTACCGTAGGCAACCGCACTCGCATCGACCTTTCGATGCAGGTGGACAACAAGATGCTAGAGGAAGTGGTCGTAGTAGGCTACGGTACTCAGAAGCGGGTGAACCTGACCGGAGCCGTGACCCAAGTACAGGCGCGGGATCTGGAGAATCGCCCTCTCAACAACATGACCCAGATTCTGCAGGGCATGGTACCCAATCTGAACATTACCTTCGGAACGGGCCAGCCCGGCGCGGGCGGGAGTCTGAACGTCCGGGGCGAAACCTCCATCAACGGCGGTAGCCCGCTGGTGCTGATTGATGGCGTACCGGGTGACATCAACCGCATCAACCCCAATGATGTGGAGTCGGTTTCGGTGCTGAAAGACGCCGCCGCTTCGGCCATTTACGGCGCACGGGGTGCCTTCGGGGTCATTCTGGTGACGACCAAAACCGCCAAGAGCGGCAAAACTTCGATCAATTACAGTAACAACTTCGGCTGGGGTACCCCCACCGTGAGCACCGATTTCATGACCTCGGGCTACGACCACGCCCTGCTGAACGACGAGGCATTCAAACGCGCGACGGGCAATACCTACACCCGCTATTCTGAGGAAGATTACAAGGAACTGGAAGCCCGGCGCTTCGACAAAACCGAGGATCCCGCCCGCCCCTGGGTAGTGGTGAAGAATGTCAACGGCAAGGATATTTATAACTACTACGGGAACCACGACTGGTGGAATACGCTGTTTTATGACAGCCAGCCGTCGCGCCAGCACAACCTGAACCTATCCGGTGGTACCGACAAGGTCAACTACTTTTTATCGGGTTCGGTCTTTGAGAAAGACGGGATCATGAAAATCAACCGGGACAAATTCACTTCGTACACGCTGCGTACCAAGGTGAATGCGCAGATCCTACCTTGGCTGAAAGTGAGCAACAACACCCAGTATTTCGATTCGGAATATGGCTACCAGGGTCGGGAAGGCGGTGCTAACGCCAACTTCGTGGCGATCACGGTGCACGCGATGCCCGCCTATGCCCCCCGTAACCCCGATGGTACGGCCACCTACAACACGCTGAAAAATAACTACTCCATCGGCGATGGACTATTTGCCAACCTACTCGACGGAACTGCCGGAGGCTACAAGAAAGTCCACGAACTGACCACAATCAACTCGGCAACGATTGATTTTACCAAAAACTGGAATCTGGTGGCCAACCACTCCTTCTCGTTCTACATTGCCGACGACCAGTACCGCTCGGCCGTGGCGCAGTATTCGATCCAACCCGGTATTCTGGCTCCCGTGCCTAACTACAACGTGGATCAGTTGAAAAAAACCTTCTGGTTCGATCCCATGCACGTCACCAACGTGTTTACCTCGTTCAATAAAACCTTCGGCAAGCACTACACAGGCCTGACCGCCGGGATCAACTCCGAAACCAAGCGGCACCAGCGGCTATTCGGAGCCCGTAAAAACCTGCTGTCCACCAGTCTGAACGATCTGAACCTGGGCACGGGTGAGCAGTTGTCCGAAGGTGACTCGTACGAATACGCGCTGTTTGGTGCTTTCTTCCGGGTGAACTATGATTACGAAGGCAAGTACCTGTTCGAGGTCAACGGGCGTTACGATGGTACCTCCCGCTTCGGGGCGGGCCGACGCTACGGCTTTTTTCCTTCCGTGTCGGCCGGCTGGCGGATCAGCGAGGAGGGCTTCTTCGAGCCCGTCAAGAATATTGTGGATAACCTGAAGATCCGGGCCTCGTACGGCACCCTGGGCAACCAGCTACCCCCCAATTCCAATTCAAGTAGCTTCTACCCCTATATTTCTACGATGCCCACGAGCCAGTCCAGCTGGGTCAACAGCGGACAGAAGCTACAGTACGTGAGCAACCCCCGGCCCATCACCCCCGGTCTGACCTGGGAAAAAGCCACGACCTCCAACATTGGTCTGGACGCGGGCTTTTTCAGAAGTCGCCTGAATCTTTCCTTCGACGCCTACATCCGGCAAACCACCGGTATGCTCATTCCGGGTAGTGTGCTGCCCAGCGTGTACGGAGCCTCCGTACCTACTCAGAACGCCGGTGACCTGGAAACCAGAGGCTTCGAACTTTCGCTTGCCTGGAAAAACCAGCATACGCTGGCGGGTAAGTCTTTTGGCTACAATGCCATGTTCATGCTGTCGGACTATTCCTCTAAAATCACGAAGTACGACAACCCAAATAAGATTCTGTCGAACCGCTACGAAGGTCAGCGCATCGGCGAAATTTGGGGATATAGTGTAGCAGGACTGTTCCAATCCGACCAGGAAGCCAAAGAGCATACCATTGATCAAAGTCTGGTGGATAAAGGCCGACTAAGCTCTCCCGGTGACTGGAGCCGCCTGCAGGCTGGTGACGTGAAGTTCATCGATCTCAACGGCGATGGCAAGATTTCGGAAGGGGCTAATACCCTGGCCGATCATGGTGACCTGCGGATCATTGGAAATACCACCCCACGGTTCCGGTACGGACTCAATCTGGGGGCCAACTGGAACGGCTTCGACTTTTCGGCGCTGGCGCAGGGAATTCTACGCCGTAGCTGGTATCCCGGCAACAATGCCGATAAATTCTGGGGTCCGTACTCTCGTCCTTACTACTCGTTCATTCCCCGGGATTTCGAGCAGGATGTCTGGACTCCGGAGAACCCCAACGCCTACTTCCCACTGCTGCGGGGGTACATTGCCCTCAACGGCGGTAACCCGCTCAACGTACGGAACGACCGCTATCTGCAGAACGTAGGGTACCTGCGCCTTAAGAATGTAGTACTGGGCTACACTCTGCCCGAAGCGATCACCAAGAAAGTTCGGATTCCCCGGGCCCGGATTTACGTAAGCGGTGAGAATATGCTGACCTACACCCCGTTCCGGACGAAATACATCGATCCCGAGCAGCTCGACGGTGACTTTACCAACGGACGTACCTACCCGTTGTCCAAAACGTATTCGGCCGGCCTGAGCATTAATTTTTGATTTTGTAAAGAGTTAAGGACTGTTTCCAGATAACCGTTAGCACTTTTAAACAAATCTGAAATCCAACATCCAGCATCTAATTTTTAAGAAAAACATGAAAAAGATATTCACCGTACTTCTGGCCGTTGGCCTGGTTTCCTGCGACCTGGATCGGTTGCCTTTGGACTCCATTGCGCCCGAAACCTTCTTCAATACCGAGAACGACTTGCTGCTCTACACCAACTCGTTCTATAACATGCTGCCGTCGGCCGAGGAGGTCTATAACGAAGACGCCGACAATGTGGTCAAAAGTAGCCTGCGCGACGAAATCCAGGGAACCCGCGTGGTACCTACCTCGGGGGGCGGCTGGAGCTGGTCGGAGTTGCGCAACATCAATTATTTCCTGGAAAATTCGGGAAAATCATTAGATAAGAAAGCGGTGAAGAAGTATAATGGCTTGGCCCGCTTCTTCCGCGCTTATTTTTACTTTGAAAAGGTACGGCGCTTCGGCGATGTACCCTGGTACTCGAAACCCATCGAATCCACCGACGAGCAGTTGCTGACCGCGAAGCGTGATCCTCGCACGATGATCATGGACTCGGTGATGGCCGATATCGACAATGCCATTGCGAGTCTGGACGCTTCCCGGCAGGTCAACACCATTACCAAGTGGACGGCCCTGGCGTTGAAATCGCGCATAGCGCTTTACGAGGGTACCTTCCGCAAGTACCATCCCGAGTTCAATCTCCCCAATGCCGACAAGTTTCTGGATGCGTCCATCGCGGCTTCCGACGAGCTGATGAAGAATAGCGGCTACCGCATCTACACCGCGACGCCTTCTACGGCCTATCAGAAACTTTTTTCTTCAGACAACGCCATACCGGATGAAGTAATTCTGGCACGGGATTTCAGCGACGAATTGCAGGTATATCACAACCTGAACTACTACACCATGACGGCCTCTTACGGGAAGCCCGGCTTGAACAAATCGCTTGTCAATAGCTACCTGATGGCCGATGGTACCCGCTTTACCGATCAGAAAGGCTACGAAACCATGCAGTTTTTCGAAGAGGTGCAGAACCGCGACCCGCGCCTGAAGCAGACCATCCGTACCCCCGGCTACACCCGGATCGGCGAAACCAACACGCTGGTGCCCGAATTCGGAGCCACGGTGACAGGCTACCAGTTGATCAAGTTTGTGTCGGAACCCAAGTGGGATACGTTCAGCAAGGACATCACCGACATGCCCGTGTTCCGCTACGCCGAAGTGCTGCTCAATTACGCCGAAGCCAAAGCGGAGCGAGGTACCCTCACACAGGCCGATCTAGATCGATCGATCACCCCCATCCGCGCCCGGGTAGGGATGCCCGCATTGGACATGGCCAAGGCTAACGCCAATCCCGATCCCTACCTAGCCGACCAGTACACCCATGTTTCGGGCAGTAATAAGGGCGTGATTCTGGAAATCCGCCGGGAACGGCGAGTTGAACTGGTGATGGAGAACTTCCTCCGCTGGGACGACATTATCCGCTGGAAAGAAGGGCAGTTGTTGACGCGTCAGTTCAAGGGCATGTACTTCCCCGGTACGGGTAGCTACGATCTGGACAAGAACGGGACGGTGGATCTGGTGATTTATGAAGGCACTAAACCTACTGTGAAAGGTGCCCAACTGCTTAAACTCGGCAGCGAGATTATTCTTGAGAATGGTGCCAAAGGGGGGAATATCCTCGTCAACAGCCATATCAAGAAGAAATTTAACGAGGCCCGCGACTACCTGTATCCCATTCCAAAACAGGAGCTTTTGCTAAATCCTCAACTTACCCAGAACCCCAACTGGTAAAAAAACTGATTTCGATGGTAGCAGACAGAAGATCCTTTCTTGAAAAAATGGCGGGCCTGGGCACCCTGAGCCTACTGCCGGCGGTGGGCGCTCTGGCAGCACCCGCCGCCGAAAACCACGAATTTGTGGTGGAGCCCTATTTACAAAACCTCAGCAGCCGGGAAGTGACCATCATGTGGATCACCGCCCGCAACTGTTTCAGCTGGGTTGAGTACGGGGATGGAAATTACACCAGCAAGCGGGCCGTTGCCTATAACAACGGACTGATCGAGGCCAACAACCGTATCAATAAAATCACGCTGGAAAATTTGAAACCCGGCACCACCCATAAGTACAAAATCGTCTCGACCGAAATCACGGGCTTCAAAGGTTCGAAGGTGGAGTTTGGCGAAACCATCGCCGGCCCGCTGCTCACGTTCACGACGCCCGCTGAAAACGAGGAGGAAATCAAAGTGGTGGTTTTCAACGACATTCACGACCGCCCCCAGATCATCCCGCAACTACTGTACCGGCACGGCTACACGGGCAACGAAAAGGATTACGATTTTGTGGTGTTCAACGGCGACTGCTTCGACTGGGTCACCAGCGAGCAACAGATGGTGGACCACCTGCTCAAGCCCTGCGTGGATATTTTTGGGAGCGAGGTACCCTTCCTGCTCACGCAAGGCAACCACGAGTGCCGGGGCGGCTTTGCGCGGCATATTCCCGCCTACTACGCCTATCCTGACGACAAATTCTATTTCTCCTTCGTCCGGGGTCCGGTGCACTTTCTGGTGCTGGACTCGGGCGAGGACAAAACCGACGACAGCGTGGAGTACGGCGGTCTGGCGGCTTTCGACCGCTACCGCGAAAAGCAGGCGCGATGGCTGGAAAAGGAAATAGCCAGTGAGGCTTTTAAAAAAGCACCTTTCCGGGTCTTGCTGATCCATATTTCGCCCTACCACTCTGGCGACTGGCACGGCACCACGCACTGCCGCGAGGTATTCGGACCGATCCTCAATAAGGCGGGGATCGACCTGCAACTCTCGGGCCATACCCACCGCTACATGACCCACGAGGCCGATAAGGATCACAACTACCCCATCATGATCGGCGGTGGGCCGCTGGAGGGAAAACGTACCTTAATGAAACTTCACGCCAATCAGAAGGAATTAAACCTGAAAATGATCCGCGATGACGGCGAACTGGTCGGTAAATTCAATATTCCCCGTAAAAACCGTTCAAAACAATCATGAGGTTATTTTCAAAAATACTAGTGCAGGATATAACAATGAAAAACTGGGTATACGGCCTGAGCGTTCTGCTGCTTTTTGCTGCCTGCGGCAAAAACAGCAGTCTACCGGGAAGTGGCGATGTCAAGAATCCGGGGGCAAAGGGAGTACTCAAGGTGATGACCTACAACATTCATCACGCCAATCCTCCCACCGAAAAGGTGAAGATTGACATGGAAGCGATCGCGCGGGTCATTAATCAGGAGAAACCCGACCTCGTGGCTCTGCAGGAAGTGGACATTTATACCGAACGCTCGGGTAAGAAGCTCGATCAGGCCCGCGAGCTGGGCCGGCTTACGGGAATGAAATCGTTTTTTATGAAGGCGCTGGACTACCAGGGCGGTGAGTACGGCATTGCCGTGCTGTCGAAGCACCCCATCGTGGATTCGGCGGGGTACCTGCTACCGCGCGACCCGGCGGTGGGCGGGGAAGACCGGGCCGTGGCTTCCATCACCGTGCAGTTGCCCGGCAATAAGAAAATCATCTTCGCCAGCACGCACCTGGATTTGAAAGAGTCCAACCGGCTGTCGCAGGCCAAGGCACTCACCGGGCACTTTGAAAATTCCAATCTGCCCATGATTTTGGGTGGCGACTTCAACGCTTTGGTCGGTAGCCCGGTAATCAATTGGTTCGATCAGCACTTGACCCGCACCTGTGGTAATGATTGTGGGCCCACAATCCCGGTTATTAATCCTAACCGGACGATTGACTTCATCATGTATAAGCCCGAGAAAAGCTTTAAAGTTCTGAAAACGAGGGTGATCGATGAGCAGTACGCGTCCGACCACCTGCCGGTGGTGGCGGAGTTCGAGATCTTGTTTTGACTCTTGTACGTGGCGAATAATTATTAGCTTTCTTCGAAAAGATTTCAGTCTTATAAAGGTACCCCACTCACTCCTTCACAAGCACTTGATCCATGTTCAGCATCACATTTGCAGCCACAGTCAGGGCAGCTCGCTGGGAAGAAGGCCGGCGGCCATAGCGGAGCAGACTATCGGCCTGGGAGGGGGTACGCCGGTAGCTGGTCAGGGCATCGTTATAGGTTTTGAGGAGAACACGCAGGTTTTGCTTTCCGATAGGTTTGTGGGTCAGCAGATGGTACCCTGCCGTGAGTTGCTGTTCGGGGGATTTGCCCCGTTGCTGCATGGTGGTAGCCAGACTTGCGGCGGCCTCGAGGTACACCGGGTCATTCAGCGTAACGAGGGCTTGTAAAGGGGTGTTAGTGATCAACCGCCGCGACTGGCAAAACTCCCGGCTCGGGGCATCGAAGGTAATCATGGAAGGGTAGGGGGCCGTGCGTTTCCAGTAGGTGTAGAGGCTGCGCCGGTAGCGGTTTTCGCCCTCGCTCGTAACCCACTTGTCGCCGTTGTAGGGCGACTGCCAGATACCATCGGGTTGGGGGGGCATCACGCTGGGACCGTACATTTTGGCTGAAAGTAGTCCCGTACTGGCCAGTGCCTGATCCCGCACCTGCTCGGCGCTAAGCCGTACGCGCGGCCCCCTGGACAGCCAGTAATTGTAGGGGTCTTTCTCCTGCCGGGCCGGGTCCGAATGGGAGCTTTGCTGGTAGGTGGCCGACAGAACGATTGTTTTCAGTAGCTTCTTGACGCTCCATTGATCATCTTCCATAAAACGGACCGCCAGCCAATCCAGTAATTCGCGGTGCGTGGGATCGCTTCCCTGCGAGCCAAAATCCTCAACGGTCTCCACGATTCCCCGTCCGAAGAGTTGCTCCCAGAATCGGTTGACGATCACCCGCGCCGTCAGCGGATTCTCGCGGTTCACGATCCAGCGGGCCAGCCCCAGGCGGTTGGAGGGAAATCCGGCGGGGATTTTGGGCAACAATTTGGGTACCCCCGGCTGTACTTCCGCGCCTTTCACCATCCAGTTGCCCCGCTCGTAGACATGGGTTTTCCGGGCAAAATCACCAGTGCCTTCCCAGAGAATCGGCATTCCGTCGGCAGGCCGGGTGAGTACGGCGGCATAGTCCGCCACACGTTCAGCGTAGCCCGGTTGATCGCGGCCAGGCAGGGCTTTCTGGAAAGCTATCCAGGCAATGCGTACCCATTCGTTGGGCGATTTAGGGCTATCCAGTGAGAGGAAGATAGGGTGTTTTCCCGACGTTTTAGCTATAGGGGCGATGAGCACGGTATCGCCGACCGGCAGTTTCAGGCGGGAGAGAACAGGCCCGGTCAAACTGTCGAGATGGAGGGTAAGTACCGCTTTTTCGGCTCGGGTGGTAAAATTGATCAACAGGTTTTCGGTCCCGGTAAGCTCCACCGGTGGGATCCGGGCATTACCACTGCCTTTCACGGCGTAGTAGGAAATCAGTATAAAGGTCGATTCATCACCCGGTACGAACTCATGCGAATTGATCTTGGGCTCCATAATTTTCATGAACCGGGTGAGTTCATCCACTTGCTCGGGATTGTATTGCTGGGTCCATTCCCGCACCCGCTCCACGCGGGCAGAGTCTTCGCCTTTATAAAATTGTAATTTAGGCCATTCGTCCCACACATCTTCGTCGCGGGTGTTGTTGAAAAAGGCCAGGTACCGGTAGTAATCCTCGTGGGGAATAGGGTCGTACGGATGGCTATGGCACTGAATACAGCCGAAGGTGGTACCCTGCCACACTTCCCAGGTGGTATTGACCCGGTCGATAAGGGCGGCGGTGCGGAACTCTTCATCGTCGGTGCCGCCCTCGTTGTTGGTCATGGTGTTGCGGTGGAAACCCGTGGCGATCAGATTGGTTTCAGCGGGTAGGCCGTTTTTTTCTTTGGGCAGCAGATCGCCCGCCAGTTGTTCCACCGTGAACTCATCGAAGGGCTTATCATCATTGAACGCTCGGATGACGTAGTCGCGGTAGCGCCAGATGGAGCGACTACCGTCGCTTTCGTAGCCTTTGGTATCGGCATAGCGGGCCAGATCCATCCACATCGCGGTCCAGCGCTCGCCATAGCCGGGCGATTGCAGCAGCCGATCCACTACTTTTTCGTAAGCCTGAGGGGAGGTGTCCTTTTCAAAATCCCGTACTTCCTGTTCGGTAGGCGGTAGGCCCGTCAGGTCCAGGCTCACCCGGCGAAGTAGGGTACCTTTGTCGGCTTTCGGAGAAGGCGAAAGATTATATTCCCGCATTTTTTGCAGGACAAAGAGGTCAATGTCGTTTTGTACCCAATCGTTTTCGCCAGCATCCAGTAATCCATACAGATTCCCGAGCGTGCGCAGGGTAGGTACCTTTGGCTTTTCGATCCGGCGGTACGACCAGTGGGTTTCCCATTCGGCTCCCTGGTTGATCCAGTTTTTGAGAATAGCGACCTCATCTTCGGATAAGGGCCCCCCGTTCCGGGGCATCCGCTCGTCGGGATCGTGGCTTTGAATGCGGCGGATCATTTCGCTGGCGTTTGCGTTGCCCCGCACTACCGGAATCTTACCCGATTTTCCGGGTTTGAGCATTTCGTCCTCAAAGAGAAAACTGACATTCCCGGCTTTTTTTACCCCACCGTGGCACCCCATGCAGTTTTTGTTCAGGATGGGTTTGACCTGGGTGTTGTAGTCGACTTTATTCTCAAACCAGCCGAAGCCCAGCCCGGCAGAAAGGGTAGCCACAATTAGACCTAAACCAATAAAAATCGTAATTTTCATAAAGCGATAGTTAATCGGCCTCTGTATGGCCTGCTACTCTGCGACGCCCTAACTCTCCTTCTTCATTTATTTTATCGTGTGGGTAGTGGCTCGGACTGTCAGGCCCATGAACAGGATGGGAGGCCTTTTTATTGCCGGTGCTGGTCAGCCAGGCCCCATCGGTTACGAATACGTTACTGCCTCGTTGCCATTGATTTCACTTAGCAGTGATCTGTACAGACCTAAACCCCAAATTCTGAACCCCTACTCATGAGGAAATCTTTTCAAAAATTGCAGGGCTGTCCATTAAATCCTATTCGATCACCTTTTTTTCGCCAATCACCACCACACCATTGCTTTTGGTAGGGTACACCAAGTCGGTCAGTACGGCTTTTCCGTTGTCCGCATAGATTTCCACAACGGAGTTATCCACCAGAATACTCAGTTTCAACTGCCCGTTTACAGGCGCTACGGTCATGGACTCCACGCTGGGAAATTTCTTGTGAAAAGCTACCTTACCCGATTTAGTACGGTCGAAGGTCAGTTTTCCAGTGGCTACTTCGTAGTTCAGCAGGGTTTTTTCGCCTCCGTTATCTAGAACACTTATCTCAAAATCTTTGGCTTCGGCCAATTCCACAGTCAGATCCACCCGGTAGGAGTTGCCATCCAGCTTCATCATGACGCCGGCGGCTAGGTCGACGGCCTTCATGGTGAGGGTTCTGACGGGGATGCCGTCCTTGAAAATTGGTTTTTGCCGTAGCCGGTATACACCCTCCTGCTGGTACAGGGTGAGCGCGCGGGGCAACGAAAACATACCCCGAAAGCCTTTGGTGGGAATTTTGTTAGCATATGCCCAGTTATTGACCCAACCCATGATGATAGGCTGCGGCTGCGTGGGGGGAAGGTTGTTGAACGGAATGGCAGCGTAAAAGTCCTTACCCAGGTCTACCCGAAAGACTCCCTCCTGCTTCTGCGGCGTGAATTTTTTTCCGTCAAAGTCTCCCACGAAGTACTGCATGCCCGTAAATTCGGTGTCCTCGGCGGCACTCGAAATCATCATCACCCATTTTTCAGTGAGGGTATCTTCGACAGGCACCCTGAAAAGGGAAGGGCACTCCCAGATTTTGGCAACATCCCCCATTTTACCAAATTCACTCAGTAATTTCCAGTTTTTAAGGCTATCCGATTCGTACAGCTGTACTTTGTATTCCAGTGGTTTGGCTACCACCATTTTCCATTTGCCTTCGTACCAGAAAACATTGGGGTCACGGAAATCTTTGAGCCCGATGTCCAGTACCGGATTCTTGTCGTAGTAGGTCCAGGTACGGCCCTTGTCGGCACTGTAAGCCAGGCTCTGATGCTGCGCCAGGCCTTCGTCGCCTTTGTGGACATGGGAGGTATAAATGGCTACCATACCCTTCCTGAAGCCAGGCTGAAAAAATCCGGATGTATTCAAACTATCCACCACGATACAGCCCGAGAAAATCATGGTTTCGGTACTGTCGGCATTGGAGTACTCGGCCAGGGCTACGGGAAGTTCCTGCCAGGTTTTGAGATCGGTGCTTACAGCGTGCCCCCAGCTCATGTGACCCCAGGTATCGCCGTACGGATTATACTGGTAGAACAAATGATACTCGCCATCCAGATACACCAACCCGTTGGGGTCATTGACCCAGTTTTTGGCAGGTGCATAGTGATAGGCTGGCCGATAGTCGGCGGGCGTAGCGGTGGTGGATTCTTCGGAAGAACCGCAGGAGACAAGCAGCACGCCCAAAAACAGAAAAGCAACTAATTTATACATCTTGGGTGGTTGGAGTGATAGAATAGGGCAAACAGGAAATGATACCTCCATTGATTACAAAAATCCAGTATCCGGCCTCCACTTGCAACTACTTTTTGCTAAAAAACGAATACTACCGAAACACCTCAGGGGCTTACCCGGCTAGCGGTATTCATGAGCGACCGGATTTCATCTCCGGTGATGCGCGGCGTGGCACCCTGCCGCGTGGCGACCAAAGACCCCGTGGCGCAGGCAAATTCCAGACTTTCGCCGGGAGAATCGTCATAGAGTATCCCTTTTATCAGCGCGGCCAGAAATGAATCGCCGCTTCCAATGGTATCGCTTACTTGCACCGCAAATCCCTGGCTTTCGTAGAATGTGGCGCCTTTCCAAAGAATAGCCCCACTGCCGCCCCGCGTCACGCAGACGGTAGGTACCTCGAATCGCTCGGCCAGGCGTTGAATGGCCGAACGCTCATCGGTAAGGGTACCCTGCCAGGCGGTGATCAGGGCTAGTTCCTGGGCATTCATTTTTACCATATCGGCCTGATGCAGGAGGTACTCGACCGTCTCTTTGGTATAGTAAGGCTCCCGAAAATTTACATCGAATATCTTGAAAGAAGCTTTTTCCAGGAGTTGATGTAGCGTTTCGCGGGTACCCTGACTCCGAACCGCCAGTGATCCAAACACGAAGCCATCGCTCTGCTCCACGGCCCGCACGGCTTCTACTTCCAACTGGATGTAGTCCCAGGCGACAGGCTGCACAATTTTATAGACCACTTCATTCCTGTCGTCCATGTTGACCTTCACGACGCCGGTGAGATGGTTGGTGCCGCGCTGCACCAGCGAGGTGTCCAGTCCGGACTCTTGCATGAATTTCAGCAATTCGTTGCCCAGGTCGTCGGTACCCACGCGGCTGATGAGGGCCGTGTCCAGACCGAAGTTTTTGAGGTGAAAAGCCACATTCATGGGCGCGCCACCGGGCATTTTTCCCGTCGGCAGCATGTCCCATAGTACCTCTCCGAAACAGATTACGTTTTTCAAGCTCATAGGGTCTTGGTTTTAAGCAGCCACTACCTGCTCCTCGATTCCTTCCAGGGAGGTACCCTTGGTTTCGGGCATCATTTTCCACACAAAAATGAACTGCAGCACCATCATGCCGGCAAAGAAGGCGAAGGTAGGTCCACCGCCAAAGGTCTGGGCAATGTAGGGAAAAATGAATGAAATGACGGCTGCTGCAATCCAATGGGTAAAACTACCCAACGACTGCCCGTAGGCGCGGATGTCGTTGGGAAAAATTTCGGAGATAAACACCCAGATCACGGCCCCCTGCGACAGGGCGAAAAAGGCGATGTAGATAAATAGGTAGATGGGTACCTGCGCTCCGCCCAGATTTTCGCTGAAAAAAGCATTCGCGACCAGTACCAGCGCCGCGATCACCCCCAGGGTACCTATGTACATCAGAAACTTCCGGCCAAACTTGTCGATGAGCGACAGCCCCAGCAGCGTAGCCAGCAGGTTGACCAAGCCAATGCCCGCCGACGAAAGGAGCGCCGATTCCTTTCCTAACCCGGCCATTTCAAACACGCGCGGCGCATAATAAATGATGGCGTTGATACCCGAAAGCTGGTTGAAAAGTGCGAATAGTACCGCCAGTCGGACGGGCGTTTTGTAGAGCGGCTTAAATAAATCCCGGAAGCTACCTGTGGTGGATTTGTGCTGACTTTTCAGAATGGCCACTACCACGCGCTCGGCCTCAACCGAATCGCTTACGTCCAGGATTGCGCGGGCTTCGTGAATCTTGTTGCGTTTCAAGATAAGCCAGCGCGGACTTTCGGGAATAAAGAAGAGTGTGAACATGAAAAGTAGTGCGGGAATAGCCTCCACCCCCAGCATCCACCGCCAGGCGTTTTCGCCGATTCCTTCCAGGGCATAGTTGGAGAGATACGAGATAAGAATACCCAGCACGATATTGAACTGAAACAAGGCTACCAGCCGCCCCCGCCGGGAGGGAGGCGCGATTTCAGAGATGTACATAGGGGCTACTACCGACGAAATTCCCACGCCTACGCCACCGATGAATCGGAAGAACAAAAACATTTCCCATCCCGTAGCCAGGCCCGAGCCGAGCGCCGAAACCAGATACAAAACCGCCACAATAAGCAGGCTGATCTTACGACCGTATTTGTCGGCAGGTACCCCCCCGTACAGGGCGCCAATCACCGTACCGATGAGGGCGATGGACACCGTCAGGCCATGTTCGAAGGCGCTGGAATTCCAAAGGACCTGCAGGGTTTGCTCGGCCCCGGAAATCACTGCTGTGTCGAAGCCGAAAAGAAAACCGCCCAGGGCGGCAGAAATAGACCAGAGAAAAATTTTGCCAGCGTTACTCATTGGATACAGATGGGGAAAATTTGGAGAAATCAAAGTTGAGCTTTTAATCTTGTTAATCCAAAAGAGGAATCGAATGGAAGGTTGTTTGGGCGTATGTTGGGTAAAAAGCAAAAGGAATCCGCCTTTTAACCACGAAAAAGCCTTATTTACCCAAGACTCGGAAATCTACATGCAGCAAATCATCGTCATTGGAAGCTCCAACACCGATATGGTCGTCAAGTCCGCCCGGCTCCCGGATCCGGGCGAAACCGTCCTGGGGGGTACGTTTCTGATGAACCCAGGCGGTAAAGGTGCCAATCAAGCCATGGCGGCCCAAAGGTTGGGCCATGATAAGGTGGTTTTTGTGGCCAAGGTAGGCAACGACCTGTTCGGTCAGGAGGCAGTCAAAGGATTTGAGCAAGAGGGACTCGATACCCGCTTTATCGCCCGGGATTCTTCAGCCCGCTCAGGTGTGGCGCTTATTGGCGTGGATGAGCGCGGGGAAAACACCATCATGGTGGCTCCGGGGGCTAATGCTAACCTGACCATCGAAGAGGTAGAAGTGGCTCTGGCGGCTTATACGGATGTCGAGTGGGTACTTTTGCAGCTGGAAATTCCGATGGAAACGGTGGAAAAAAGCATCGTGGCCTGCGCCCAGCGGGGCATGAAAGTCATACTGAACCCCGCGCCTGCCCAAAAAATCAATGAAGAAACTTTCAGGCATTTGTATCTCATTACCCCCAACGAAACCGAGGCGGAAATCCTGACGGGTGTGACGATCACTGACCATGGAAGTGCCCGGAAAGCGGCTCGTATCCTGCACAAGAAAGGCGTACAGAATATTGTGATCACGCTTGGTTCTCGGGGTGCTTTCCTATTCAACGCGGAGGCAGATTTGCTTATCCTGGCCCCCTCGGTAGAGGCAGTAGATACTACTGCGGCGGGGGATATATTCAACGGTGCGCTGGTGGTAGCGCTTTCCGAAGGGAGGTCCTTACCCGATGCCATCGTTTTTGCGTGTCAGGCTGCCGCTATTTCAGTAACCCGTCTGGGCGCACAAGCTTCGATTCCATCGCGCGAGGAGGTGGAGGCAGGCCTGGCATAATTCATTCGACGTCAAACGTCCAGTAACCAGAATCAAAAATCCATTCTTCCTCATGTTCATCATCGAAAGTTATTCGGTAGCCGTGGTCTTTTGTATCATCACCATGCTGTGCTGGGGCTCCTGGGCCAATACTCAAAAACTGGCAGCGAGTTCGTGGCGCTTCGAGCTATTCTACTGGGATTACGTCATCGGTATTGTATTAGTCGCGCTGCTCTTTGCCTTCACCATGGGTAGTCAGGGTACGGGTGGCCGCAGCTTCCTGGCCGATCTTGAACAGGCGGCCGGACCCAATATTGCCTCGGCGGTACTGGGCGGTGTTATTTTCAATGCGGCCAATATTCTGCTGGTGGCGGCCATCGCCATCGCGGGCATGTCGGTGGCATTTCCGGTGGGAATTGGCCTGGCCCTGGTCATTGGGGTGGTGGTCAACTACCTCGACAACCCGGTAGGCGATGCCAGTCTGCTTTTTATCGGGGTAGGGTTGGTGGCAATCGCTATTCTGCTCAATGCCTACGCCTACCGCTCGGCGGCCCGGCACCGGAAGGAAGTATCTACCCGGGGCTTGTTGCTGGCCGTTATTGCGGGGGTGATGATGGGCTACTTTTACAAGTATGTAGCGGCCTCCATGTTCAGCGATTTTAACGTGCCCGAGGCGGGCAAACTCAGTCCCTATACGGCGGTCGTGCTGTTTTCGGTGGGTATTCTGCTTAGTAACATTGTATTCAATTCGCTGCTGATGATGCGCCCTTTTGAAGGTAGCCCTGTACACTACGCCGACTACTTTGGAGGCAGCGGGAAAAGTCACCTGATGGGTATCCTGGGCGGGGCGATCTGGTGCGTGGGAATGGCATTCAGTATCATTGCCTCGGGGAAGGCCGGACCGGCTATTTCGTATGGGCTGGGACAAGGCGCGACGGTGATAGCGGCGCTGTGGGGAATTTATGTCTGGAAAGAATTCAAGGATGCACCCAAACCCACGGCCCTGATTCTGAACGCCATGCTGCTGTGCTACCTGCTGGGGCTGGGCATGATTGTGGCCGCCGGATGAGGGGAAGCTGCCTTTTTTTATAGTATTTGGGGCAAAATCATTGCATTTTTGCCCCAAAGCATTAGTACTGATCCACAAGGTTGAAATGATCCCTGTATATCTGACCATCAAAGGTTTGTATTCCTATCGAGAAGCTCAGGAGATTGACTTCTCCCGCTTGACTGAAACGGCTCTCTTCGGCATTTTTGGCAAGGTAGGGAGCGGCAAATCCTCGATTCTGGAAGCCATCACGTTTGCGCTCTACGGCGAAACCGACCGCCTCAACAAGTCGGGCGATGACCGTAATTACAACATGATGAACCTGCGCTCGGACGAGCTGCTGATCGACTACATCTGTCTGGCCGGGGTAGAAGGCCTCAAATACCGCTTTACTGTGAAAGGCCGCCGCAACAGCAAGCGGTTCGACGACGTCAAAACGTTTGAGCGCCGGGCCTACCAGTGGATGACCGAACTTGATGACTGGTCACCCATCGAAACCGATCAGGTGGCCGAAAGAATCATTGGCCTGAGCTACGAGAACTTCAAGCGTACGATCATCATTCCGCAGGGGAAATTCCAGGATTTTCTAGATCTTCCCCAGGCGCGACGCACCCAGATGATGAACGAAATTTTTCAGTTGGAGCGCTATGACCTGGCCGGCAAGGTAAAGGTTCTGAAAACCCGCAACGATACATTATTGGAGAATCTGGCGGGGAAGCTGACGCAACTCGGCCAAACCACCCCCGAACTACTGGCCGAGTCGGTGCTGTCGTTGAAAAATGCGCAGGCGCTGATCCAGCTTACCGACCGGGAATTGAAGGAGTTGACCGCCGACGAAAAGCAACTCGAAACCCTGCGTCAGCTTTTCGAGGAAAAACGGGTGGCTAGTCGGCAAATCATGGGTCTGGTCGGGCAGGAAGCAGCTTTTGCCGAACGGACCGCACGACTCAATCGCTACCAGACGTGCCGGCAAACCTTTAAGTTGGTTCTGGATCAGAAGCAAACCCGGGAAACCGAGCTGGCCCGGGATCGGGGTACCTTACTCGAAAAAGAGAAAGCGACCGCGCAGGTACAGCAGCGCGGCGCGGAGGAACGCGGAAAACTCGATGAAATTCGGCCGCAGTACGAGCAGCGCGACGCGCTGAAAAAGGAAACCGAAGAATTGGGAGTGGTACTGACCCTGGCGCAATCGAGGGAGGAGCGGGCCAAACTGGAAGAGGACCGCAAGCGGGGCAAGCTGGCTTTGCTGGAAAGAAAAGAGGCCATCGGTCAACTCACGCAGCAGAAAAGTGAATTGGAAAAGACGCTGGACCGATTAAAATCCGGACGGGTAGATGTGGAGGTGGTGACGCAGGTAGCCGAGTGGTTTTCGAACAAAAATGCGCTGCTGACTACCAAAGAATCGCTGAAAAAGGATGCTAACGCGGTAGCCAGCGACCAGGAAAAACTCCAAAAAAGCAAGATGGACCTCCTGCTCGTCGCGCCATTCGATACGATTTTCGGCCCCGAGGCCAGGGCTGTGTCCCCTGCCCAACTGCGCGAGCGGCTCGATCAGGAGAAACAGGCACTAGTGGGACAGAATGCCGAGCTGGAAAAGGATATTCTACACCTGAAGACCCAGCGGGAACTCCGCCACTATGCGGGTAGGTTGCAAGCGGGCGAACCCTGTCCGCTCTGTGGCTCGGTGCATCATCCGCAGGTAATGGGCGGCGCGGGTTTCCTGGAAAATGAGCTGACGGCCTTTGAGCAAAAGCAAAAAAAACTGCGCGAAACGGAAGATTCCTACGATCAGCTCAAAAATCAACTTGGCAGCCTGGAAAAGGAATTGGCGTTTTACGACAAGCAAAAGGCAACCATCCGGGAAAAATGGGACGAGAACAAAACCTTACTGGCGCAGCACGACGCGGCGTTCACGTGGTCAGATTTTTCCAGAGAGCAGGAGAGCAAAGTACAGGAGGCGTTTCAAAATGCCCGGCTGCAGCAGGCTGAGATTCAGAAACTGGAAGTAGATCATCGTAAAATAGAACGCGAACTGAACGAAGCGAGGGATTTGCTGGATAACAAAATCAAGCCCGCGCTGGATAAAATTGAGCAGAGTCTGGCTGCCAAATTAGCCGAAACCGACGCCTACCAGAAGCAGATCACCCGGCTGGACGTGGCGGAGTTCGCCAGCCAATCGGCGGAGCAGATCAAGTACCGCATTCACGCCCAAAATACGGCTTACGCCAAACTCACCGAGGAGTATGAGCGACTGACGCAGTTGATTCAACGGTACCTGGATCAGCAGAATGTACTTTCGGGTGAAATAACCTCCCTCCAGACTAGCACGCAGCAGCAGGCCGAAGCCCTACGGGAACTGAACGAAGCTCTGGAAAAGGATCTTCTGTCCTCCGATTTTGCGGATGAGGAGGCAGTCCGCACGGTGCTGAAACAAAATCTGGACGTTTCGACGGAACAACGGGAAATCGAGGCGTACCTTCTAGGGCTCAATACCGCCAGGTCAGCTTTGAAAACACTGGAAGAAAAAACAGATGGCTTGAAGTACGATGCCGAAATCCACCAAAGGGTACGGGCTGATCTTGACTCTAAAACCCTTCGAATCAACGAGCTGCGCAGGGAAGAAGGTGGTCTGGCTAATCAGGTCAAAAAGCAGAAGGAAGATTTATCGGTTCAGGCTGACCTTCGCAGGGAGCAGGAGAAGCTGGACATCCGGGGTAAGGACATCGATACTTTGGGTAAATTATTTAAAGCCAGCGGATTCGTGAGCTACGTGTCGGCCATGCACTTGCAGAATTTGTGCAACCAGGCCAACGCCCGCTTCCACAAAATGACGCGCCACCAGCTACAGCTAGAACTATACGAACCCCGGCCCGCCGAGTACGATTTCCAGGTGCGCGACCTACTGAACGAAGGGCGTACCCGCGCGGTGAAGACCCTGTCGGGCGGACAGAAATTTCAGGTAGCACTGGCACTGGCGCTGGCCTTAGCCGACCAAATTCACGCCCAGTCCCAATCGATGCACAACTTTTTCTTTCTGGACGAAGGCTTCGGATCGCTGGATAAGGATTCGCTGGGCGAAGTATTTGAAACGCTGCAATCGCTCCGCCGCGAAAACCGCATCGTGGGCGTCATTTCGCACGTGGAAGACCTGCAACAGGAAATTCAGAACCACCTGAAAATCGAACTGACCGAAGCGGGGAGTTTGGTAATTCCGAACTATTGAATCATAAAGAGCCCTCTTTTCTCTAAAAACATTAAACCCTATGCGTCGCACTTTCCTATTTTCAATGCTGTCCTTTCTGGGTACTTGCTTCGTAGTACACCAAGTACCTGCGCAAAGCCAGGGTACCCCCGTCAACTTGATCCTCGATACCGACATCGGACCCGACTACGACGACGTGGGCGCGATGGCCGTCATGCATTCACTGGCCGACAGCGGGCAGGTCAACATTCTGGCTACGGTAGCTTCCAATCAGTCGAAGTACATTGCCGCTACGCTCAGCGCGCTGAACACCTACTTCGGTCGTCCCAACATTCCGGTGGGCGTGGTGCGTGGCCGGGGCGTGAACCTGACGGCCGCACAAAAGTGGGATTCGCTGCTGGTGGCGAGGTACCCCCACAAAATCAAAAGTAACGAGCAGGCCGAAGACGCATTGACGCTCTACCGTCGCATCCTGGCCGCGCAGCCCAATGGCAGCGTAACGATCGTAACGGTGGGTTTCCTTACCAATATGGCCGATTTGCTCATCTCGAAGCCCGATAAATACTCGCCGCTCAGCGGCCGCGATTTGATCCTGAAAAAGGTGAAAAAACTGGTTAGTATGGCGGGACGCTTTCCCGAGGGGCGGGAGTTCAACGTGGATCGTGACCCGGTTTCGTCCAAAATCGTGTTTGAGGGCTGGCCCACCATGATTCTGTTAAGTGGCTTCGAAATCGGGCAGGCCGTTCATACGGGGCTACTTCTGACCCAAAACACCAAAATCCAGAATTCGCCCGTGAAGGATGTTTTCGTGCAGAGTATTCCCATGAGCAAGGAGGACGAAAAGGGCCGCATGAGTTGGGACCAAACCGCCGTGTTGGTAGCCATTAAAGGCCCCGAAACGTACTATAATCTGATAGAAGGCCGCTTCGTGGCCAAAGACGATGGTAGCAACGGCTGGAATTCGGCCGGCAAAGGCCACTTTCGTTTGGTGGAAAAAATGCCCGTGCCGCAAGTGGAGCAAGTATTGGAAGCGCTGATGGCGCGGTAGATGCCGCCAGAAAATTAGGCCGATATAATTCTGGGAACGGTAATCTCGATTCGGGTGCCCTGACCTGCCGAGGAGTGGAAGGAACAGGTACCCCCGATCAGTCTGGCCCTTCGTTGCATGTTTTTTAGCCCGACTCCCGATTCCGAAAGCTCCCGACTCATCACCTCTGCCAGATCGAATCCTTTGCCGTCGTCCTGGATTTCCAGAATCAACGAACCGGGATTGTACACTACCTGGAAAGTGACGTGTTGAGCCTCAGCGTGCTTCAACGAATTGCTCAGCGATTCCTGGACAATCCGGAAAAGAACGATTTCGTGCTCGTAGCCCAGCGAATAAGCCTCGCCCCTCACCGTGAGGGTGGCCTGAATGCGCTGGGTTTTGTTCAGACGGTCCAGTTCCTGCCTCATACTCTCCAATAAACCAAACTGATTGACGAATTCGCCGTCCAGACTCTTGGTAAGTGCTCTGATGTCGCTCAGCGCTTGTCGGATGATATCGTCGGTTTGTTCCACATGACCCAGCAAATCCGTATTTTGGGCTTTTTCTTTCAGGGTACGCAGGTTGAACCCCGCTACGATGAGTAACTGGCCAATATTGTCGTGCAGTTCCTGCCCCAAATATTGCAAGGTGCTGTTCTGAATGGCCAGTTGTGATTCCAGAATCTCCCGCTCATAGCTGGTTTTAAGTGCTGTTTTTTCGGCTTGGTACTGGAATTGTTTCTTCTGATAGAGCCCGATAAACGATACCAGGAAAATGATAATGATAACAAACGCTAT
>JBBRDE010000014.1:0-34558 GCA_038204185.1 Cytophagales bacterium
TGGGTTTGATAAAATTCTGCATTAGCCACGGAATTGACGAACACCAGGCCAATGTTCAACTGGGATAGTTCAGCCTCTAGGCGAGTGGAAAGATTCTCCGCGGAAGCTGAGGGTTGCTTTTTGGCAAAGGGTAACCTGTCAAGAACCTTCTTGTACAGGTTTGGCGGGGTGGAATTCGGTGTATTCTGATATAAAGTTACCGAGGTGGTGGTTTTGAAATCCTCTACCAGCTCACCTCCGTCACATAGCAGCAAATGGGAAGAAATGCCCTGACCGCTCAACAGTTTGATGAGTTGAAGGAGCAACAGTTGGCTTCCGGCCCGGTTTGCGTCGTGGGAAATGAATAAAACCCTCTTGGATTGCATTAGTAATTTTTAACAAAAAAAGCTTCCGACAAAGGTAGGCATGTTCAATAAGCTTCAAAACTTTTCTTACCAGGAACCTTCTTCGCAGGGTTTCCTATATAAATGCCCCACTCTTCGGTTTCCTTGGTAATGGACGATGCCATGCCCACCAGGGTACCCTGCGCAATGCGGGTATAATCGCGAATGGTGGCGTTGACGCCAAAGAAAGAATATGATTCGACCGTACAATGGCCCGAGAGCACCACATGCGATGTGAAAAACACATGATCCTGGATCTGCCCGTGGTGACCAATATGATTGCCGCTCCACAGTACTACATTGTTACCTATGGTGGTGAAGGGCTGAATGGTGTTATCTTCTAATATAAAACAGTTTTCGCCAATGATACTCCGATCAAATATCGTGGCTTTGGAACTTACATAGGAAATAAAGGGGTACCCCTTGGCTTTGGCTTCCTGATAGATCTTCTCCCGATTACGATTCATGTTACGAGCGGTCAGCGGAGCGAAAAAAGAATATTCGTGTGGGGGAAAAATCGTCTCTACGTCCTCGAAAGCAACTAGTGGAAGCCCTCGAAAGGAGTCTTCTTTCATGTACTCCCGATTTACCGCAAAGGCTACAACCTCGTGTTCCGAATCGTGTTCCAGATAATAATGGGCCAATTCTGCCGTATCCAGAACCCCAAAAAGTACCACTTTTGCCATAATTAAACGAGTTGAAAGTCTTGTAGTAATCCCCTGATAGTTGCCAGATCATTAAACATCATTATGTCCAGCACCGACAGCCAAGGTACGAAAGCATTTTTAAATTGTGGATAGGGGTGGAGGTTGCTTTTGATAAAATTCAATTGGATTCCCTCCTCTTGAAATAGATCTTTCTGGTAAAGTTCCTGCCCTCCTATTGGGTTGATATAGCGGGAAGCCCCTTCTTTTTTACAAATATCCAGGATACGGGCCTGCCCTTTTAGTCCCGTATTATCATACATTCTCGACGTGCGTACAAGTTCAGTCTCAATTCCAAGGTACCCCTTCAAGATCACAAGAGATTTGTAAATCAGATCCGCAATGTCAGTGGATTCCAGATACATGATTTCTTCCACAACAGGGAATACGACCTGGAATTGGGGGGCCTTTTGGTAGGCCTGTTTAAGGGTTTTTAGCGTTTTTTTGCGCCACGCTACTTCCTGAGAAACTTGAACCTCATGAATGAGCCGATTCTGGCTGGCATTGACCAGGGGTATGGTGAACAAATGCGGCTTTCCTCCCAGCAACAGATTGTTCCGATTGACCCAACCCCGATTGATGAAATTCACATCGTCGTACAGAACAAATGTATCCACCGCATTCAGTAATTGAAAGTAGCCGATGTAGGGCAGAAAATAGGGCTGCATGATGGCAATGCTCATTTCGATCGGGGATTTATTTTAATTTGCGCAGATAGTAATCTTCCCCTTTCACCATGAGGCCCTGCATGGTGGTGTCGGTTCCGAGCCGAAGGTCACCAGGAATGGGTTGAATGACACTACGATCAAAAAAGAGATAATCAGCTTCCTTGGGGATGGGTTGGAGGCCTTTCTCAAAGGGATTGATGGAAATGAGTCTGCGGGTAAGGTCTTTGCCATACAGCGGGTACTCGAAATCATCATTGATGGTACCTAGGGCCACAATAGCTTCGGGAGGAACAATGGAGTCAAACCGTTTATAAGCAGGGTAGGTGTCGGGGCGCGCAAACGTTTGGAATTTGATGCGGTCAGCGCTGAATGCCGATTCGTAGCCATAGGCCGGAAAAGGTAGAGCTCGGATATTGAGAAAAACAGACATCACCGCCGAAACGCAGGCTAACAGGACAATGGTGGCAACATAAGTTTTCCAGGCCCAGCGGCGGGGTTTGAGAATCGATAACCGATGGTTGGAAAAAAGCATCAGCAAAAATAATGACCCCAACAGCCCGGTTTCGATAAAATACCTACCCTTGAAGGTGTCGTAGGGTGCTGAGTAAGCGATCGCTACGAAATGGAGGACAATGGCTGCCGCCAGGGACCAATGTGGTCGGGAACGGAACACGCGTAAAAAGGTCAGGAATACGAGCGGTAGTACCAGCGCAAACCCAAAAACGCCCCAGTAGGGATTTGCATTGTAGGATTCGAATCGCCCCTGAAAAGTGAAGGGGACGATCGAGAAGTCAGTTTCTTCGTCTAGACGCATGTGGAGCTTGTCCTCAAGCGTAACGAGAGGCAGGCGGATCAGTCGATTCAGGTCATAGCCCCACTGAGCGTTGCGTATTCCGTCCAGATTAAAAAAATCGTAGCTATACCGCACTAGATTGCGGCTGCCCTGCTCCGCTAAATTACTTAAACTACCTGCCCGTTCAACCGATTGGTGTTGTAACGCCGTAGGAGGACCAATGGGATGTCCAAATACCTGAATATTTTTGACGTAGCCCGTAGGTAGAGTATAAATAAGGACCGATACTATAATGGCTGCTCCAAGACGCCAGGTGCGCTCTACCGTAATTTTAAAGGTAGGGGCAAGGAAAACGCTGTACATCATGATGATAAATACCGAAGGCAGCAGCAGTACGAAAGTCACTTTATGGCCCAGGGCGATTCCAAACACCAGACCAGAAAGATATAAGTATTGATTAAGGCGTGTAGTATGATAGGTATAAAGGAAATACAACAGGCAACCTAGGTAAGCGGTTAGCACGATGTCTGTTTCGGTTGTGATAGCCTGCATCAGAAAATCAAGGAACATGCTAAATGCAAGGGCGCAAAAGAAGCTCGCCGACAGGTTACGACCGATTCGCTGGGAAATTCCAAAAACTGCCACCAGAGAGATCCAATAGGAACCGTGGTGGACGAGTCTAAAAGCATTTTCAATTTTCCCGGAAATCAGGTAGCTGTAAATCTGAATGGCCGTGACACTTTTGGGGTAGGTGTCCATATTCCAGTTAGTACCCCCAAAATGCTCCATGGTACCCCTTTGAATATATCGGATGGCCCGGTTGAGATGCCCCGTCATACTATCCCATTCGTTGGGGACAGTAAAAATAACCAGTAGCATATTTGTAAGGCTAATGATCAGGAGTGTGCCGAGCATCAAACCGAATAGTGCTTTTAAATAAGGGGAAAGTTCGCCTAACCACACTCTGAAGGTAGTAGCACGGTTATGAAGTATGGCGCGCACTGAATAAGGAGCGGATACGGTAATCAAACGCCGCCAAACCGTATAATGAAGCCCAAGTGTTAGGAAAGTTCCAAAAATCCAGGCGAAGGTATTGGCCGTCAAATCCAGCGCGGACAGGATGAACCCCGCTGGAATGATGCTTCCCACACATAGCACGAAAGAGCAAAGGACCCACTCGACCAAAGAAGGCTGGCTGATTACTTTTGAAACCAGGCCCACCGCCCAAATGAAAACAATAAAAAAAATCCCAAACACTAGCTCCATGACGTAAAGGTCATAGGTTTTTGTTGATGATTTGGCAAATATGCACTATTTCTTCGGGTGCAAGGCCTAGGTATAGGGGTAGGCTCAGCACGCGCGCGGCAATGTCCTCGGAAACGGGGCAGGAGTATTGTCGGGGCATAAAGGGAAGTGTATTGAGGGAAGGGTAAAAATAACGACGGGGAAATATTTGTTGCTCTCCAAGTGCCTCCTGTACCCGGCGCATAATGGCTTCTGATGGGAAAAGCACAGGATAGTACGCGTAATTATATTCAATTTCAGGATTAATGCGCGGCTTCTCTAAGTGCTCCCAATTCAACAATTCATCGTAACTGTCAAATATTAGCTTGCGTTCAGCGATAATATTAGTCACATGGGGAAGATTACATAATCCCATAGCGGCATGAAACTCCGAATTTTTACCGTTGATGCCCGCAAATTTATACTCCTCATCGCCCCGATGGCCGAAAGCTCGCAGTAATTGTAGCTTTTCGTGAAGTTCGGGATGATTGGATATAATGGCTCCACCTTCCACCGTATGAAACACTTTGGTGGCATGAAAACTGCAAGTGCTCAAATCACCAAATGAAAGCAGTGAGCGGCCATTCAGTTTTACGCCGAAGGCGTGGGCACTATCGTAAATAACCCAAAGGGTATGTTTACGGGCGATTTCTTCGATAGCTTCCACCGCGCAGGGGTTCCCATATACATGCGTAGCCATGATAGCCTGTGTATCCGGAGTAATGGCAGCTTCAATCAGGTTTGGATCGATATTGAAGTTCTCAGGATCGATATCTACGAAAACCGGCGTACAACTTTCCCACAAAATAGAATTGGTGGTCGCACAATAGGAAAAAGGAGTGGTAATAACTTCCTTTTTTATGTCGAGTGCTTTCAAAGCGATTTGAAGTACGATCGTACCGTTGCCGCAGTAGTACAGTTGGTTTACACCGAGATATTCCTTCAGTTGCTCTTCAAGCTTTTGTAGAAGTGGCCCATTGTTGGTCAGCTGAACATTATCCCAAATTTGGTGGATATAGCGGATATATTCTTCCCGATCGGGAAGAAAGGCTTTGGTTACGTTAATCATTCACAACGGATTCGGTTTGGCACAGGCTAAAATTTAACTGAGGGCGAATATAACCCGGCCACTTGCCATACCATGTGACATTCTCGCGGTAATCTTCAATATCGAAAGTGAGGGCCTCTTCCATATTGTAAATGACGCTGCTTGTATCCTTAACCACCATGATAGAAATCATGTATGAGCCATCATTGAGAAAATGTCCGGGGATTTCCAGCGTTCCCACCATTATGCCCTTCCCATAGGGTTGGGAAGAAGTACCGACGTTGAATATACATTCTCCGGTGTAAGAGTATAGGTGCAGACTCAGATTGAGCTGGGCATCTTCCACCATGTTCCAAAACTCGAACTGAACCTGCATAGGAGTCCTTACGTCAATATGGGTCAGGTTGTCAACGTAGTCAGGAAGGAGCCGAAAACTTTTTACGCGTATTTGATCGTTGCCCGGTGCCGATTCGGGCGTTTCCCACGAACGTTCCAGTTTTTTGTGGGAAACCCGGCTCAGGTAGGTATTGATGATGTGCGTAGTGTCACCCTGATCGAGAAGCCGGCCCTTTTCAAAATAAAAAGATTTGTTACATAGTGCCTGGATAGCGGTCAGGTTATGGCTGACAAAGAGCAGTGTACGTCCGCTTTCCGATACGTCGCGCATTTTACCCAGGCATTTTTTCTGGAATTCGGCGTCTCCCACAGCCAATACCTCGTCGATAATCATAATTTCGGGTTCCAGGTGGGCGGCTATGGCAAAACCCAGGCGCACGTACATTCCCGAGGAATAACGTTTTACGGGAGTGTCCAGAAATTTCTCGACCCCCGCAAAATCCACAATGGCATCGAATGATTTTTTTATTTCGCCCTTATCCATACCCAAAATGGCTCCGTTCAGGAAAATATTCTCTCGTCCGGTGAGTTCAGGATGGAAACCTGTACCTACTTCGAGTAGACTGGCTACCCGACCATTGATGGAAACTTCTCCAGTAGAAGGATCTGTAATTCGACTCAGGATTTTAAGAAGTGTCGATTTGCCCGCCCCGTTATGACCCACGATACCGATTCGGTCGCCCTGGTTGATCGTAAAGCTAACATCCTTTAGGGCCCAAAACTCTTCTTTTTGTTGCTCACGAGGGATGAATTCCTGCTTTTTTTTGGAAAAAAGCCCATTCACGGTTTCAGAAACGACGTCGCGCAATGTGGCAGACTTCCGAATACCCTGATGATTGATAATATATTTCTTGCTTATATTTTCTGCTGATATTACTTGCATGGGCAGGTATTCCGCTGTCAGATATGATCTACGAATGTATTTTCCTTCTTACGAAAGTACATAACAGAAAGGAACAAAGCTATTGACGAAACGAATATTGTGGAATAAAGGCTAGTGGGATCAAAGTAAGAATTATTGCCCAGTAAACACCATTTGAAACCGTCGATAATCCCAACCACCGGATTCATGATGTAAAATTTGTAAAATGTAGGATGGTCTTCCAAAACCAACCGCGTGCTATACGCGATAGGACAGATATACATGCCGATCTGGACAATGAAGGGAATCAGCTGGCCAATGTCCCGAAAACGAACGTTGATGACTGCAAAGAACAGTCCAAATCCGAGTGAGCAAAGGAAGGTCAACACCACAAAAATTGGAAGAAAAATGATGTTAATGCTGGGTACCTGACCGTAGTAAATACTGAGTCCCATAAAGAGCCCCAGAGAAATCAGGAAATCAATAAAACCCACCGAAACAGCGCTCAACGGCATGAGCAACCGGGGGAAATAGACTTTGGATACCAGATTGGAATTCAGGACGATGCTGTTGCTGATTTGAGAAAAGGAACCCGAAAAGAAAGTCCAGATGGTGAGACTGCCCAGTATCATCAGGGGGTAGGGGATTCCCGGATCAGGCGGTAACTTCGCAATCAGGCTGAATACTACCGCCATGATGAGCATCGTCATCATGGGGCGAATTACACTCCACGCAATACCCAGCAGGGTTTGCTTGTACCGTACCGAAATATCCCGTTTAGAAAGTATCCACAACAACTGCCGATTCATCCAAAGATCGCGCCAGTAGTCCTTTTCCGATCCTCCAGCTTTGATGGTAATCCTGTGAGCCATATTTCTTAAACGCGGGAGTCTTCCATGATCGTGGCATATACCCCTTTAAAGTAAACAAATACAAAAGCCAATACCAAGCCGATTAGCAACCCGATCTGAGCTCTCTTAGCTTCGTCAGCCTTCCGGTCTAATGGTATTTTTACCGGTTCGATAATGGTAAATAATGGAGCTTCCCGTACCAGCGAGACCCTCATGGCCTCCACGTTGCGCATGGCCTCCACGTAGAGCTGCTGCACGAACTCTGAACTCCGCTGCAATTTGTTCACCTGCACTTTCCCCATGGGATCTGTAATGATGGTGCTATAATCCATTTGCCGTGCAAGCCGGTTTTCGGTACCTCCAAGAATTCTGGATAAAGAATCGGCCCGATTTCTCAGCAGGGTCAGGGTTCTACGGGTTTTGGAGGTTAGGTTTTCGGTATACACTTCCTCCACCGTTTCCAGCAAAGTGTTAGCCCAGCGCTCCGATAATAAGGAGTTCTCCGTGTTTACCTGAATCATAATAAAGGAAGATTTCCGATCAGGCTGAACAACATCTGTGCTGATTCGCACGCCATCCACAACATCATTCAGAGCCATTTGCTCCGTGAGCGTGAATTTTTTCGGTTCATTTTTTGTGAAATGAAATTTTTGGTACTTCGGAATATTTTCCCATTCCCGATCCAAAATTCCACTGGAATCAATAAAAAAATTGGCCAGAAGCATTTTTTTATCACCAACCTCCACTTCTTTCATCAACGCCCTTTCAACCACCGGTCTTGACGCGACAAAGTAGAAAAAATTCTCCCCGGTGAATATGTTCGCGTCGGGGGTAGAATTCAGTCCGAGAAGCCCGGCTACATCCCCTAATCCTTGTGAGGAGTTCCCCCCCGATCCCAGATTAAACAGAATAGTGGCCTGGTACTTGTCTGGTTTTTGCAAATATAGGTCAAGGGCATAGCCAATGCCGTAGCCGGTCAGGCAGAATAGCAGAATTAATTTCCAGTTTCTCAGTAAGGCGTCTTTGGCTGAAGCTATTTTGAGAATCACCACCTTGGGCGAGATCTGATCGTCGGGTAGGCTTTCTTTTGTTAACTGTTTCATGTTGTGTTGTAGTACTTTACCGAATAGTACGGAAAGCTAATACCGATAAAATAAGGGTGAACAAGGTGGAAGTGATTGAAATACCAGTCTGCAAAACCTGCTGAGTGGACAATTCATTACCTACCTTCGACGGTACATATATTTCCGATCCGGGTTCTACTTTGGGGTACACATTGAACAACAAAAATTTCCGTGTGCGGTCTACCGAACCATTGGGATACTTAACGTAGGCGCTCCGCTTAAGCGACTTCCGGGTAAACCCACCCGATTGGGAGACATAATCCAGGAACGACATTTCATCATCAAACTTAACGGTGGTCGGGTATAATAGTTCTCCTTGCACCCGGACCGTTTCGAGCCGCTTGGGTACACGTAGAATGTCCCCTTCCTGCACGATGATGTTCTCATCAGAAGAGGGGTTTTTCAAAATTCTGTCAAGACGTATGTTAACAAATTCCTGACGGATATTTCCCCCTGCATCTACTTCGAATGCCCCCTTTTTAACATCGTTTTGAATTTGGCCCAGGGCATTGGCGGTTTGCTGAGTTTCGAACTCAGAGACGGGTGTGCGCCGGATCAGGGTTGCACCTTTAATGTAGGCCAGATTGGTTAACCCACCCGAACGTTCGATAAGATCAGTGATCTTCTCATTTTTGCTCTCGATGCCATACTCCCCGGGGTTGAGGAACTCACCCTCCAGGGTAATGAATTGTTGTTCTTGATAATTAGGGGATTTCCGCACGATAATTTCATCAAAAGGCATCAGGGGAAATCCGCTATCTTTCCCGTTGAGGCTCATATCACGACTTACGTCGAATCGAAAAATTTCGGAGATGCTCGCATCGGAAGCCTTGGGGTCAGAATTGCGAACCCGACGTACTACCTCCACCTGAGAAGCTTGAGCCGATTCCTTGAAACCGCCAGCTTTCATAATCACATCTTGCAGGGTCATGTTAGTCATGTAGGGGAAATTGCCCCCATTATCCCCAATTTTGGGGTTATTGACCTCCCCCTGAATATGTACTGACGACTGCTCGGCCAGTTCGAACCGCGAAGGAATCGAGACTACATCGAGGCGGGTAAGAAGTAAGTCTTCCGCCGTGCCATTGAGGATATCGCCGTAATTCAGCGTGATATTATCAAGCGACTGATCGGCCCGTGTACGGGAAACGGTGATCCGTCCAGTAAAGGCATCTTCCCGCAGCCCTTGGGCGTGGTCAATAAGGACTTTAAGAGAAGGGTTATTATCAATGGAATACTCACCGGGACGCATTACTGCCCCTTCGATGGTGACAATGTTCTCAAAGCGATCCAAAATGGTTTCCACTTCGATTTCGTCCCCGGTTTCCAATTCGAACGTATCTAACTGTTCGTTGGAAATATCAATGATACGGCGCTCACGGGGCGTAATACGGTACACTTTCACCCGACCCCGGTAGGCGTTATCCGTAAATCCTCCCGCGTAACGAATAATATCACTAAGGGTCTCGCCCTCCTTAGGTTCGAACAAACCGGGCGTTTTGATATTGCCAATCAACTCCACCCTTTTTTTATAATAGCCAACGGTGATGCGATCATTATCCTGTACCCTGATGGCACCTTGCAGGGTACCTTCGGTCAGAAAGGGATACAGGTCAAAGGTTGACACAACCTTATTATTGCGAATCACTTTAATTTCCCGAAAGGTACCCACCTCAGTAGGCCCTCCCGACTGGTAAAGCGCATCAAAAGCCGAGGAAAGGGAGGTAAGGGAATAACTGCCCGGATTAGATACCTGACCCGTTACAAAGACATTCACCTGCCGGGTCTGGCCTAGGGCGAGGGTGAGTTGGGTAGGAGCAGAGTTTCCGCCTGAGCCCAAAAGTGAAGGTATGAATTTGGAATAGCGGGACAATAAAATCTTACGTACCTCTTCAATTGATTTTCCCCCTACGTTTACATTACCAATACGGAAGAGGGTGACGAAGCCATCCCGATTTACCACCAAATCCTGTGGTGGCAACTCAGCGTAGCCATTGATGTAAAGTGTCAGGGCATCTCCGGGGCCAATGGTGTAGTCGGCTGGGGTGGCGATACTGGTCTGAGCAATGGGTTCATACTGTTTGTCGGCAAAAACATCATATCCGAATATTTTTTCGCGAAGATCCAGCTTAGCCTGATTTGCGGCCGAAACAGCTTTCTTTTGGTCATCGTTTTTCTGCTCGTCGGCAGCCTTTAATGCAGCCTCGGCTTGGGATTTGGCATCCAGTGGGGCAGGGTCTGCCTGCGCCTTGGCGGGCGTCTGGGCGTTGCTGGCGGGGGTATTGGAATTCGCCGGTGCATTAGAATTGGGATTTCCCTGACTGCCGGCATTTCCGGGACCGCTTGTACTTCCGGGTCCTGATGAGGCAGGAGCCCCCGTTGGGGCAGGTGCAATCACTTGGGAAAAAACAGGCGAAAGGGCAATGCAGAAAAACACTATGACAAGAAAAAGTTTTTTCTGGTAAATTGCGATACTATTCAGGATCATTGTTGGCTGGCTAAGTAATGTTCGATGAAAATGGTGACTTTTTAGCTAATAGTAACGTTAGTATACGAGGAAGGGGGTCTTTTAAAAGTGCAAATCCGGTCGGTGGGTTTGAAAGGGCAAAGTAAAGAAGTTTTTTCCTAATTTTAAAGTATTCCTAATTTTCGGGTAAATACGGGTGCTTTTCTTTAGGTAACGTTATTTGAATTATCATACGTATCCATTCTAAAATTATTAATACTAAACATACCTGTTCAATGGCAGAAAGTAATCCCGTACAGTACGATGAAAGCAGTATCCGCTCCCTTGATTGGAAGGAGCACATCCGGCTCAGGCCGGGGATGTATATCGGTAAGTTAGGCGATGGTGCCTCGGTGGATGACGGAATATACGTGCTGGTTAAGGAAATTGTCGATAATTCTATTGACGAGCACATGATGGGCAATGGAAAAACCATCGAAATTAAGATATCCGAACACCGGGTTGAAGTCCGTGATTACGGACGGGGGATACCCCTGGGTAAAGTGATCGACTGTGTGTCCAAAATAAATACGGGGGGCAAGTATGATTCCGGAGCGTTTCAGAAATCAGTGGTGCTTATCGGCGTAGGTACCAAAGCCGTCAATGCACTTTCCAATTATTTTAAAGTGCAGTCTTTCCGTGATGGAAAGACCAAATGGGCAGAATTTGAGCAGGGCGAGCTTACGAATGAATCGAGCGAGGAGTCCACGAACCAACGCAACGGTACCTTTATTGCCTTTGAACCCGATAACCTCATCTTTAAAAATTTCAGGTACATCCCGCAATACCTGGACTCGATGATCAATAACTACTGCTACCTGAATGCCGGGCTCACGATCAACTTCAACGGCCAGAAGTACTTTTCCCAAAACGGTCTGCTGGATTTGTTGCGCGATAAAACGGATCAGGATACGCTCCGCTACCCGATCATCCACCTGAAAGGGGAGGATATTGAGCTTGCCATGACCCACAATAACCAGTATGGCGAAGAATATTACTCGTTTGTCAATGGTCAGTATACTACGCAGGGAGGTACTCACCTGACGGCCTTTCGGGAATCGATCGTGAAGGTGATGCGGGAACACTTCAATAAGGAATACGCTACAGAAGATGTTCGTAGTTCAATTGTAGCAGCTATCGCCATACGGGTTCAGGAACCTATTTTTGAATCCCAAACCAAAACCAAACTAGGCTCCAATACCCTATCGCCTGATCCCAACAGCCAGTCGGTACGTTCGTTCATGAACGATTTTATCAAAGAACGCATCGACAACTATCTGCACATGCACCCCGAAACTCGGGATGCGATCAAGAAACGGATCGAGCAGTCGGAGAAAGAGCGGAAGGAATTGGCGGGTATCAAAAAACTTGCTAACGAACGTGCTAAAAAGGCGAACCTGCACAACAAGAAGTTACGGGACTGCCGACAACACTTGACCGATGCCAAACTTGAAGAACGGTTTAACACCACCCTATTCATTACAGAGGGCGATTCGGCCAGTGGTTCCATCACGAAATCACGTAACGTGCAAACTCAGGCTGTGTTTAGCCTGCGGGGTAAGCCGCTAAATTGTTTTGGGCTTACAAAAAAAATCGTGTACGAAAATGAAGAGTTCAACCTCCTGCAACATGCCCTCGACATTGAGAATGGAATCGAGAATTTGCGCTTCAACCGCATTGTAATCGCCACGGATGCCGACGTGGATGGGATGCACATTCGCTTGTTGATTATGACATTTTTTCTCCAGTTTTTCCCGGATTTGGTGCGGAATGGCCATCTTTACATTCTTGAAACCCCGCTGTTCCGGGTACGAAACAAAAAAGAAACGGTGTATTGCTATTCCGAAGAGGAAAAACAACAGGCAGTCCAGCGGCTCGGTTCCAGGCCTGAGATTACGCGATTCAAAGGGTTGGGGGAGATTTCGCCCGAGGAGTTCGGAACATTCATCGGGGAGTATATGCATCTCGAGCCCATTATTTTGCAGAAAGAAACCTCCATCCAGAAGCTGTTGGCCTATTTTATGGGGAAGAATTCTCCCGAACGACAGAAATTTATAATTAACAATTTGAAAGTGGAAAAAAACATCGACGAATTGGCCGCTTAAATCTATCCTGAACCAATGATGGAGTGGTTACCCCTATGCATGGCGTGTTCCACTTCACCATTCTTACTTTCATTCTACGATCACCCTCTTGGATTTACTAGAACTCAGACAACGTATTGATGCCCTGGACGATCAGCTTCTGCTTTTGCTCAACGAGCGCATGGAGCATGTGAAATCAGTCGGCGAAATGAAACGTGCTCAAAAATCGATCATCTACCGTCCCGAACGCGAGAAGCAGATTTTGGACCGACTTTCCAGGCAAAATGCTGGCTTACTGACTCCCACGGCCATTGAGGCCATTTTTCTTGAAATTTTTGCGGTATCGCGCAATCTGGAATTGCCCGAGCGCATTGCGTACCTGGGACCCGAAGGCAGCTTTACCCATCAGGCGGCCGAAAGTCGGTTTGGCGGCATGAGCGAGTATCTGGTGCTTCCCACCATTCATTCCATTTTTGATAGCGTCGAAACCGGACGGGCACGCTTTGGGGTAGTGCCGATCGAGAATAATCAGGAGGGGATGGTAGGCGAAACGGTGGATCTACTCCGTGAGAAAGAACTCCACATCGCGGCTGAGGCGTATCTATCTATACACTTTGCTTTTGCTTCCCAGCTCGACTCGCTGACCCAAATTCGCCGTATCTATTCTAAGGATATTGCTTTTAGGCAGTGCAGCAAATTTTTGCGGGAGTACTTTGAGGACAACCGGATTGAAATGATTCCGGTCGAATCGACCTCCAAGGCCGCTAAACTAGCGTTCAGCGAGCCCGACTCGGCTGCAATCTGTTCGCACATTGCCGCCCGTTTGTATGGGGTACCTGTTCTTTTCGACAACATTGGCGACAGCGACCAGAATAGAACACGATTCCTGATTATTTCAAAAAACTTCACGAATCAGAAAAGTCAGGCGGATAAAACGACGATTATTGCCAACCTCCCCAACACCAACAAACCGGGAGTACTTTTTGATTTTCTGAAAGATTTCTATGATCGTGGGATTAACCTTACCAAAATCGAAAGTCGGCCCCTGCGCCAGGGGTCTTTCTTCCGCTACTGGTTTCTGGTGGAATTTGAAGGCCACTATGAAGATGAGCCAATCCGGGAAATTCTGGAAAAGTACGGTAATAATCTGAAGGTACTGGGAAGTTACGTACGTATAAAATAAGCGGGAAAACGTATCTTTCGCTATTAGGATTTTAAATAGAGGAGGGCCGCTTCCTGATCGATATGTAACTGCTGCACAAGGGCCGGGATACCATCAAATTTCATTTCGGGACGCAGGTAATGCATAACCTGTATTTCCAGATGCTCTCCGTAAATATTTTCCTTGAAGTTGAATAGGTGTACTTCGATCGTGCGTGAATCGCCCCCGACGGTGGGACGAACGCCAATGTTTAACATGCCTTTGATAAATTGATCACCTTGCCGGACCATGACTGCATACACGCCGTTTGCCGGAATCAACTTGTACGAATCACGAACCTCCACGTTGGCAGTAGGGTACCCAAGGGTACGACCCAGTTGCTTGCCTTTGACTACCGTCCCTGAAAAAGCGTAGGGCCTTCCCAAAAGCTCAGTGGCCGTGGCTACTTCGCCCCGCAGAAGCGCTTTACGGATACGGGTTGAACTTACGGCCAGAGCTTCGATATCCTCTCGGGAAATTTCTTCTACCTCAAATCCGTACGAGGGAGCTGCCTTTTTTAAAAAATCAAAACTTCCCTCACGATTGCGGCCAAAGCGGTGGTCGTAGCCAATTACAAATTTTTTGGTGCCGATCCGATCAACCAGTACCTGTTGGATAAATTCTTCCGATGAAAGTTCAGAAAAGGCTCTGGTAAAGGGAGTAATAATCAAATGGTCAATCTCCACTTGACTGAATAAGTCGATTTTCTCCTCAATCGTTGAAAGAAGTTGCAGATTTTGACTGTCGTCCGAGACGATCATCCGGGGATGGGGCCAGAAGGTAAGTACCACCGTTTCCCCCTGTTGTTGAGCACTTATTTCACGCAATCTGCTCAGGATTTTATGATGGCCCCGATGCACCCCATCAAAGGTGCCGCTGGTAACAACAGCATAGGAACGTTTTTGAAACGATTCGAGGCTATGGTAAACGTTCATTGGTTCGAAGGTAGATTCAATTCATTCCGTTTTTTCTGGATAAACTGATCCATTGGTACCGAGTCAAAAACGGAATAATCACCAATACGGGTTCTGCGCAGGGCGGATAAATACGCTCCGCTTTCCAGGATTTGTCCAAAATCGCGTACCAGGCTGCGGATGTAAGTACCTTTGCTACATACAATCCGAAAATGAATGGTTGGAAAGTCGTAAGACTGTATCTCGAAGGCACTGACTGTTACTTCCCGAGGCATGATTTCTACCGTTTCGCCACGCCGGGCTTTTTTATATAGGCGCTCACCATTCAATCGCACGGCCGAGTATATGGGGGGAAGCTGTTGCAATACGCCCGTGAGTTGCTGAACCGCACCCTCAAGGGCTTCCTCTGTAATATGATCGACCGGAAATTCGTGATCAAACTCAGTTTCTAAATCTACTGATGGGGTCGTTTTTCCCAACACCAGGGTACCTTCGTACTCCTTTTCCTGAGCCTGATACGAATCGATTTGCTTAGTTTTTTTTCCGGTACACAGAATCAATAAACCGGTAGCAAGCGGATCAAGGGTACCGGCGTGCCCAATTTTCTTGAACTTGCAGGCCCATTTTAATTTTTTGACGACATCGAACGAAGTCCAGGTGAGCGGTTTATCGATCAGAATCATCTCTCCTTCATCGGGAGCATTGGCAGATTGTGGTACCTCACTCATTATTTAAACAATATCGAGTTCGTAGCCCATCGCCAGAAGTGCCAACAGGATAATGCCCAGAACGATACGGTAGTAGCCAAATACCTTGAAACCGTACTTAGTCAGAAAATTGATAAAAAAGCGGATGGCTAGCATGGCTACAATAAAAGCGACGACATTGCCAAAAAGCAAAATTTTGATATCGGAAGCTTGGATGCTCTCGTAGGTTTTCAAAAACTTATAACCGGCGGCAGCGGCCATGGTGGGTACAGCCAGAAAAAATGAGAATTCGGCGGATTGCTTCCGGGTAAGGCCCTGAAACATCCCGCCAATGATGGTGGCTGCCGAGCGTGAAACGCCCGGAATCATGGCGATACATTGATAGAACCCAATCTTCAGAGCTTCGGGGAAGGTAATTTCTCTGTCTTTGGGATACTCGTTGACGATACGGTCGATAAAAACAAGTACAATACCACCCACCAATAAGGAAACTGCCACGACAACCACATTTTCAAGTAAGGCATCAATGTAGTCATTCAACAGAAACCCAATGACGGCAGCGGGCAGGAAGGCAACGAAGAGCTTGTAATAAAAATCGGTAGTCTGCAGGAATCGTCGGGTGTATAGGATGAGTACCGACAATATGGCTCCAAACTGAATATTGACGGTATACATCTTGGTGAAATCCGAATGGCTGATTCCCATGATGGAAGAAGCAATAATCATGTGACCGGTTGATGAGACCGGTAAAAATTCGGTGATTCCCTCAATTATTGCGAGAATCAATGCTTGCCAAATGGTCATGAATGAGAGGGTTTGCGCAGGATAGCCCAAAACTCGACAATAAAGCCCGCCAGGGTTACCAGGGGCCCTATTGTAAGACCGAGGATACCGAATCCGAATTCAGCGGTATCCAGGCTCATGATAACGAAACCCAGCAGAATAATTCCCAGACCGATTAGCATGAGCCGGTAGTTGACTGCATGAAAGGGCAGGTGGTTTTTATCAGAATTCATATACAGATTAGACAATAGATTTGAAAATAATGAAACCGGAAGATTTAATACAGTTCGTCAAGCGACATTCTAAGGTACCTGGACAGCGATTGCGTGGTGCTGACGATCCCAATGAGGATACCCAATATAAGTAGTAGAGCGAGTAAAAAGATTAGCTTATCGGGCTCTTGAAGTTGCGCAAGCCCTTCTACGTTACGGATGGCCACCTGCTGTAGAATCACCAGAAAAAAACCGGCAATGCAGGCACTAATGAATCCCTGCATAATACCGCGCATCAGGAAAGGCCGCTGGATGAACCCATTGGTAGCTCCCACCAATTGCATACTCCGGATTAGGAAACGCTGCGAGTAAATGGCGAGTTTTATCGTATTGTTGATTAATAATACAATGATTATCAACATAACAAGCGCAAAGGAAGCCAGAATGATGTACAATTTGGTAATATTCTTATTGATGGCATCGGCCAGGTTTTCCTGATAAACTACCTCATACACTCCACCCAGTTTTTCCAAATCAGCTTTAATAGCCTTTAACTTGGCCTCTTCAAAATAGTCCTCCTGGACCTTTACCCGATAGCTGTTGCGCAAAGGGTTTTCACCCAGAAAGGCAGTAAAATCTTCCTTGGTACCCTCCATGAATTCTTCTGCTGCCATTTCTTTGGAAACAAAAAGAATCGCTAAGGTATCTCCGGTAGTCTGAACGTAGGGTTTCCGTTTTATACTGGTCATGAGGGAATCCCGACCAGCAGGGGTAACATCTTTGTCTACAAAGACACGTACCTCGATATTCGGGCGAATAATGGACACCAACTTTTTGGATTGAATTACCAGAATACCACAGAAGCCAATCAGAAACAAGGCAGCCGTTAGACTGATGACGATCATCGTGTTGGGATAGCTCCCGATCTTTTTCTTTTGGGCCATGTAAACTGTTCAGGGTACGTATGCAGGACAAAAATAGGTATTAATAGCCGAAGCTGGGGTATAGATTGGGTACCTTAACGATTTTTAACTAAAAATTACCAGGATTCTGTGCTTAAAAACAGGGGTTTTAGTTCCGCTTTTCGAGCTCATCCCTGATTTTGGCCGCTTTCTCATATTCTTCTTTGGAAAGTGCTTCATCGAGCATTTTTTGCAATTCGTCATTGCCCATTTCCCGCAGTTGCTCACTCAGAGATCCCTTGGTACGCAATGGTTCCCTAACGCGCGTGTCGTCGCCCTCTTCAAAATCTTCGGCAAGGTCGCTGGAAACGATGCCTGCTTCAGAAAGGATGGATTCGTAGGTAAAGATAGGAGCCCCAAACCGGATACCGATGGCAATAGCATCCGAAGGCCGGGAGTCGATTTCGACCTGCCGTATGTCATCGCCACAGACAATTTTGGCATAAAAGATCCCTTCACTAAGTTCCGAAATGATGATTTCTTTCAGGGAATAGTTAAGCGAGTCAGCGAAAGACTTAAACAGGTCATGAGTCATGGGACGATTAGGAACAATGTTCTCGATCTGTACAGCAATGGCCTGGGCTTCAAAAACTCCGATAATGATTGGGAGCCTTCGGTTACCCATTTCTTCACCCAGTATTAACGCATAAGAGCCCGTCTGAGCCTGGCTGGGTGAGAGCCCTAGTAATTCTAATTTTATCTTTTTCACTTGATTTGCTAGCTAGGCTCTATGGCAGGTTCGTTAGAATTCAATTGTTCGAGCGAACAATAAAAACGCAAAAATAGAAAACCCGTCGTGCATTTAAAAATGCACGACGGGTCAATATGAACCTTTTATTTACTTTGTTGCCTGAACGGCCTTGGTCAATCGGGGCAAAATATCGAAAACATCCCCTACGATCCCATAATCAGCGGCTTTAAAGAATGGCGCTTCGGGATCTTTATTAATTACGACGATGCACTTGGAGCCATTGACCCCAGCCAGGTGTTGAATGGCTCCAGAAATACCACAGGCTATATACAAATTGGGAGCGACTTTGATGCCAGTTTGCCCAATATGCTCATGATGGGGGCGCCAATCCAGATCCGAAACCGGTTTGGAGCAACCCGTCGCTGCTCCCAGGGCCTGGGCTAATTCTAGCAAAGGCTCCCAGTTCTCGGGGCCTTTCATGCCGCGTCCTCCCGAAACGATGATGTCGGCCTCGGTAAGGGAAAGCTCGGAAGTAGCTTTCTCGGTGTTTGTTACGGTAGCCGCAAAATCAGAGTCACGCAATATAGGTGCAAAGGGCTCTATGGATGCTTTCTGGTCGGTTTGGACTGCCTCCACGGCATTTTTCTTGATGGCCAGAATCTTTATATCCGATCTTAGATCCACTAATGCGAACGCTTTCCCAGTATAAACGCTTCGTTCCACCTTAAAACCGTCCGAGAGTTCAGGTAGCTGTGTTACCCCCGACACCACGCTTGCCTTAAGTTTGGCGGCAGCGCGGGCGGCCACAGCGTCACCGAGTCCCGACTTGGCCATCACGATGATGGTACTACTTTCCTGTTGAACGGCTTGCACGAGCGTATCGGCATAGGCCAGGCTGTTTTCATGGTTCAGTTTCGTATCTGAAACATGCAGGACTTTTCCCGCGCCATAATTTCCGGCCGCTTGTAAGTTTATCTCATCAGCTGGCCCGATGGCCAAAACAGTAGCTTCGGTTTTAAGCGTCTCCGCTACCTGGCTTCCGTAATATATGGCTTCCTGGGAGGTTTTCTTGATGGCTCCCTGATCCAACTCCACAAAAATCAATACAGACATAATCTATTGGTATTTTAGAAAATAAGACTCGTCAAAGCACTTTTGCTTCGGTTTTTAACAGCGTTATAAGTCGCTCGGCTTCTTCGGCAGGAATCATGGTACAGGATCCTTTTGGAGCCGGGAGGGTATATTTCTCGAGGGTGGCCATGGTTTCCACCGCAATAGGTTCTACGACGGTAAGTGGTTTGGTGCGCGCTGTCATAATTCCCCGCATGTTGGGGATTTTCCATTCGGCAATCGGTTCCTGGCAGCCCAGCACCAGCGGCAAGCTGGCTTCCAGATGCTCCTTGCCACCGTCGATTTCGCGGGCAAATTCCGCCTTTCCGTCCCTCACATCCAGTTTCATCACAGGGGAGTAGGAGGGTATGCCCAGCATCTCTCCTACCAGACCGTGTACAACACCGCTATTGAAATCCAGAGATTCGCGCCCCATCAGGATCAAGTCATATGAATTTTGTTCGGCTATGTGAGCGATCTGGGCTGCTACGAAATAGGAATCGGTTGGTTCAGCATTTACGCGGATAGCCTCGTCAGCTCCGATTGCCAGTGCTTTCCTAATCTGGGGATCACTCTCGCTTTCACCTACGTTCAGTACCGTCAGGGTACCTCCGGTTTGTTCTTTCAGCTCGACACCCCGGGCCAGGGCATAGTCATCATAAGGGCCAATGATGTATTGTACCCCGTTTTTATTGAACTTGGTATCGTTGTCGGTGAATGATATTTTTGCCGTTGTATCGGGTACGTTGGTAATACAAACAAGTATTTTCATAAGGTACTAATTGAATAGGAAAACTAACTTTTCAGGTATTGGGCTTGTTGTTGCGAATATACGGAATTAAAATAATAGTATGCAAGCATAATAGTTTCTAATGAAAACAGCATTCCTTGAAAAACTGTTGGTTTTTTATGAAGAAGACCCGCACGATCCTTTTAACCTGTACGCTCTGGCTTTGGAGTACCAAAAACATGATGCCACCCAGGCTAAGGAATACTTTGAAAAGCTTTTGCGAGATTTTGCTACTTATTTGCCTACGTATTATCATGCGGCACAATTTTTTAACAGCTGTCATTGGATTGAGAAAGCACGAGATACCTATGAAAAAGGAATTCAACTAGCTAGCGAACAGCACAATGTAAAAGCTTTTCAGGAATTAACCAGAGCCTACAGGGCTTTTGAAGACGAGCTACTGGACTATTGATCAACCCTTCATCCTGGATCATCAACTATCCACCTTGAATAAAATTACACTTATGAAATTTTCTGATTATTTTACTATTCTAAAAACGGCTGCTTCCGACTTCATGAATGACCAGGGAATGAAACTAAGTGCGGCGCTGTCCTACTACACTATTTTTTCCCTGGCTCCAATGCTGCTTGTCATGATTACCGTACTGAGTGTCTTCTTCGGCCGTGACGCTATTCAAGGTCAGGTGTTTCAACAAATTAGCGGTCTGGTAGGAGCTGACGCGGCTACTCAACTACAGGATATCCTCAAAAATGCGGAGCTCTCTAACAAATCAGGTGTGGCGGCAGCCATCGGGATAGGTACCCTTTTGATAGGAGCTACCGGGGTGTTTGCAGAAATTCAAAGCTCCATCAATTATATCTGGTCCATTGAAGCACGTCCCGAAAAAAGTTGGCTCAAATACCTTAAGACCCGTTTAATCTCTTTTTCCCTGATCCTGGCACTTGGGTTTCTGCTCATCGTAACGCTCGGTGTGAACGCCCTGGTGGATTTACTCAGTTCACGTCTGGAAAGATACTTTTCTGAAGCGTCGATCATTTTTTTCTACATACTGAATGTTGTTATTGCACTGGCTGTTATAACTTTACTTTTCGCGGTGATATTCAAAGTGCTGCCCGATGGGAAACTACGATGGAAAGAGTGTTTTGTGGGAGCCGGGTTTACAGCAGTGCTGTTTGCTGCGGGTAAATTCCTAATCAGTTTTTATATAGGACAATCCGATTTAGGTGCAACCTATGGTGCTTCTGCCTCGATCATCATCCTCCTCTCCTGGGTGTATTATTCCTCTATTATTTTATACTTCGGGGCTGAGTTTACCAAGGTGTATGCCAATTCGGATGGTACTAACATTATACCCTCTGAACACGCTGTAAGAATTATAAAAACAGTGGCTGAGAAATAAGGTTTGGGAAACGAATTATGGGTGATTCGAAATAAAAATTTCTAATAGGTTGGAATTCAGAGGATTTTTACGTAAATTGCAGCATATCTGAATAATTTGATCTGATATTTTATCCATGATCATTTTAAAACTTATACACCTCCCCAGTTTAAATTTTAATTCAACCACTTTCCAGTAATGATGGAAGGTACAAATATTCGCGTGTTTATGGAAAAGGACGGATTTATTGAAAATGTTGTCAAGTGGGCTCAATCTCACGGATTCAAAGAAATCAGGGCTAATATTGAAGGCTATGAAACTCCTAAGTCCTATGAGCGTACGCAGGACAACCAAGTGTTTACACCCGACGTAACGGGGGTTAACATGTTTAATAAGCACTATCTTGAAGTATCCATGAAAACAGATAAACTGATGAAGGATATTTCTAAGTGGAAACTTTTGAGCGAACTAGCCAGTATGAAAGGTGGCAAATTGTATCTAATGGCTCCTCGTGGACATGTTCGCTACACCCGCGACATTGTGACCCAGCATAACATACCCGCCGAGGTGATTAAGATTAGCTAATCTATATTTAGCTTGAGAGGTTATTAGGTAAAACCATTTTAGTACCTAATACCAGATTTCCAATAATAATGCACAGGTAGGAATTTGTTCCTACCTGTTTTTTTGCTCCAATATATACAAGATGTGGGAATTGGGGGTATATTCAGAAAGTAATCACATTTGTTCGATCAACTTTTTAATCAAAAAGGTCATTTTAGGCTCGGCAGCTTCGGCTGCTTTGATTATTTTGGCAATTTCCGTTTTTTCAAGTGTTTCAGGAATTCCCATATCAGTAATTACCGAAAGACCGAAGCAGCGCATGTTCATCTGTCGGGCGGCAATAATTTCGGGAACTGTGCTCATACCTACGGCATCGGCTCCTAGCATACGCAACAGCTGGTATTCAGCACGGGTTTCCAGGTGGGGGCCAGGCACACTGACGTAAACGCCGGCATGAGCGCTGATTCCCTTTTCGCGGGCAATGCCCAGGGCCATGGCCACCAAATTCGGATCGTACGGATCGCACATGTCGGGAAAGCGATCCCCTAATTCGTCAATATTTTTGCCAACCAGTGGATTACTAGGAAGGAAAAGGCTGATATGGTCTCGAATGATCATTAAATCGCTGAGTTTATATAGGGAGTTCATTCCTCCGGCAGCGTTCGATACTAAGAGGGTATTGACTCCCAACACTTTCATAACCCGTACCGGAAAAACGATTTGGGGCATGGAATAGCCTTCATAGTAATGAAACCTTCCCTGCATACAAATCACCCTTTTTCCCGAAAGCATGCCGAAAAATAGTTTTCCGGAATGGAATTCTACCGTGGCGATTGGAAAATGGGGAATATCCGTGTAGTCTACTGTGTATTCTACCTCGATGTCATGGACCAGGGAGCCTAAACCCGTTCCTAGAATGATTCCTATTTCGGGCTCGAAGCCGTTTGTGGCCTGGGTGAGAAAAGAGGCAGTTTCTTCAATCTGTTGTAGTGTCATAAGGGAGAATCGGGGGTTGGGGCGGCTTTTAAATCTCTGCCTATCATTTTTCCCGCAATATACCCGGTTGTCCAGGCATTCTGAAAATTAAATCCTCCTGTAATGCCATCTACATCGAGTATTTCTCCGGCGAAATACAGACCGGGTACCCGCAGGCTTTCCAGTGTGCGGGAATTGACCTCCGAGAGGGCCACTCCACCAGCTGTAACAAATTCTTCCTTGTAGGTACTTTTACCCTGAATCCTGAACTGACTATTGGTCAACAAGTCAACCAGCCGGTTTATGCCTTTGTGAGGTACATCCAGCCACCGTAGGGATCCGTCAATTTCTGCTTTTTCCAGAAGTGCAAGCCACAGGCGATGCGGAAGTTCGAAACGGGATTGGGTAGCAACCATCTGCTTGGGGGAGGTGACTTTCTGGGCCAGTAGTTCCTGACGTATCTCCTCCTGCGTGCGTGCGGGAAGCCAGTTGATCCGTAATGTGAAGTCATACTGCATTTCGGCTAAAACGCGCGCGCCCCAGGCGGATAGTTTCAGTACGGCTGGCCCGCTGAAACCCCAATGTGTAATCAGCAGTGGCCCCCGCCACTCATAGGGGGTACCCATAAGCTTGACCATCGTATCCTGCACCGATACTCCGGAAAGGGGTCTCAAATAATTTTGGGGAGCATTGAAGGTAAAAAGTGAAGGCAGCGGGTCTTCGATCTGATGGCCGTGCTCGGCAACCCATTCAAAGCCTTTTCGCTGGGGATGTCCCCCGGTAGCAATTAAAATACGATCGGCTGAGATTACCTCATCGGTATTTAGTTGAAGCTGAAACTCCGGAAAGGTATTTTTCGGGGCCAGGAATGAAAAAGACTGAACGCCCGTACTGGTACGAATGCCTATGCGATGGGCTTCCGCCTGGGCAAGTAAGCACCGGATAATCGTTTCGGAGGAGTCGGTTGCTGGGAACATCCGTCCGTCGGGCTCGACTTTAAGAGGTACCCCTTTGGACTCAAACCAGGCAACCGTCGATTGGACGTCGAATGACGGCAAAAGTTTTTTTAAAAAGCGTTCGCCGCGGGGATAGTTGGTCACAAGGACTCGGTTGTCGAAACAGGCGTGAGTAACATTGCATCGCCCTCCCCCCGAAATTCGAACCTTGTTGAGTACTGTTCGGTTTTTTTCAAGTATCGTTATGGCCACTTTGGGATAACTTTCTGCCGCCGTGATGGCAGCCATGAAACCAGCTGCCCCACCCCCGATGATTACAATGCGCATAGATTGAAAATCTTACTTTCGATTTTTGCAAAGATAAGGTTCCCCAATCAGGCCCGACTGTCAGCGCGGTAATTTGCGCTACCTTTGCGGGTAACTTGATCCACATTTTAATCAAAAACCTTTTTTTTAATTTTTTTTGGATGCCTAGCTATAATCGTCGCGGCTTTCGAATGCCGAATAATACGCTTTTACTCCTGATTATTTTTTTTACCATTGGACTTTTTCTACAGTACAGGGGGAAGTCCAAGCCCGTCGTGGAGTTTTGGGAGACCCTCAAATCAGCGTTTGCGACTGGGGAGGACTCCTCCCAAAATCCCTATAAAGCGCCTGAACCCCACGACGATCGGGTTGCTTCCGACACGGTGGCATTGGATAGGCGGGAATCTTCGCCCCGGCCAGCCCAAGTGCAGAAACCTACGGCGAACAGGCCGCCTAAAATACTGCCCCAGGAGCAAAACGTTTCGGCGGCAGAATTGGACAGAATTATTAATCAACGGGATTTTTTTCTGCCCGCAATTGGCTCAAACGATCAATTGGTGCGGCGAGTAGGCTATACCCTAAAATACGTTGAAAAATATGAGCAGCCCGCCTGGGTGGCCTATATTTTGCCGGCCGAACAGATTCAGGGAGGGGAAGAACGCGAAAACCAGTTTATGCCCGATCCGGTAGTACAAAGCGGCACAGCCGTCACGGCAGACTATACGCGCAGTGGTTACGACCGGGGCCACATGGCCCCAGCGGGCGATTTTAAGAATTCCTACCAGGTGATGAAGGAAACCTTCTACATGAGCAATATTTCGCCCCAGGTACCTCAATTTAATCGGGGTATCTGGTTGGAACTGGAAAAAATGGTGCGGGCCTGGGCTTATAAATACGAGCGGGTGTATGTCGTGACTGGACCTGTTCTCACGCAGGGACTTCCCACCATCGGGCGTCTGAATAAGGTAGCCGTACCCCGGCAATTCTATAAAGTGATTTTGTACGTAAAGTCTCCCTATGTCAAGGGAATTGGTTTTTTGTTGAATAACGAACCCTCAAAGGCACCTTTAAGCAGTTTTGTAGTATCCATCGACAGCATCGAAAAGCTAACGGGCGTTGATTTCTTTCCCCGGCTACCCGACTCGATCGAACAGAAGGTAGAGGCCAAAAGCAATGCGAAGGAATGGTACCGGTTGGAATAAATCAGAGGTGCTAAGTTTTTAACTTTTTCTTCTTGGCTGCCGGGAAAAGTATGTTGTTCAAAATGAGCCGGTAGCCTGCTGATTTTGGGTGCAAATTGAGATCAGTAGGTTCCTCCCCGATGCGGTGTTGGTAGTCTTCGGGATCATGACCTCCATAAAAAGTGAAAAAGCCTTTGCCATAGGTTCCATGAATATAGCGGGCTTCACCGGCCTGCTTGGTTTCGGCCAAAATCACCACATCAGGCTTGATATACTGATTCTTGAAAGCAGTGGTTTGGCCTAGAAATCCTTTAATCAAAGTCTCGTGGTTCTGCGTAAGCATGGTTGGGATGGGGTCCCACTTGGCCGAAAACTGGAAAAGGGTAAAATAGTCGTTATCCTCGTTCATTTCCCTTTCCTGCGGTTGATTGTCGATGGTGGAAAATTCGATGATGTAAGGGTCGGTGTAGGTTTTGAAATCCTTGAAAGCAAAGGTGCTTTCAAAATTAAGTTTGTTATTGGCTGCGGGGTCAGCCGGATCACCATCGTAGGGTGACTCTACAATATCCACGCCCTCTGCGGCAATAGCCAGGTCAAAGGTATCAGTGGCATTGCACATAGCAAACATGAATCCACCGCCGGCCACGAATTCCTGAATCCTTTTTACAACTGCCGACTTCATCTGCGATACTTTGGAATAACTGAATTTTTCGGCAATCTGCTCGGCCTCCCGCTTCTGTTCACGATACCAGGGATAATCCTTAAAGGTGTAAAACTTACCGTACTGGCCTGTGAAATCTTCGTGGTGAAGGTGCAGCCAGTCATATTCGGGCAGTTTGCCTTTGAGCACCTCTTCGTCAAATACAACGTCGTAAGGAATTTCGGCGTAGGCAAGTACCATAGTAACGGCATCGTCCCAGGGTTGCTTTGACTTGGGCGAGTACACAGCAATACGGGGTGCTTTTTGGAGCTTGACAGCATCCATATTCGCATCGGGCGCGGCAATTACACCCAGAATCTGACTGGCCTGACCTTCCGATATTACGTCGAAACTTACGCCCCGAATGGTCATTTCGGTCGCAAATTTTTGGGAATAGGTTACCATAAAACTACCTCCCCGGTAATTGAGCAACCAGTCAAGTTCAGTGTTGTAGGCTTTCAAAATCCAGAAGGCTACCCCGTAGGCTTTTAAGTGGTTTTTTTGGGTAGCATCCATCGGAATTAGCAACCGATTGGCCATGGAATAGGTGGATATGGCCAATAAAATGATAAGCGGAACAAACAGCCGTACCATCGGTTTGAATTTTTGTCGCATCCTGTGCAGCTTTACCTTATTAAAGTTTTTAATATGTTTCATAACGAAATTTATACAAATATTGTGCAAAAAGCACAGTTTTGCCCATGAATATAAAAGAAAACATTAGTGAAAGCCTGCGGTCAATTCAATCCAATATGTTGAGAACCGTACTGACCGCATTGATTATTGCCATTGGCATTACCTCCCTGGTTGGAATCCTGACCGCCATCGACGGAATCCAGAGCTCGGTCAACAGCAGCTTCGCCGATCTGGGGGCCAATACATTCAATGTTACCAACTACCTCCAGAATCAGCGGCGTTCCGGAGGAAGGCGCCAGAAACAATTTGCAAATATTGATTACCATCAAGCTACCCAGTTCGCCACCTACTTCCGGAAAGATTTTGATGCCAACGTTTCCCTAGCGACAAATGTGGGGGGGGCTATTCAGGTGAAGTATCGATCTAAAAAGACGAATCCGAATGTTCGAATCCTTGGTGCGGATCAGGACTATCTTGGTATTAAGGGTTATTCGGTGAGCAGTGGACGGAATTTTAACAAGTCAGATCTTGAGAATTCGTTGAACGTGGCTATCGTGGGGCAGGAAATAGTCAACAATCTTTTCGAGCGCGAGGATCCGTTGAACAAAGTGATCAGCTTCATGGGAGGAAGATTCAAGATTATAGCCATCCTTGAGAAAAAAGGATCACTCGGAGGAGGCACCGATGCCGACCGACTTATTATGGTACCCCTGGAGACAGGTAGAGCGCTGGCGGCTAACCGGGCACTCACCTTTGAAATAACCGCTTCGGCACCCAAAGTCAATGACAGCGAATACGTCATTGAAGAAGCTAGAGGGCTTATGCGCAGGGTGCGGGGGGATGCTCTGGGAAAACAGGATTCGTTCGTAATTCAGCGAGCGGACGCTTTGGCCAAAGACTTCGAGGATATAACGGGTTATCTGCGGATTGGGGGCTTTGGGATAGGAATTATTACACTACTGGGAGCATCCATTGCCCTCATGAACATCATGATGGTTTCCGTTACCGAACGTACCCGCGAAATTGGCATCCGAAAATCGCTGGGAGCCACCCCTAGGGTCATTCGATTACAATTTCTCATTGAAGCCATCATCATCTGCATCTTTGGTGGTTTGGCCGGCCTGGTGCTGGGCATCGGAATCGGTAATATAATTTCTACCACCATCAGCACCGACAGCCAATTTATTGTACCCTGGTTCTGGATGTTGATGGGTATTCTGGTGTGTATATTTGTGGGAGTAATTGCGGGAATATACCCAGCCATAAAAGCTTCTCGCTTAGACCCGATCGAAGCCCTACGTTACGAATAAGAAAATATTTTGGGATCGGATGTTGTGAAATAGCCTAATCCGCCTAATTTTGCAATCCCAAAGCAGAAACAAGAAGCCCGGATGGCGGAATTGGTAGACGCGTTGGTCTCAAACACCAATGAGGTTACACTCGTGCCGGTTCGACTCCGGCTCCGGGTACTTTGGAGAATCCCCGCCCAGCAATGAGCGGGGATTTATGTTTCATTGCCCTTCCGAGTGAGTTGAACTTTCGGCCGGTTTTGAATAGTGTCGATAAGTCGCCTCCACCTGTTCCCGTATTCTTTTTTGCAGGATTCTCGGTCCCAGCACCTTCATTTTCGAGCCGAATCCCAAAATTTCCCGTTCCAGTTCAAAATTCAGCACAACTCGTATGCTGAAAACCTTGCCGTCATTCTGCTCATGCAATATTTTTTGAGAAGCGTGTAATGGTTTAGTAATCAGATAGGGAGCCGTGGCAAGGTCCGTCCAAAGAATCACTTCACAGTTGGGCTGACCAGGTGTTTTGGTGACTCCAATTGCATCATCATAGTAGGTGGCGAGGTCGAGCTTCTCATTGGCACGGTAGGCTTCCTCAGATGTGCTTTCCACCGAGTGGAAGCGATCCAGTGCCAGAGTCATGAGCAAGGAACGCTGCTGATGTGCCATCCCCAGCACAAACCAGCGGTTGCGGTATTCTTTTAACAAATAGGGGCTAAAACAATAGGTATTCGAATCCCGTGCCTTGAAAGATTGGTAGATTACGCACAGCGCTTTTCTGGCTACAATTGCCTTTCTTATTACCTCGATGAATACCAATCCTTTCAGATTTTCATTTTTCTCAAAGTCCACGACGGAGGGGCTACGGGTTTTCTGAGAATAGATTTTATCTTCCAGGCGGCTCACCATCTCGCTTACATCGGCAAAGTGGCTGAACCCCTTGAACTGAATTAATAACGACGACACTTCACTCAATACCCGCATGTCCTGCTGGCTCAGCGGGTTGTTGGTGATGCTATACTTCGGATCCTCGTAGGTGTAATATTTCTTATCGACCACCACAATCGGCGCTTCGTACCCTAGCTTGTCACTGCGCATCATCGCTAGGTCGGCCTGTATCGAACGGCGACTGACACCCTTATCAATACCCTCGTAGTCGTACAAAGCCTCCGAGCAAGCATCAATCAAATCGTCCAGCGTCCACTTTCGATAGCGGTTTTGCAAGCAGTTGTCGATGGTACGGTAGCGGGCTAGGGCGTTGCGGTTGACGGGCATTTTTTAGTGGACAGTTGAGAGTGGATAGTTGACAGTGATTTGTAAGTACCCGTAAAATGAAGTATTGTGTTCAGGTAGTTTCTGAATGGTTATCTAGGAGAGGCCACCCGTTAATAGCAGAAGGTACCATCCCCCACAATATACGCCCCGGCGGGGCCGAACTGTCGAGACATAATCGGTTTTAACTCTAAAATCTCTCGCTGCTTTTTTTGCAAACTTTTTGAAAAAATAATGAAAAAAATTTCAACTACGCAAAAAGACTGCGCAGTTGGGATATTGTTTTGTACTGACCATTAGACAATAGGTGGGTAAGCAACGAGAGTTTGCCTTGGAATATGACTCAATATGTTGGTTATATTATTGAATATTAGAATTTTATAGTACAGTGTCCAGATATCAAATCTCCAAAATCTAGCATCTATATAAAATCATGGAAAAGGAAAAAATAAGAAACTCCGAACTGAGCAAACTAGGCATCAACGACCTGGAATTGCTGGTCGCTTTCAGTCAGGTAGCCAATGGATTGTTGAAACACGAGGTGATGGACAAACCGTCGGTGCTGGCCAATCTGGAAGCTTTGATAGACGACCCTACTCCCTACGCTTTGAAGAAAAGTGGCAAATTTAAAAATATTGCCGATCAGGTCATGCAATTGCGGCGCGAAGGTAAATTTATCAAACAACCGCGTCAGGTACATGAGTTGAAAAAAGGGATGTCGGATTTTCCGGTCTTTGGTTTGGAACATATCGAAGTGGGGGCTCTGACGCAGATGAAAACCGCCATGCAACTACCCATTGCTGAGGCCGGTGCCCTCATGCCGGATGCCCATCCGGGCTACGTTCTGCCAATCGGCGGGGTACTGGCCACGCGGGCCGGTACGATAATCCCCTACGCCGTGGGCGTGGATATTGCCTGCCGCATGTGTTTGAGTATCTACGATCTGCCTGCTGAAGCGGTGGATTTGGAAAAAGATACATTACAGAAGATGCTTCAGAAACACACGCATTTCGGCATGGGTTGCAAGTCGGATGTACGGCTTGACACAACTTTATTCGATCGACCCGAATGGGGCGAGGTAAAGCTGGTTCGACACCTGAAAGATAAAGCGTACGCGCAGCTAGGTACATCCGGCACGGGGAATCATTTTGTGGAGTGGGGTGAGTTGACGATTGCCGAAAATGCCCTGGAAGGCATTCCGGCGGGTAGGTACCTGGCCTTGCTGTCGCACTCGGGTTCGCGGGGCTTTGGGGGAAATATAGCCAACGCCTACTCGGCTATTGCTATGAAGAAAACGACACTACCGAAGGAAGCCCGGCATTTGGCGTGGCTGGATTTGGGAACGGAGGAAGGGCAGGAGTACTGGCTCGCCATGAACCTGGCGGGGGATTATGCCTCGGCCAATCACCACGAAATCCACAACAAAATTGCCCGGGCCCTGAACCTCGAACCGATCATGCGCATCGAGAATCATCACAATTTTGCCTGGAAGGAACAACTTTCCGGCGGCACCGAAGTGATGGTTCACCGGAAGGGTGCGACGCCCGCGGGGAAGGGGGTACTTGGAATCATTCCGGGTTCGATGAGCACGCCGGGCTTTGTGGTGCGGGGAAAGGGCGAAACAAGCTCTCTCCATTCGGCTGGGCACGGAGCGGGTCGATTAATGAGTCGAAGCGCGGCTTTCAAAAATATTAACAAGGCAGAGGTTGCCGCGAATTTGATCGAAAAGCGCATCACGCTCATGGGCTCGGACCTGGATGAAGCACCAATGGTGTACAAAGACATTCACGCTGTCATGGCCGCGCAAACGGATTTGGTGGAGGTACTGGCCGAGTTTCAGCCTAGGATTGTCCGCATGGCGGACTCTCGGGAAAAACCTGAGGATTGAAAAATAGTGGATAGTTGATAGTGGAGAATGGATAGTGCAAGTTCTTCGGTGAGGTTTAAAAAAAACTCGAAATGATTTCAAGTACGCAGATAGGCTGCGCAGGAGGGCGCAAACTTTGTATCACCAAGCAATGTAAGAAAGGAGGAAATCATGAAATTCAACACAAAAAGTACGGATACAACGCTGACCGTCAATTACGAAGGTGAAAAGGCGTTTGTTGTGGACGCAGCGATGCAGCTTTATTCCGCGGTAGTGACCTGGTCGCTGAACGATACATTCTATGAAAAAAGCAATCAACGTTTGCTGCGGGTACGTGCTCTGATTTCGCAAAACGATCCCGTCTTTGTAGCGCAGTTGGCGGTGTACGCCCGGCAAAAGATGTACATGCGCTCCGCACCGCTGGTCTTGGTGACGGAGTTGGCCAAAATCCATACGGGCGATAATCTGGTAGCCCGGACGACCGCCGCAGTGGTGGCGCGTGCCGACGAGATTACGGAGTTGCTGGCTTGCTACCAATTGCTCAACAAGCGGAAAGGTACCAAGAAACTGAATCGTATTTCGAAGCAAATCCAGAAAGGATTGGCCGCTGCCTTCAACCGTTTTGACGAGTATCAGTTTGCCAAATACAACCGCGATACGGAGGTGAAGTTGCGCGACGCCCTGTTTCTGGTACATCCGAAGGCGAAAGATGAAGCACAGAAAGCTTTGTTCGACAAAATCGCGAACAACGCTTTGGCTACGCCCTACACCTGGGAAACTGAATTGTCAGCATTGGGACAGGTAGGGTACCCTAATGAAATGGCCAGGAAGTTTGCCTTTAAACAAAAATGGGAAGAGTTAATCGATAGCAAAAAGCTGGGCTACATGGCGTTGCTGTGTAACTTGCGTAACCTGTTGGAAGCCGAAATGTCGTATGACCACGTGCAGAAGGTTTGCCAAACGCTGGCTTCCGCAGAAAACGTTGCTCGGGCAAAGCAATTTCCCTTCAGGTATCTTTCGGCGTATCGTGAGTTGCAGTACACAACCACAGAGGAAGTAATGATGGGGATGAGCGGTACAGGGAAAAGTATGTTTTCTGGAAATTGGGACCATAACGGGGAAATTCTGGAAGCGCTTGAAGCGGCCATTGTCCAAAGTGTCGCCACAATTTCGGGATTCGACCACAAAACCCGCGTGTTGCTGGCCTGCGATGTGTCAGGCTCCATGTATTTGCCAATATCCCCCAAGTCGAAGGTACTCTTGTTCGACGTAGGTCTGGTTCTGGCCATGCTGCTCCAAACCCGATGTCGGAATGTGGAAGTTGGTATGTTTGGCGATACGTGGAAAACCATTGCCGTGCCAAAAAGTAACGTATTGGCCAATGTGCAGAAATTTTATCAACGGGCGGGCGAGGTAGGCTATTCGACCAACGGGTACCTGGTGATTCAGGATTTGATGCAAAGAAAGCAGGTCATGGACAAGGTGATGATTTTTACCGATTGTCAGCTGTGGAATAGTACCCAGGGAAATGAGCATATCCAAGCCTTGTGGCAGCAGTACCGCTGCGAGGTAGCCCCCGAGGCCCGGCTGTATCTGTTCGATTTGGCGGGCTACGGACAATCACCCGTGCGAATGATGCAGGAGGGAGTGTACCTGCTGGCCGGATGGAGCGATAAAGTATTTGGGATGCTGGATGCTCTGGAGAATGGAAAAGCAGCGTTGGAGGAGATACGGGCTGTAACAATTTAAGCGATAGGCACGGGGAGGACAATCCGGTTCTCCCCATATCAAAGAAATAGAAGGTGTCGTAAAGGCGTGTTACTTCGAGTCGCCGGTTCGAGCCCGGCCCATCGCTTCAGGCGGTGGTAGCTCAGAGGCTGGCAACCGCCGTGGTTAGAGCAGAGCACCTTTGGGTGTATGGCACGCCTTGCTTTTTACCCTTCTTTACGTTACGCAGAAGATGTGGTAAGGTCGGGCTCGCTCAGGTGAACCGGCCCGTACCACAATCAAGAAAAAGAAGGTGTCGTAAAGGCGTGTTACTTCGAGTCGCCGGTTCGAGTCCGGCCCATCGTTTCGTGCGGTGGTAGCTCAGTGGCGGTTAGCCGCCTTGGTTAGAGCAGAGCACCTTTGGGTGTTTGTCACGCCTTGCTTTTTACCCTTCTTTATGTTATTCAGAAGATGTCGTGGCAAGGGTTAAGCAGTTTCCATTCAGGTACCTCTCGGCTTACCGTGAGGTACCTGAATCCCAACCTACTAACTTTGCAAATGCCAGACAGAAAGTACGGCATCATAAGTACAACGAAAAAGAAGAATAATACAAAAAGATAAAAAAAATATTGCAAAACTTGCGTATATTTGAGAGTTAGCTGAAACCTTTGACCCTTTTTTTATGACGAATAGGTAGGGAGTCGATTTAAATTCCATACCTTAATAGACACAATTAAAATCCGCTTGATATGGAACTATTGAACTACTTGCTCAATATCGATCCTAATTATATCACCGTTTGCTTAATTTTTATTTTTTATTTACTCGAGCAAATACAAACTAAACCTTTTACTTTTCAAAGTCGACCGCTACATCTGTATCACAACGCTTTAATTGGGCTAACGGTTATTATCCCTAATGTTTTTTTTGCAGTCTTTCCGGTGACCTGCGTAGAATGGCTCAACAATAAACACGTGGGACTGTTTTACTTATTGCAAATCCCTTTTTGGGTAAAGCTGTGATATGCGGAGTGGCAATATACGATCTTACGGCTTATTGGATACATCGAGGGGTACATAAGAATGCATTTCTGTAGCGTTTCCATAGGGTACACCACAGTGATACCACGATGGACGCTTCTACCGCGTTAAGGTTTCATCCAATCGAAGGCTTATTTGTATTTACAATAGGATTCATTCTGATAACCGCTTTGTTCGGGACTGATGTGTTGTCGTTGGGACTTTATTTTTTCATACTGAATTTTTTTTTCTTCTTCGAACATTCAGACCTACATTACCCAACATGGCTGGACAAAACAGTAGGATGGGTCTTTGTAACACCAAACCAACATAAAGTGCATCATGAGCAGGATCAAGTCTATACTGATTCTAACTTTGCTGATATATTTATTTTATGGGATAGAATTTTTGGCACCTATAAGTACAAAACTGTAAAAAGCATCACTTATGGATTAAAGGAATTTGATAACGACAAAAAACAAACCTTTTGGTATCTTATAAGAAGCCCGTTTATAGATATAAAACGCATTGATTCAGGTACATTACAGGGCATCAAGAAAACATAGTATAACAATTCTGTATGTACAATCAAAAACAAGAAGGGCTTCAGCTAACAGTGTGTTTATAAAATTGTGTCGGGAGGAGAGTGTAAACTAAACTGTGTCACCTCAGATTG
>JBBRDE010000015.1:0-33890 GCA_038204185.1 Cytophagales bacterium
GAAGGCAAAAACAAAATGCTGGTTCTGAATGCGGTGAGAAACAAAATTATCCACAGAATATACGCGGCCGTAGAAAGGGGTGAGAAATATGATAAAAACTATAACCTAAAGCTTGCATAGATCATAGAAATCGGTGCGATGGAAAGTTGAAAATGCCCCTCGCGAAAGACTCTGCACAACCCCGCGGGTACCCTATTCTTAAAAAAACCAATCTACGTCACTTTGCCACTTTGCGCCTCTGGAACTCTCTCCCCCTAAAAAAACTACTTCTTCAACTCACTCACTGCATCCGGGTCAATGCTGCCATAGTGATGGTACACCCGCAGCACGATCGCCAACGCCACGGTGACCTCGGCGGCGGCGACTACAATCACAAATAACGCAAATAGCTGCCCTCGTAATAGCATCGGGTCGTGCCGACTAAACGCGATGAGGTTGAGGTTGGCGGCGTTGAGCATCAGTTCCAGCCCAATGAGAATCCCGATTACGTTGCGCTTGGTCACGGCTACCGCCAGTCCGAGGCTGAACAGCGCCGCCGCCACGACCAGAAAATGAAAAAGGGGTATCGTGGAGTTCATTCGGTTGGATCGGGATTACGGTTCATAGCCAGGTAGGCCGCCCCCACGAGGGCTACCAGCAGCAGAATACCCGCTATTTCGAAGGGTAGGAGATGTGAAGTCATCAGTTCTACACCCAGCGTGCGGATGGTGGATCGGCTGTCGAGGGTATCTCCATTGAGTACAAAACGAGCCTGCGCAATCACCGAAAATAAAACACCGAATAGAGCTAAACCTACCCCTATCCCCCAAATTTGTCGTCCGAGGGTTACTACCACGCGGTTAGGTGTTTGGGCGCTTTCAGTTCGGTCGGTGGTGCGCGTGAGCATGATGCCAAAAATCAGCAGTACCAGAATCCCGCCCACATAGACCATTAGCTGCGCCACGCCCAAAAAGTCGGCCCCCGCCAGCACAAACAGCGCTGCCATACCCAGAAGCGCCAGAAACAGTGCAAAAGCCGCGTACATGAGGTTACGGGTCAGGAGGATGAACACACCCGCGCCGACCGCAAGGGTAGCAAAAAAATAAAAGGCGGCTAGTTCCAAGGGTAGGTGGTTTGAGTCATCGAAAGTTGGGGTACCTTAATGGTAGGGGTACCCTTATGGAGACAAGGGGGTACCTTATTTGAAAAAGCCTCTTCCAGATATTTTCCGGAAGAGGCCTATGTCAGAAACAGAAAACCCTTCGTCTACAAATCGATCGCCTCACCGTACGCCGCTTCCGTCGCGCCTTTGACGGCTTCCGACATGGTGGGGTGGGGGTGAATCGAGCGCAGGATTTCGTGCGAAGTGGTTTCGAGCTTGCGGGCTACCACTACCTCGGCGATCATTTCTGTAACGTTGGCGCCGATCATGTGCGCACCCAGCCACTCGCCGTACTTGGCGTCGAAAATCACTTTCACAAACCCTTCCTTCACGCCCGCCGCCGAGGCTTTGCCGGAGGCCATGAACGGAAACTTACCTACCTTGATGTCGTATCCAGCCTCGCGAGCGCGTTTTTCGGTCAGACCGACCGACGCGATTTCGGGCTGGCAGTAGGTACAGCCGGGAATGTTGTTGTAATCGAGGGCTTCGGTTTTGTGGCCGGCTATTTTCTCCGAGCAGATAATGCCTTCCGCCGTGGCTACGTGCGCCAGCGCCGGGCCGGGCGTACAGTCGCCGATGGCGTAGTAGCCCGGTACATTGGTCTCGTACCACTCGCTTACCACGATTTTACCGCGCTCGGTTGTGATACCCAGTTCTTCCAAACCGATGTCTTCAATGTTGGACACTACTCCTGCGGCCGACAATACCACTTCGGCTTCGAAGGTTTTTTCGCCGTCGGGGGTCTTTACGGTCACTTTGCAGAGTTTGCCACTCGTATCCACTTTTTCGACGGAAGAATTGACGTACACATCAACCCCCATTTTCTTGTATTGCTTGGTCAGCTCTTTCGACACGTCCTCGTCCTCTACGGGCACCATGGTAGGTAGGTACTCCACAATCGTTACCTTGGTACCCATGCTGGCGTACACAAAGGCAAACTCGACGCCAATCGCGCCTGAGCCAATCACGAGCATCGACTCGGGCTGCTTTTCAAGGCTCATCGCCTTGCGATATTCGATGATCTTCTTACCGTCGAATTTGATATTGGGGAGCTCGCGGGCCCGCCCGCCCGTGGCGATGATGACACCCTTGTTGGCAGCGTATTCGGTTTTTTTGCCGTCTTTGACCGTCACTTCGACCTTCTTACCGGGAATGACCTTCCCGTAGCCCATGATGACATCGATCTTATTTTTCTTCATCAAAAAAGCAACGCCCTTGCTCATGCCGTCGGCCACGCCGCGGCTACGCTTAATCACTGCGCCGAAGTCGGCGGAGTGATCACCCACATTGATACCATAGTCTTTGGCGTGCTTGATGTATTCAAATACCTGTGCACTTTTCAACAAAGCCTTGGTGGGGATACACCCCCAGTTCAGACAGATACCGCCCAGGCTTTCTTTTTCTACGATTGCCACTTTCAATCCTAATTGCGAGGCACGGATGGCCGCCGGATAACCACCGGGACCGCTGCCTAACACAATAACATCATATGTTTGAGCCATTTCTAAGTTAGTTTGGGTATGAGAGGTTTTGCAAAAAAACGACGCAAATATAAGCTTTTTTTACGGGAAAGCGTAGTGGGTACCCCCCTGAATCCTGGCGCAAAAATTACTATCTTTGTCCTTTTTACAAGCAAATGGACAAGACCATTGTTCATTGTTCACCATTTATTATTCATTTAGAAAATGACTCAGGATCAGTTGAAAGAACTGAAAGGCCGTGTAGAGGCCTTGGGGAGGTATCTTTGACTACGGTCATCGCAAAAACCAACTCGAACAATTAGAATTACAAACCGCCCAGCCGGAATTCTGGACTGACTCGGATCGCGCCGAAAAGGTGATGAAGGAGATCCGGGGCCTGAAATTCTGGACCACGGGCTACGAGGAACTAGCCCGCCGACGCGACGACCTGGATACGATCTGGGAATTTTACGAAGCCGACGAAGCGACCGAAGAAGAGGTGGACGCCGAAGGCGAGAAACTGACGGCCAAGCTCGAAGAAATCGAGTTTCGTAAAATGCTGGGTGAGGAAGGCGACGACCTGCCCGCCGTAATCGAGATCAACTCCGGGGCCGGAGGTACCGAGTCGCAGGACTGGGCCTCGATGCTGATGCGGATGTACATCATGTGGGCCGAGAAAAACGGCTACAAAGTACGTGAAGTTGACTTGCAGGATGGCGACGTGGCGGGCGTAAAATCCGTGACACTCGAAATCGAGGGCGACTACGCTTACGGCAATCTTAAATCCGAGAATGGCGTCCATCGTTTGGTACGTATTTCGCCCTTTGACTCCAACGCCCGGCGGCATACCTCGTTTACGTCGGTGTATGTGTACCCGCTGGTTGACGATGAAATCGAGATTGACGTCAATCCGGCGGATATCACCTGGGATACCTACCGTTCCGGTGGAGCAGGTGGCCAGAATGTGAATAAGGTTGAAACTGCCGTGCGGCTGCACCACAAGCCTTCGGGCATCGTGATTGCCTGTCAGCAGGAACGCTCGCAGCTGATGAACAAGGAGGTGGCTACGCGGCTACTTAAGTCGCGACTCTACCAGATCGAACTGGAAAAGCGCAGCGCGGCCCGCGCCGAAGTGGAGGCTTCCAAACGTAAAATCGAGTGGGGTTCCCAAATCCGCAGCTACGTCCTCGATGACCGCCGCGTAAAAGACCACCGCACCGACCACCAAACCTCGAACACTGATGCCGTGCTGAACGGCGAGATCAACGACTTTATCAAGGCTTATTTGATGGAGTCTTAATTTGGGGTAAATAGGTTAACGGTCAACGGTTAAGGGTACATTTGCTTTACTGGCGAATTCTAGCTGTCCTTAATCGTTGACCGTTTGCCGTTAACCCTTTACCCCCGAAACTATCGCTGTTGAATCTGCACCACGACATTCTCGGCCGGGGGCCAAACGTTCTCCTGGCTTTTCACGGTGCGGGACAGACGGGAGTTTCCTGTTTCCAGCCTTTTGCCGGGTACCTGGGCGATTACTACACCATCTACGCCTTCGACTTATTTTTTCATGGCCAAAGTGGGGGATTGCAGGATGAAGAAGATTTCTTCGACCACGACGTACTGACCAAGGTACTTTGGCAAAATTTCATTCAGGATTTCCTACGTACCCACAACATCACCCGGTTCGATGTGGCGGGCTTCAGTCTGGGTGGGCGTTACGCCCTGGCTACGGCGGAAGCTTTTCCTGAAAACATTGACTGCCTGATTCTTATGGCCCCCGATGGCGTGGTGGAGCATCCGCTTTACGCGCTGGCTACCCGCTTTTCCCCGGCGCGCTGGGTGTTCCGACAACTGGTTCGTAATCCTCAGCCTCTGTTTGCCGTAGCCGAACTGGCCCGGCGACTCCGCCTTATTCCCAAAAACCTGGTGTATTTTGTCCGCTACATGCTGGATACTCTGGAAGAACGCAAACGCCTCTACCGTACTTGGGTGAGCCTAAGGTACCTCTCTTTCTCCATCGAATCTTTGTATAGAAAACTGAAAGCCAGGAATGTAGACGTGTGGCTTTTTGCCGGAAAGTACGATACCGTTTTTCCGCCCGGGCGGCTGGGGGTACTCTCAAAACAAATGCCACCGGAACGGTTTGTAATTTTAGGAAGCAGTCATACCCATTTGGTGGAGAAGACGGCAGGGTACCTCACTACTTTTTTCTGAAATACCAGCCGATCCCGGCGGTGGAGAGCAGCACGAGTGCTACAATAAGTAGCTGCGTACCGAGACCTTCGTTGGGATGTTCCATCAGATATTGTATTTCCTTCGCCTGGGTACCTATCCATAGGGACAGGATAGTGCGCGGAATCATGCCCAATGTTCCGCCAAGCACCATTTGGGGTAGATGTGCTCCGGCCAGGGTAAACAGAAGGTTGGTAATAGCAAAGGGAAGCACTGGAGATAGCTTCGTAAAAAAAATCAACCGGATAGGGTTTTCGTGAAAGCGCAGCAGCAGCTTTGAGGCAGACGGATAGGCCTCTTGCAAGTACCCCAAAAAATGAGGTGAAATCAATTTTTTGCCGAGTCCGTACACCAATCCGATCGCCACCGTATTCATCAAAACAAGTAGCGGGAGTCCAATCCAGCCAAGAAAATAGCCGTACAATAAAGCGAGGAAGCCTGGGGGGATAAGTGCCAGGGCTGACGCCAGGGCTAAGGCTATTGTAATAAGCACCCATTTTTCCAAAGTCAGGGCAGCCCACCAGGCCTCATGGCTGATTGCCCAGGCAGTAAGTACAGAACTGGTCAGAAGCGGCAAAATGAACATAGCCGTGGAAATAACCAGAGGAAGGGGGTATTTACGAAAAACTGAATTCGACAAGGGTCTTTTTGTAATTTTGTCCAAAGATAGAACTGAAAGGCAACAACCTGCCGTTTCATTTAAAACAAAAAGATCGTACCCTTTCCCAAACTGCATTTCATGAAATTCGGAACCAAAGCGATACACGCAGGCGTAGAACCTGACCCTACCACCGGGGCCATTATGACACCCATTTACCAGACTTCCACCTACGTTCAGGAAAGCCCTGGCAAGCATAAGGGCTACGAGTACTCCCGTACGCACAATCCCACCCGCACTGCGTTGCAGAAGGCGCTGTCCGCACTCGAAAACGGTAAACACGGCATCTGCTATGCCTCCGGGCTGGCCGCCACGGATGCCGTGCTGAAACTGTTCCGTCCCGGCGACGAGATTATCGCTACCAATGATTTGTATGGGGGTACCTACCGGATCATGCGGAAAGTGTTCGAGCCGTTTGGTCTGAAATTCCAGTTTGTCGACATGACCGACGTGGAGAACGTCCGCTCGGCCATCACGAACAATACCAAAATGATCTGGATTGAAACGCCGACCAATCCTTTGCTGAAAATCATCGACATCGAAGCCGTAGTCAATCTCGCTCGTGAAAAGAAGATAATGACAGTGGTGGACAATACCTTTGCCACCCCCTACCTTCAAAATCCGCTGGATATAGGGGCTAACGTGGCGATGCACTCCGTGACGAAGTATCTGGGCGGGCACTCCGATACGGTGATGGGCGCGCTGGTGCTGAACGACGACGACCTGGCCGCGCAACTGGCCTTCATCCAGAACGCCAGCGGGGCCGTGCCGGGGCCACAAGATTGTTTTCTGGTACTGCGCGGGCTGAAAACCCTGCACATTCGTATGCAACGCCACTGCGAAAATGCGGCAAAAGTCGCCCAATGGTTGCACGAACATCCGAAGGTAGGGAAGGTCTTTTATCCCGGCCTGCCTACCCATGCCGGACACGACCTGGCCACGCGCCAGATGCGCGGCTACGGCGGCATGGTTTCGTTTGAATTGAAAGGTGATGACTATGAAGAAGCCGTGAGGGTGATGGAAAGCCTGCACGTGTTTTCCCTCGGCGAATCGCTGGGTGGCGTGGAATCGTTGTGTACGCACCCGGCCAGTATGACCCACGCCAGCATCCCCAAAGAAGAGCGTCTTAAAGCGGACTTGAAGGATACCCTGATTCGCCTGAGCGTAGGTATCGAGGATATCGAAGATTTGATTCAAGATTTGAAACAAGCGATTGAAAAGAGTTGAAAGTCTATGAGTCGTGAGTTGATGAGTGTTTTTAGCCCTTGAAACCCACGACTTATAAACTCATAAACCTCAAACTCATAAACTCCCTAATGATACACCTACCCCGCCGCCCCCGGCGTAACCGCCGCACGGCCGCTATTCGTGAATTGACGCAGGAAACGACGCTTTCCGTGTCGAATCTGATATTTCCCATGTTCGTGTTGGAAGGCTCGGGCTTGAAAAGTGAAGTCAAGTCCATGCCCGGTATCTACCGGTTTTCGCTGGATACCTTGCTGGAAGAAATACAGGAAGTGACGGATTTGGGCATAAAAGCCATTTGTCTTTTCCCCAACTATTCCGAAGATAAAAAAGACAAGCACGCCAGCGAAAGCTACCGCGAAGGTACCCTGTACCTGAAAGCACTGAGCGAAATAAAAAATAAGTTTCCCGACCTGACGCTGATGACGGACGTAGCTATGGACCCCTATAGCAGCGACGGCCACGATGGCTACGTAGAAAACGGGGAAATTATCAATGATATTTCGCTGGAAATTCTGGGCAAAATGGCCGTAGCACAGGCCAAAGCCGGAGCCGATATTCTGGGGCCTAGCGATATGATGGACGGCCGCATCGGCTACATGCGTGGCTTATTGGACGGGGAGGGCTATACGAATGTGAGTATCATGGCCTATACCGCCAAATACGCGAGCGCCTACTATGGCCCTTTCCGCGACGCACTGGATTCCGCCCCGCGTTTTGGTGATAAGAAAACCTACCAGATGAACCCAGCCAATGCGCGCGAAGCCCTGGTAGAGGCACAACTTGACTTTGAAGAAGGAGCCGATTTTCTGATGGTGAAGCCCGCGCTGGCCTACCTGGACATTATAAAATCGCTGCACGACAATTTTGATATCCCGATCGCGGCTTATAACGTTTCGGGCGAATACGCCATGATCAAAGCCGCCAGCCAGAACGGCTGGATCGATGGGGATCGGGCCATGCTGGAAAACCTGCTGAGTATTCGGCGGGCCGGAGCGAAGGCCATTCTAACCTACTTTGCCAAGGAAGTAGCGCAGGTGATGAATGGGTGAAAAGGAGGAGTGAGGAAAGGATGAGAAAGATGAAAGGAGGATGGATAAAAGGAGTAAGGAGCTTATTTGTAAAATTCCATTCCTCCTTTTATCCCTTCCTTCTCCTATCTATTATTTCTTGCGGCTATCCAGCACGACCAGACCGATGCCTGCGATGAGTACGATGGCGCCGGCGTAAGTAGGCCAGCCGACCGACTCCTGCTTATCGGCATTGATTTCTATCGGACCGATGTCCACTACTTTTTCTTTTTTAGTGTAATTGAATCCGTTGAAGATAAGCATGCCGATCCCGATGATGGCTAGTACAATTCCAATCGCTTTCATACAATGTGTTTTGGTTAAGTTATAAAAGTCTTGAATAGCAAAAGTATACCTAATTTACAATTATGTTACTTTAGGGAATAAAATAACCAATTTTTGGTATATGAAAACCACGTTACTTACCAATACCCGTCTCGTCAACGAAGGCAGCATCCGTGATGCCGACTTACTAATCCAGAATGGTCGGATAGCCCGCATCGGCGATTTGCAGCATGTCGCCGCCGACCGGGTGATCGATGCGCAGGGCAAGCATTTGCTGCCGGGTATCATCGACGATCAGGTGCATTTCCGCGAGCCCGGCCTGACTCACAAGGCGACCATTGCCACCGAAGCCCGTGCGGCGGTGGCTGGCGGGACTACTTCTTTCATGGAAATGCCCAATACGGTCCCGAATGCCCTGACACAAAGGCTCCTGGAAGACAAGTACGAAATCGCTGCCCAGTCGTCGCTGGCTAACTATTCCTTCTATATGGGGGCGTCGAATGACAACTACGAGGAAGTGATGCGCACCGACCCCGAGCAGGTGTGTGGGATCAAAATATTCATGGGCTCTTCGACGGGTAATATGCTGGTAGATGCGCAGAGCGTGTTAGAAAAATTGTTTGCGGACGCACCCTGCCTTATTGCGACTCACTGCGAAGACGAACCCACCGTGCGGCAGCGAATGGAGTTTTTTAGGGAAAAGTATGGCAATGAGGTACCCTACGATATTCACGCCATCGTCCGCAACGAGGACGCTTGTTTGAAGTCGTCGGGTTTCGCTGTGGAGCTGGCCCAAAAGAAAGGAACCCGGCTACATATTTTACACATTTCGACGGGTGAGGAGACGGGTTTGTTCGACATCGGTCACCGGGTCGACGGAAAAATTCTGTTATCCGACGGTTCTCCCAAGCTAATTACCTCCGAAGCGTGTGTGCATCACCTGTGGTTCGATGCCGAAGACTACCGTCAGTGGGGCACAAAAATCAAGTGTAATCCAGCCATCAAGGCACTTCCTCATAAAGATCAGATTTTGAAGGCTCTGCTCGACAACCGGATCGACGTCATCGCCACCGACCACGCGCCGCACACCGCCGACGAAAAAGCGCAGCCCTACTGGCAGGCACCTTCTGGCTTGCCGTTGGTACAACACGCTCTGAACGTGATGTTGGAATTTGTGCGTGAGGGAAAAGTCCCGTTGGAACGGGTGGTGGAAAAAATGGGCCATGCCGTAGCCGACTGCTTTCAGATTCGGGAGCGGGGGTACCTTCGGGAGGGCTACCACGCCGATCTTGTATTGGTGGATCTGGAACAAACTACGAACGTGCGACCGGATACTATTTATTCAAAGTGCGGCTGGTCGCCTTTTGAAGGTACCACGTTTCACTCGCGCGTCACGCATACGTTTGTGTCAGGGCACCTAGCTTATGAAGCAGGGAGCTTCGATGAGTCGATTAAAGGACAACGCTTGTTATTTGTGAGGTAATTTATTTTCAACGCATTACCCACGGATTGCCTCGGTTCATCGGGCTTTTAGGACGGTTCATCCATTGGATGGACGTTTTAACCTTTTTTAACTTTCTGAATGCAACTCTTTTTATGAAATTTACATCTCTTGTTTGTTGAGCGGGCACGAAACAGGTTAGCATCCACTCGATTGCTAAACGGTATCCATTCAAACCCCTGATAGCTAGCCAATAAGAGCTTTTTAGCTAATTCAAAAAAAAATAATAAAAAACAAGGTACTATGTATTGCAAGATACCTTAGAAAATATATATATTTGTGCCGTCAACTAGAAACTACCTGTCAACTTCCCCTTCAACCCTGTAAATAATCGGCCATGAAAGCATTGAAATTAGTACTCGTATTGATGGTAATAAGTCTTCAAGTGAATGCTACGGGATATTCCCATAATATGCTTGTGGCGCAGAAAATGCTCAAAACCCGGAAGACGATCTCTAAATCGCAGGCTTTACCGCTGCAACTCTCCACTCAGCCTACGGTGGTGAAAGCGAGCTCTTGTCCGGTACGTGAAACTAACGATGAGGAAACCGCCCTGGCGCCTGAAAACGCAGCAGCGTCTTTCTCCCAGCACATCGCCCGTTGGGTCGTGCGGGTGGTGAGTATGAATGGAAAGGTACTGGTGGAGAAACTTATTTCCCTGTTTTCTTCCGCCCAGGAGGTGGAGGGCGGACTGCCAGCTAATGCGCACTTCGTATCGCTGACCGCGAATATTCTTTCGTATCTGGTAAGTTCGCCACGTCCCATGCGCTGAATGATTACATGATATCTCAATACAACGCTGACCGCTTTCAAAAAGTGGTTAGCGTTTTTTTATGCCTAATTTCCGGTCCTTATACTGCCACACCGAAAACCCCATGTAGATGAAGGTGGCCCGGTTGGCATCAGGATCTTTCCGGTTGAGCAGGCCGTTGAGGTTACTGAATCCCAGATGGAAGGGGCCGAAACGCGCCAGCGCTCCCATAGTCATCTTCTGGTTGCCTTCCATGAACGTCAGCGGCAGCGAGAAGTCCGAATCTTCATTCTCAAAGCGCGGGGTGATCGTCACGGCGTTGGGTTGAACCATATCCAGCGGGCTTAGCGGGGTGTCGCCGTAGCGATGGGTTTGGGCCAGGTTGATGAATAACGATTTGACCAGTTGTAGGTCTACATCCCAGTATAGCATGGCAGGTAAGCGTGCATCTTGCTTGAGCAGAGTTTCGCTTTGGGTGGGGAAAAGGCTCACGAACCCATCTGCTCCCCGGTTCCCAATGGTTTCAAGCTGCGGTTGGGTAAGCACAACCCCCTCTTGACTTCCCGAGATCACCCGACTTTGGGTACTTTGATAGCGGATCATGCCCAGATCAGTTAGTGAAGCCGAAAAGCGGAGCAAATAACCGGGCCGGGCGTCGTCGTCGGATTCCAGGCGGTGCCAGTAGGAACCTACCTCGTAGGTAGCACCCAGGTCATAGCCCCAGCCGGTACCATATTGGTTGGCATTCAGTATATCGCCCAGCCGCCACGCCTGATTGGGCTGGCTGTAGCCACTTTCGTACGCAAAGTTGTTCAGGAGCAATTCTTTTTTATCTAAATCACCACCCGCCAATGGTCGGATTTCGTACCGATCGGCCGAACCTTTCAGGTACCCAACCCGCGCGCCAAATACCCGCTTGATGGTACCCCCCACTTTGAGTTTTTGGGAGTGCAGATCAAGCAGTTGCAGACCATAGGACAGGCTGGCTTCCGAAAAATTCTGCTGGCTCAGATCAAAATCGCCCCAGGTACCCGAAGTGGCAGGCGTAGCGGGCGAGTCGAGCCGCTTGTAGTACATTTTCCGGATGGGTTGCGGGATATTGTTTCCCTGCACAAAACCCCGCGACCTGACCTGAAAGGCAAAGCCGTGACTTTTACCGACCGAAAACATCACCGACGGCCAGCGCACCTCACTCGCCACGTACAGCGGATCGCCTTTGGTCACGGAGCCCATCGTCCGGGAGCGGCCATACAATTCGTCGGTCGAGTGGGGTACCAGCTGGGGGTACAGAAAGGAATTTCGACCAAAGAAAATAAAATAACGGTTGTTGATGGTACTACCCGCCGTGACCAGATTGACCTGCCACTTGTAGCGCGAGCCGCCCAGTACCGAGGGGTTTTCAGTAGCCCGGTACAGACCTCCATAATTGCTCAAAGACAAGCCGGGTACCTGTTGCGCCTGGCTTGCAGAAACGGACAGAAAAAGTATGAGTATCGTGAGTAAAGGGGAAAGGGAGTATTTCATGAAAGTCGGGATGCGTTGAGAACTAGTTTTCCTTGCTCGTCATAGTGAATGATTTCCTGCTCGATCAATTTTCGCACGACTTGCAAGAGTTGTTTTTCGGGTATTTTGTTAAAAGCTTCGCTTAGCGGGCGTGGCGGCGTGGGGCCGTTGTCGTGCAAATATACCACCACTTTCTGCGTCAAATATTCCGTTTCTTCTTGCGTGGCTTCGGCTTTTTGCCGTTTTAGACAATTGTCGCATACGCCGCAGGGGTGGCCGTCGTGTTCGTTAAAATAGTCCAGTAATAGCAGCGTGCGGCATTGCGACGGATGCTGAGCGTAGTGGACCACCGCCGCTACCTTGCGCAAATCCCGTTCTTTTTTTGTTTCTATTTCAAATACATTCAGCGGTAAAAGCTCTGCGTCGAACCGGGGCATCAGAAATGTCAGTTGAGGCTTGTCGCGTTGCATTTGGTAATCAATGATGTCGCGCCCCTGTAAAAACTGCAACTTCTGCATCACTTCCGGCAGCGGGGCGTAAAAGGCTCTACCGATTTCGCCTTCCGAAATCCGCACGTATTCGCTGAATAATTCGCCACCGTACATCCGCAGAATCAATTTTATGAACGGATCATAGTCGGGGTAGCGTATCTGGAAATCGTATAATTGTCGGTTATCCACTAAAAAATGCAGCTTTGACGAATCGTTGAATGCCTCGCTGAGTTGCAGAAAACCCTCTTCTTCCAGCAATTTGAGGGCATAGTGCGTTTCCGAAACGGGTAGCCCGAAGGTACCCGTGAACTCGTGCATATCGAGGCTATAACTCGTGAATTCTCCGGCGCCCACAGCTAGTTTGAAGTAGTTGGCCAAGGCCTGGTACACGCGGCGCAGGGTCTGGATTGGGGGGTACTTTCGCTCAACCGCCTCACTGAGATCGTCCGTGTCTTTGTGGTTATAGAGCGCCACGGCGTAAGCCTTGCCCCCATCACGCCCGGCCCGGCCCGCCTCCTGGTAGTAGGCTTCCAGACTCGCGGGTAGGTCGAGGTGAACCACCGAACGTACATCGGCTTTGTCAATTCCCATGCCGAAGGCATTGGTGGCAACCACCACGCGCGTTTGGCCGCGCAGCCAGGCCATTTGCTTTTCGTTACGGTCGCGGTAGGGTACTCCCGCGTGGTAGTAGTCGGCGCGGATGCCCTGTCGGGTGAGCCACTCGGCTACCTGCTGGGTGCGCTTGCGGGTGCGTACGTACACGATGGAGGTACCTGGTACGTTGGTCAGGATTTGGAGTAGCTTGCGTTCCTTATTTTCTTCGGCAAAGGTGGAGTAGGAAAGGTTCTCACGTGCGAAGGACTGCCGGAACACCCGGCCCTGTTTCATTTCCAGCTTGTCCAGTATATCGGCCTGTACCTCCGCCGTAGCCGAAGCCGTGAGGGCAATAATAGGTACCCCCGGCAGCAAAGCCCTGAACTCGGCGATGAGCAGATAGGCTGGCCGAAAATCGTAGCCCCAGGCCGAAATGCAGTGCGCCTCATCCACGGCCAACAGCGACACGTTCATCTGCTTGGTGCGCTCAATCATGATATCGGTCCGCAGCCGCTCGGGCGATACGTAGAGGAAGCGCAGGTTTCCGTGGATACAGTTGTCAAGCTTGATGTCGATCTCAGAGCGATTCATGCCCGCATGGATCGCCGCCGCCGGAATGTGCCGCTTTTTAAGCTGCTCTACCTGATCCTTCATCAGGGCAATGAGTGGTGTTACTACGATACACACGCCATCCCGCGCCAGGGTAGGTACCTGAAAGCATAGCGATTTTCCCCCGCCCGTCGGAAGTAACACCAGCGTATCCCGGCCTTCCAGCACCGACTGCATGGCCTCTTCCTGCACGGGCCGGAAGGCGTCATAGCCCCAGTACTCTTTCAAAATGGAATGCAGGTTGGTCATGTTTGTTGAAAATGTGGTACGGGCGGCCCGCCCGTGTCAGCGGTATATTCCAAAATAGTACCTTTATGCGTATTGATATTTGATAACTTTTCGCAAACCTCCAAAAACTTTGTGAAACTCCATGCACAAAAAAAAACCTGCCACGTACCTCCTGCTCCCGCTCCTGTTCTCCGGTTGCTCCGTTTCCCACTATATCCACAAAGAAGTCAAAACCTCGACCGTACTTTCTCAACACCATGTGGGTATAGCGGTCTATGATCCGGGGAAGAGAAAGACACTGGCGGCCTACCAGGACGACCACTACTTCACGCCCGCTTCCAACACCAAACTATTCAGTTTTTACGCCGCATTGACGGCCCTGGGCGATTCCCTGCCGGGCCTGCAATACCAGCTTCGCGATAGTACCCTGATTTTCCGGGGTACGGGTGACCCGTCGCTGCTGCACCCCGACCTGCCTGCCAGTGCGGTAGTTGATTTTTTGAGAAGTAGAAAGGAATACCTGCTGTTATCGACGGCTCGCACCGACAACCCCACCTACGGGCCGGGTTGGTCGTGGGACGATTACAACGACTACTACCAGGCCGAGCGCTCGCCGCTACCCGTGTACGGTAACATTGCCCGTTTTACCAGCCCGTCGGGGTTGTACGTGCGGGTACAGCCGGAGTTTTGGCAGGATTCGCTGGATTTGGATACGACCGTCACGGGCTTGGTTCGCGACCGCTTTCGCAACCATTTCAGTCGCTCGCTGAATGCCCTGCCGGCTGGCCTGGAGCAGGATATTCCCGTTCGTACATCCAATGCACTGACGCCCCGACTTTTGTCTTATGCGCTCAAGAAGAAAGTAGGGGTGACGGACGAAGAATTTTCCGGTCCCTGGAAAACGGTACACAGCATTCCGTCTGACTCGCTCTACAAGCGCATGATGCTGGTAAGCGATAACATGATGGCCGAGCAGGCAATGTTACTCTATGCCGCCGCTCAGGGCCTGCCGCTCAACACGATCCAGGCCATTGAACACGCCCAACTCAGTATCCTCGCTGACCTGCCCGACCGCCCCGTGTGGCGCGACGGGTCGGGGCTTTCGCGTTATAATCTTTTCACACCCCGCACGATGATTGTTGTGCTGGGAAAAATCGCCCAAAAAATCCCGCAGGATCGGCTCTTTAACATCCTGCCAGCGGGGGGTAGCTCGGGGACTTTACGAAATATGTTCAAAGGACAGGAGGCTTTCGTGCACGCCAAAACGGGTAGTCTGGCCAACGTCTATTGCCTGAGTGGGTACCTGACTACAAAAAAGGGAAAGCTGCTGTATTTTAGCTTTATGAATAATAGTTTCGTGCGACCTACCTCCGAAATCCGCACGGAAGTGGCGCGGGTATTGACGGGGCTGCACGACAAGTATTAGCGGTGAACGGTAAAAGGTTAACGGGTAATGAGGACTTGGGTTGGAATCTGTGCTATCCAAGGGAAATTAGAGAACGCGGCTCGCCTGGCTCAGGGTACCCCCTTTCCCGTCGACCGGTCACCTTTTTACCCCAGAACGCTGAACTTTCATTCCTCCACCCATTGCCTACCCGTACAATGCAGCGTATTCTTCCCGTTTTGTCGAATCAGCACATAAATTCTGTATGCGCCCGGCTCGACGATTTCATGGTGAAAATTTCCCTCGAAACCTCTGGCAAAGTAGCGGAACCGACGAAAGAAAGTTTGGAGGGGTACCGCAAACTGAGCGGGCGCCGAGGCATAGACATGAGTATCGGATTTCAGGAGTATATAAGGGCCATCGGTATAGCTCTCTTGGGCCTCCACGAAGTTATTCATGGCATAGGCGTGAACTTCATCCTTATAGGAGAAAAGGGTATCTAACGCATAGGTACCCACGCAGGGGATTGAACTGTCCGCCGCACGTGGGTTCCAGCCTTCAGCCAGTGGATCAGCCGACTGGTAATAAGCGCGGATTTTCTCAAAATGCGCCTGATCCATCTCGAACATGCTCAATCCCAGCCAGTCGGCGTTGTAGCGGGTATTGAATTCCTGGACGATGGCCGCCCGGCGGTTATTAACTGCCAGGGCAAAATTGACGTACAGAATCGCCAGGTTCAGGATGATTACAACGGGTAGGGCAACCATGGTCCAGGCCCGACGCCGGTTGGGTGACAGCCAGGCCAGCGCTCCAAAATGCAGCGCGATGAGTGCCAGCGCGGTGTACATCCGGTAACGGCCTTTGAACAAAGACTCGAACCCACCCAATGGGATACGCTTATAGACAACGGCGAAGGAGGTGATGGCCACGAAAAGAATAATAGCCAGCGCAAACTGTCCCGTAGGGCTGAGTTGCGAGGGTTTGCCGATCAATGAGCCAAACAAGGGCAGGATCCTTGTGCGAAATAGCAAGAGAAACCCTCCAATGATGAGTACGCCCGTCGCTACAGCCAGACCCAACGGCACAGGTTCGGTGGTGTAGGCGTCCAGAGCGGCAATGGAGCCTATAAAACCAAAGAAACCCGCTATTCCCTCTTTTACCTGCTGGATGTCGGAAAAATCGAGGCTGTCGGTTTTTTGGGGGAAACCCGCGAAATAAACGTAGGCTACCAGCACCGCCACGCCCACAGTTACAAAAAACTCTCGTCGCCGTCCGGTAATCCAGAGTATAAAGCCGATAATTGGAAAAACAATGATCCCGTTGCCGTAGGTGTAGGTGGCCAGTAAAGAGCATAAAAGCCCGACCCAAAGGCGATCCGGTGTAGAAGTGGTAAAGTAGAAGGCCAGCAGGGTAAAAAGCAGCACTCCAAAATTACATAATGAACTTACTCCCCAGAACATGTTCTCAAAGGAGTGAATCGTGAACCAAAACCACACCACCGGCACAAAGTACCACAGAGAAAGCTGCAACCGACGGAAAACCGCATAAAATACCCCCGCGCAGCCTAACCAGCACAGATTACCGATCACCATCAGACTCACCAGATTGACCTTGCCGAAAAGGTAGTAGGAGGCCAGCACGATGGAGCGGGAGAAAATAAGCCTGTGCTCGGGAAAAGGATCGGTGAGCCGCTGCCAGCGTTCGAGCCAGGAGGCATCCTCAAAGCCAGGAATGACACCCAGAATCAGGATGTCGTCGTAGGCAACGTAATTGACATTAAGAGCAATTTCGGCGAAAATTCCGAAATACAGCGCGATTGGCAGTACGCAAAGCAATGCTGCCAGCCACGTTTGTTTTTGGAGAAAATGGAAAACAGATGCAAAAAAAGCCATGAAGGGGACGTCAGCGTACCGAAAAATCAGGGGCCAAAAGTAGGAAAGATTTCCGGGAATGCATGGCTTGGGGTACCTCGGAGGGGTCAGTTGGGATCGTCTACCTCGGCTGATGCACGTGGGTCTTTGGTGTAGTCATACAGGAGTTTCCCTTTGTCGTCCCATTCCCGGAGTACAAAAGGCTCAAAAGCATCGTCCCAGCGGCTCTTGGGATACTGGGTTTCTTTTTTGCGCTGACGCCGGTATTGGTAGTACTCGCTCCAGCGGCCCACCTTCTCTCCCGAGTCATATTTCCCGTACGTCATCAACTGGCCCTCGTTGTAAAACGAGAAGTAATCGCCGTTAATCGTACCGAATTGAATGGGGATCACCTCTTTGATTTTGGTATGGGCAGAATCGTGATAAGTTATTCGCGACTCGGCGGGGAAGCCCCGGTACCAATGCGACTTATCCAGCAGATTGTACTTGGCATCGTAGCGTGCCCACCGCCCGTCTTTGACACCCATATAGTAGTAGCCCTCCTCCACCAGATTGCCCGATACGTACTTTTTGTAGGGCCCGTGCAGGGGCAAAGCGCGCTCCTTGTCCTTGATCACGGCCGATTTGAGAACCTTCGCCTTGGGATCGTACCAACGGATGTCACGTATATACTCACTAATGGGCTTGTACTCCTTCAGTACATGGAAATTCTCGATAGTAGCCCGGTCGCCGCTGCCGAATTTAACCTGCACATCCTCCATCAGAATGCCTTCGTATTGAACCCGTGCGAGCCGACCTTTTTTGGCTTTCTGACGACGTTCCGAGCGGTGGCTTTTGAATTCCTTCGCTTTCAGTCCCAAATCGGGAATGGTTTCGCCCAGCAGCTTGGAAAGGCTGGCCGACTTGCCTTTGCCGCCGGGTAGCGACAGGTTTGCCGACGGCTCCAAATTCGGGACCTGCACGTCGAGCCCGGTGGATTTTAATAATTTTTCGCGCAAGGTATCCGTTTTCGTCTGCGTGTTTTGCAGGCGTTCTTTGGCCGATTTCTTACTTTTTTCGGTTTGCGCCCAGCCCGTGGTCAGGAGGCTTATCCACAAAATACACGCCCCGAGGACGGTTTTCTGTATCATGGTTGTGCGTTGAATGATCTTTTGGTATACTGAACTTGTAACGAATCCAGTCGAATGTTATTGATTCACAAATAAATAAACTTATCTGAAATAAACGCTTCTTCAGGTACCCTCCTCCGCTTTTTTTGCACCGTGTCTAGTTCAAATCACACATTGCCTGAATGGGACTATTCATTTTTCGGCCGTTTTTTGCAAGAGAACAATTCAGGTTAACACCCACCGTACCGCAAGGAGCGGTATATTTGTCCCGAACCTGATTGCGCAATGGACCGTTTGAAGACCAATGGCTATCAGGCGAAAGTTATCCGCTACAAAAATAAAACACTTTGGAAAAGAACGCTAAAATTTACATTGCCGGCCATCGGGGCATGGTGGGCTCGGCCATACACCGAAAATTGAAATCGGAAGGTTTTACCAATTTTGTCGTCCGTACTTCGACCGAACTGGATTTGCGTGACCAAACTGCCGTACGCGACTTCTTTGAGCAGGAGCGGCCCGATTACGTGTTTCTGGCGGCAGCTAAGGTAGGCGGTATCATGGCCAACAATATATATCGCGCTGAATTTCTGCTGGAAAACCTGCAAATCCAGAACAATGTCATCGACAGCGCCCACCGCGCAGGTGTTCAGAAACTCATGTTCCTGGGGTCTTCGTGTATCTACCCAAAGCTAGCTCCGCAACCCCTCCGAGAGGATTATCTGCTCACGGGCTTGCTCGAACCCACCAATGAGCCCTACGCGATTGCCAAAATCGCGGGCATCAAATTGTGTGAAGCCTACCGGAGTCAGTACGGCAGCCATTTTATATCGGTGATGCCTACTAACCTCTATGGGCCCAATGACAATTACGACCTGAATAACTCGCACGTGCTACCGGCCATGATCCGTAAGTTTCACGAGGCCAAAGCCGAGGGAAAATCGTTCGTGGAGCTGTGGGGCACCGGTTCGCCGCGCCGCGAGTTTCTGCACGCCGACGACCTGGCCGATGCCTGTTACTTTCTGATGCAGCATTACGACGAACCAGGGCTAATCAACATTGGTGTAGGTGAGGATGTTACCATTAAAGCTTTGGCCGAATTGATCCAGCGGGTGGTGGGCTACGAAGGACAAATACACTGGAATACTGACAAGCCCGATGGTACCCCGCGCAAACTTATGGATGTAGGCAAGCTGCACGGATTGGGCTGGAAACATTCCATTGAAATTGAGGATGGAATCAGGGCTACCTACCAGGATTTTCTGAAAAAGATAGAGAGCTACGCAGTCTGAAAGGGAGTCCGCGAAAGCGACAGGAGAAAAGTTAGTAAACATAATTATTGTAGGTAAAACCCCGGTTTAGCCTACGATAATTTTATGCTTTGAGAAAATTCCCCTATTTATTTGTAATAATCTTCGGGAAACTCAGTAGCTTTGCAGCATTCATTTCAGGGCTCCTTATAATCCGTTGCAAAGCAATGTCATCTAACTTGAAACTCGATCAGATAGATCGTAAAGTACTGGAAATACTCCAATCGAACGCCAAAATCACCAACGCGCAGCTTTCCAAAGAAATCGGACTTTCTCCCGCCCCCACCTTAGAGCGCGTTAAAAAACTGGAACATGCGGGCATTATTAAAAGCTACCATGCTCAATTGGATCCCGAGAAAGTAGGACTAGGTGTAAGTACCTTCGTGCAGATTTCCCTGGTCGGTCACAAAAAAATGGTAACCGATTCCTTTGTAGCAAAAGTGAATTCGATTCCCGATATTATCGAATGCCATCACATCACCGGAACGGGTGATTTTCTCATCAAAGTCATCTCAAAGGACATCAGCAGCTACCAGAAACTGATGCTTGAAACGATCAACGAGATTGAGGAAGTAGCTAATACCCAAACCATGGTGATTTTGTCCACCTTCAAAGAAAGCAAAACACTTCCTTTACCTTGATTTAGTTGAAGATGGAGAGTTGAAAATGCACTATTAACTTTTAACTCTCCATTCATTTCCTCCTCCGGCTACGTCGATCTTCCCGGCGGGCCTTTTGCAATCCTTCAATTGCTTTCTTTGCTTCGGTATACTGGCTTGACTTGCGGTCGGCTTTATCGTAGGCCAGCTTGTAGTAACGCTGTGCTTCGTCGAGATTCTTGCGTTCTTCGGCAATCTTGCCCAATCCAACCAAGGACGACACATAGTAGCCCGCATCCAACGAATTGGTTTGCACCGAGTAGTTAATGGCTTTCTGGTAGTAATTGGCGGCCTCTCCGTAATTTTTGTCGTAGTTGAAGCTGTAATAGCCAAGCACGTAAGCCGCGTTACGACCACTCACACCCTCGTAACCGGGCGCGCCACGCTCTATTTTGTCCAGCATATTGCGGGCCGCCTGCCTCGCCTCACCCGAATGGCCCGTCACAAAAGCTGAGCGGAGGAAGTAGCGTTCAAAGTAGGGATTGTCGGGAAACGTCTGCCACATGTACTTGGCCATGTCATACGCTTTTCCGTACTGATTTTCCAGGCTGTAGATTTGCAGTAGGAAGTACCGCGCTTCGACGCGGGTGTAAAAGGCGTTATTAGCCACTTTTTCCAATTGCTGAATGCCCAATTTTTTATTTCCTTTTTGAAAAAAAACCAGTACTGGTTTCAATATAGGGTACTCTTTGGGGATCCACTCGGAATAGTAATTGTAGATTCCATCCCCAAACAGTAGCTCTGGACTTAACTCCCCGTACCCTTTACTTTTTTCAAGGTACTTCAGAGCATTCTTTCCGGCAAAGGTGGCTTTAGTCCACTGCTTGCGTTCGGCGTACAGCCTTCCCTTAAAAGCGTAAGCTGCTGCCAAAAAGAAGGCGGGTTCTACTTTATATTCCTTCTGATCGTAGAGTTTTTCGGCCAGGTAGATGCACGAGTCCATGCGGGCCAAAAATCGGTTGTCGTAGGCGGTATTGTCCGTATTCGGGACGATCTTCCACCAGTCGGCCAGGCCCATCAGAAACTGGGGCATGGGGTGGTTGGGGTAGCGGTACTTTAACCAACGAAATTCGGCTTCGGCCTCATTGAACTTGTAATTATAGAGTAAGTTAATAGCCTCGGTTGCTTCGATCTGCACGCCGGGGTTCTTCAGCAGCATATCGTAATTCTTGTCAAGGTCCGAGGCCGAGTAGAGCTGAGCTCGCACAGGAGTCAGCGACAGCAGCACCGAAAGCAAGGGAATCAGGGAAGCAATGTGACTTAGTTTTATCATAAAATCAAACGCAAAAATATGTCCCAGAGTAACGCACGATTGTTATTTTCCGTTTGCTGTAGGGGCTAATTTTAAAAAATGGGTTAATTTGGCCTTTCTCGCCAAAATCGCCTATGATTACCGTAAAAGACAAAACGTTTGTGCCTTTTCTGCAACCCCATGAGCTGGAGCAACGGATCAGGGAGCTAGCTTCTGAGCTTAATGAAGATTACCAAGACAAAATGCCTTTGTTCGTGGTAGTATTGAAAGGCGCGTTCCTCTTTGCCGCCGAACTGTTCAAGCATCTGACCATACCGGGTGAGATTACTTTTGTACGGCTATCGTCGTACCAAAGCATGGAATCGGCAGGCCGCATCAAACAGATTATCGGCTTGGAAGAATCGGTGCAGGATCGGCACGTGGTGATTGTGGAGGACATCGTCGATACCGGCCTGACAATGGCCCAACTCACAGCCCAGCTACGGGGAAAGGGCGCGCTGAGCGTAGAAATTGCCACCCTGCTACACAAGCCCGACGCCATGCGCGAGGATGTGGTGACTCGCTATGTAGGCTTTAAGATCGAAAACCGGTTTGTCGTAGGCTTCGGCCTGGATTACGAAGAACAAGGACGGAATCTGAACGGGGTCTATGTTTTGGAGAAGTAAGGGACCGGGCGGGAGAACGGGTTGACGTTGACCTAGTATTTATTGTTAATTATCCATCATTTTGAACTACCTCGAACTAAAACTCACGCTTTCCCCCGACTTCACCGAAATCCTCATGGCCGAACTGGCCGAACTTGGCTTTGAGTCGTTCGTAGAAACCGATGATGGCCTGGATGCCTATATCGTAGAAAGTGATTTTGAGGAAAACAACTTGCTACAGGTGCTGGCCAAATATCAGGCTGTCACGGCAATAGGGCATTCTTGGCAAGCGTTAGAGAAAAAGAACTGGAACGAAGAGTGGGAGCGGAGCTATAAGCCCATCGAAGTAGGGGAGGCGATCCGGGTGCGGGCGCTGTTCCATGAGCCGGACGGACGTTTCCGGCACGAACTACTCATTACGCCCAAAATGTCGTTCGGGACGGGCCACCACGAAACCACCTGGCTGGTCATGAACGAACAACTCAGCCTGCCCCACGATAACACGGATATTCTGGACGTCGGTTGCGGTACGGGCATCCTGGCCATTCTGGCCCGCAAGCTCGGGGCGGTGGCGTTGCTTGCGTTCGACATCGATGAGTGGGCGGTGGAAAATACGCAGGAAAATTTTTCGTTAAATGAAGTCACCGAAGCAGCGGAGGTGTTTCAGGGTACTATCGCCGAAGTACCAGCGGAACTACGCTTCGGCGGGATTCTGGCCAATATAAACCGGAATATTTTATTGAATGAAATTCCGCGTTATGTGCAGCACCTTCTGCCCGGCGGGTGGCTGGTAGTGAGTGGATTTTATGAACACGACGCCCCGGACATCATCCGTTGCGCCGAAGCGCAAGGGCTGGCCTTTCAACGCATGAATACCCGTAACCAGTGGACCACGGTGGTTTTTACCGGATGATTCTCAATGTTTGACTTTCGACTAATGAATTTTGACACCACACTGATCAGGCTCACGTTTATCCTGCTGGCTTCGCTGTTGGGCAATGCTACGCTGTATGCCCAGAATTCAAAATTTTCGGAAGAGCCAGGTGCCTTCATAACCGAAGTTAAGAAAATGATGGAGGCGAGTAGAAATCCGTTGTACGTCAAAACAGTGCAGGAACTTGACCCGATCTGGATGAGTACGCCTTCGGCAGCTCAGCAGGCGCAATTCGTGAAAATTGCGCGCCGTCTAGCCGACAAAGTCCAGAAGCCCGCGCCGCTTCTCAACCTGCTCATGGGCAACTTCCGCACCCTGCTCACGCAGCCCGAAGCAGACGTAAACGGCTTTCTGGCCACGCTCGACCGCGCCAGCGAGCTGTACGATATAAAAATTCTGCAGAAAGTGCTGGAATCCTCGCAGTTGTTGCTGGAAAAGCATCAGCTTTACTCCTCCAATTATAACAAACTGTACGTGGTAGCCGGGAGCTACCGTTTCCGTTTCGATGACTCCCAGCCCGATAAGGATGCGCCCGGTGCGGTAACTCCCGCCAATGACGGCTGGGACACCCCTTCCGATACTGCTGCGCTTGTCAATGCTCCGTCGGAACCACTTCCCGTGTTAACCGGCGCCCTGGTAGATCTCCAAGAGGCTACTTTCGCCATGGTTTCCGGTGGCGACTCTGTTATTTTTGGACCTAGTACGGGGGCTGTTTCGCTCCGCGCGTGTACCTTCGTTGGCAAGGGTGGGAAGTTCGACTGGACACTAGCGGGTACCCCTTCGATTTATGTGGATTTCGCGGAGTATAGTTTCAATGCGGTCAACCCCAAACTGATTATCGAGAACGTCACGCTGCATGACGAGGCTCGGCTGGAAAAACCCGTGCAGGGGGTTTTTGAATACAAACCTACCCGCCGCCCCGTTGGGAAGCCTTCCACATATCCGCGTTTTGTATCCCAAAAAAATGACGTGATCCTGCGCAACAGCAGCAAGAGCATGACCTACAAAGGCGGTTTCAGCCTGGTGGGAACGACGGTGTACAGCACGTCGCTTTCCGACGAACCCGCGCAGCTGTACGTAACTTACCAGGATAAACCGGCCTTTCGGATGGCCAGCCGCCGCTTCGTCATGACCGACTCCACGGTGGCCGCGCAGGTGGCTGAGCTATCCCTGCCGCTGGGGCGTGATTCACTCTATCATCCTGGCGTGCGTTTCCGTTACAGCGACGGGGATGGGAAGTTGCGCCTCGAACGCGCCGACAACACACCTTATGCCAGCCTGCCCTATGTGGATGGGTACCATAAAATGAATATCTGGGCTGAAGCCATGCGGTGGGATTTTCCCAAAGAGCAGGTGGAATTCTATATGATCGTGGGCAAGAGGGAGTTACCCGTACGAATCGAATCGTTTGATTATTTCCGCAAGCAGCGCTTTGCGGGCATTGCTGAGGAAATAGGTTTTCAGCCGCTGGTGATGGCTGCCAATTATGTGCAGACCCAGAAAGTTCAGGCCTTTTCAGCCTACGATCTGGCGAACAAGTACCGTCAGAACCCTACCACTATGCGCAATGCCCTGGAACGGTTATCGCTCGATGGATACTTTGTGAGCGATCCTGCGGCGGATCAATACCGCCTAAGCCGTAAGGGTATTATGTATATTCTGGCGAATGTTGATAAGAGTGATTACGATAACTTCCAGATCATTTCCCAGTTTCAGGCGAATAGTGAACTGGCGAACGCCACTATCTCGCTCAAAGACACCCTGATGACGGTGCTGGGCGTAGAGCGGTTTGTGGTGAGCGATTCGCTGAAAATCGTGGCCACACCCTCCGACAAAAAAGTAGTGATCGGGCGGGGACGTGATTTTACGCTGAATGGTCAGTTGAAATCGGCCAACTTCCGCTTTACCGGCACGGGCCTGAAATTCGATTATGATCAGTTTTTTGTGAGTCTTAACCAGGTGGACTCCGTTACCTACACCCCGCAGGAAAAGTATGCCAAAGGCATGAGCAGCGAAGTAGGAGGGCACGTAAAATACGAGAAGGGCGGCACGTTTTTCCTCAGCGACCCCAAGAATAAATCCGGGCGTCAGAAGGGCGGCAAGTCGCCCCGGATTGTGGTTCCTGAGGGAATCACAGTCTATTTCGATCAGCCCGAGCGGCAAAACCTGAAATACAATCGGGAAGTTTTCTTTAAAATACCTAAACTGGATTACGATAGCCTTGACAAGCGTGACGTGGCGTTTGTGGGCACCTTCAACTCGGATGGTATCCTGCCCCCCATTAAAACCACGCTTAAAAGCATGGAGGATAACTCGCTGGGATTTGAATATAAATCGCCCACGGCTTTGAAGCTTTTCGGGAGCAATTCTACTCTTAAGCTTACCGAACCTCTGATGATGGATAATCAGGGCCTGCGAGCAGTGGGGGTAATTACCCACCTGGCAGCTACCATACCGGCCAAGGAAATGCTGCTTACCACCGACTCGCTGATCGCTTCCGGCAGCGAGGCGGCTATCAAGGAGTTAACCGTAGGCAAGGGCTATTTTCCAAAGGTGGAGCTGAAGAATTACTCGCTGCGCTGGTTTCCAAAAGTGGATAGCATGTTCATCGTGACCCAAGGGAATTCATTCAATTTTTATGCCGGTACCACACAGCTGGAAGGCGGCCTGCTGCTGCGGTCGGTGGGCCTGTTCGGTCAGGGGGCATTGAAACGGAAAGATTCGGAACTGGTTTCTCAGGCCATCAAATTTAATAAAGAAGGCTTCCTGGCTAGTAAAGCCCAGTTCACCTTGACCGCCGGGCAGGAGAAGTCATTTCGTCCAATTTTACTGGGTAAGAACATCGATGTAGAATTCAACACCGCCAAAAATTTCGCGGATTTATCTACCACAGGGTCGGGCTTTGGTACCGATACCTCGGCCCTGGAATTCCCCTACACTGCCTACCTTACCTCCATCAACAAAGCCCGCTGGAATATTGCTAACAAAACCATTGCCATGAAGGGCGACGTAGCCAATTCCACGTTTACGGCCACCGCGCCCGAACAGGAAGGGCTGGCCTTCAACGGCTCCGCCGCGCTGTATGAAATCGAAAAAATGACGCTGAATGTCAGTGGGGTACCTTACATCCGCACTGCCGACGTAAAGATCATTCCCGACAAGGGTGTTGTGAGTGTGCGTAAGAATGGCGAAATGGCCACTTTCAAAAACGCCCGCATTGAGATTGACACCCTCAACAGTTCGCACCGCATGAAGAACGCCGACATCCGCATTGTGTCGCGCAACCGCTTCGAGGGCTCGGCTACCTACCAATACGTGACATCGCGCAAAGACACCTTCAATATTAAAATGGAAAACTTCGAACTTCGCGAGGCTAGTTCGGTGGCGGACGTTTCCCGAAAACCTAAAAAAGGTGTGGTGTCTGAGGCTCCAGTGGGTAGGCTGTACACCACAGCCCGTGCCCAGGTGCGGGAAGAAGATAGGTTCATGGTGGCACCGCGGATACAGTACAAAGGCAGTGCCGTTTTGATTGCCTACGAGCCTGTATTGCAATTGGACGGGCAGGTGCGCCCCATGCTGAAGCCCCGGCCCGACTTGTCGAGTTCGTGGATTAACATGAAGGAGAGTAGGGCTGATTCTACCGGAGCGATTACGATTAAGGTCAATAAAGAGTTGAAAAACGAGGTGGAACAGCCCCTGTTTGCCGGAATTCATTACCGGTCGGGCGGCGGAATGTACATGAGTTTTCTTTCGCCGAAATTCACGGAGCGCGATCAGGATATTTTCACCGCGCAGGGTAGCCTAAGCTACGATGAAGATGACAAAGTGTTCCGCATCACGCCCCCGCCGGGACCGGATGGTCTGATCAATGAGTCGAACACTTTTATATTTGATGATCAGAAAGGAATTGCTTCTTTTACCGGACCGCTGAAAATTTCCAGTTCGGGTCTGATACGGGCCTCAGGGCTGGTGGACATACAGGTGGATAGCGCCCGCTACGACTTCAATACGATGCTGCTGCTGAATGTGCCCGTCCTGACAGCCATCACTACCGATTTGGCAGCCAAAATCGTTCAGATCAATCTTGACGAGCAGAACAGTGATCCTGCTGAGGCCGATTCTGATCGCCTAAACATCAAACTGGCTGGACTGATTGGGCAAAAAGCGGCGGACGAGTATGTCACCAAAACCGCTGCTGGCTACAAGCCGCTCTTTGAGGCATCAACGGATTTGGCCGCACCCATAGTGCTTTCCAATGTCAACCTGCGCTGGTCCGACGTACACAGTGCTTATTTTTCAATGGGGAAAATAGGGATGTCAAATTTGGGCCGCAGCGATATCAACGCTCAAATGGAAGGAGTTTTGGAAATCCGCCGTACGGATGTGGGGGATGAATTCGGCTTATACCTGGAACTGTCGCCTGATGTTTGGTACTATCTGGATTACGCGCACAATCAATTAGGCGTTGTATCGTCCGACATAAACTTCAATGATCAGGTTGTAGCTAAATCAAGGAATGCCAGGTCAAGGGATATGCGTTTGGTATCTCTGGGGTTCGAGGAAAAAGCCATGTTCCTGGATCGCTTCTCGGATTTCTACCAGCCTGCTCTTAAAAAAGCGATGTTGGCCAAAGCTGCTGCGGCCAAAAAGGAAGCCAAGAAAAAAGTAGAGAAAAAGAAAGCTGAAGCCGCCGAGGGGTTCTGAATTGAACTATTTTGTGTCCAATTTTTTTATATATTAACACAAAAAACGTTTAACTGAACTTTACACGCTTGGTTAATTGAAATTGAATCGTATTTTTGTGCAGTATTCGCATTGCTTCTTGAAATAATACAAAAACATGACTTTCGGCTTATTCCTTATTACCTTTATCGGAGCCTATCTTCTGGGTTCCATTCCTACGTCAGTTTGGTATGGCATAGGCTATTTTGGCGTGGATGTGCGGCAGCATGGTAGCGGCAATGCAGGAGCCAGCAACACCTTTAGGATATTAGGTAAAAGGGCTGGAACCATTGTGATGCTAATCGATGTACTGAAAGGCTGGACGGCGACTTGCCTGGCCTTGCTTTTGTACTATTTCAACGAGATAGGCGAAGATCAACTGCTGACTTATAAAATCGTGTTTGGTTTGGTAGCCATTGTGGGTCATATTTTTCCGGTATTTGTCAAATTTAAAGGCGGAAAGGGCGTAGCTACCCTACTGGGGATGGTACTGGCGGTACATGGCGAGCTGGCGCTGGTATGTATCACGATCTTTATCTTCACACTCCTGGCTTCTCAGTTTGTGTCACTCAGTTCCATGCTAGCTACCCTGGCTTTTCCAGTGTTTTCTGTTTTTGGAGTTTTTGGACAGCCTGACCCCCTACTAGTGGCATTTGGGTTTGTTATGTTCGTTCTAGTGGTCATCACTCACCAGAAAAACATAGTGCGGTTATTAAAAGGCAACGAGAACCGTGTGAACCTCTTTGGTGGTCCCAAACACAATTCCTGACTCATACCTGATTCGTCAACTGAAAAAGCGTCTCCTGAACAACTGTTCGGGAGACGCTTTTTCAGTTGACGAAATATCCGGTTTGGGACGCCCCGTCCGATTGGTTAGCTTTGTGAAAAGACACTTTACAGAAGTAGTTTGTAACGAATCAATTCACAGCAGCAAACCTTTTTCAATTTTCCATTATCAATCGCGCCGGCGACCCGGTGTCCATTAATCTCATGCAAACCTACCTGGAAAGTAATAAAGAACGTTTTTTGGGGGAGCTTCTCGAACTGCTCCGTATTCCCTCGGTTAGTGCCGATTCCAAATTCAAGGGAGATATGCTCCGCGCTGCCGAGTTTGTGCGTCAGAAAATCGAGGACGCCGGAGCCGACTGGGTCAAAATTTTTGAGACACCTGGTCATCCAATCGTGTATGGGGAGAAAATCATTAACCCCGCCGCGCCCACGGTTTTGATTTACGGACACTACGACGTGCAGCCCGCGGACCCCTACGAACTGTGGGATTCGCCACCCTTCGAACCTGTCATCAAGAACGAACGCATCTACGCCCGTGGGGCCTGTGACGACAAAGGACAGTTTTACATGCACATCAAAGCACTGGAAGTGATGCTGGCTACCCGCACGCTAACCTGCAACGTGAAGATCATGATTGAAGGTGAAGAGGAAGTAGGTTCCGATCATTTGGGCGATTTCGTAAAAGCGCACCGCGATATGCTGGCCTGTGACACCATTCTGATTTCGGACACCAGTATTATCGCCAACGATGTACCCTCCATCGAGGTCGGTCTGCGCGGCCTGACCTACCTACAAGTGGAAGTAGTTGGGGCTAACCGTGATCTGCATTCGGGGGTATACGGGGGCGCGGTGGCGAATCCGATCAATGTGCTGTGTGAGATGATTGCCTCGATGCACGACGAAAACGGGCATATTACCATTCCCGGCTTCTATGATAATGTAGAAGAACTCAACGCTGAAGAACGGGCATCCATGAACGAAGCCCCTTTTGATCTGGAAGAGTACAAGCGCGACCTACTTATTGACGAAGTAGCGGGCGAGGCGGGCTATACGACCATCGAGCGTACCTCCATTCGGCCTACCCTCGATGTGAACGGTATCTGGGGTGGCTACATCGGTGAAGGTGCCAAGACGGTACTGCCTTCCAAAGCGTACGCAAAAATTTCTATGCGGTTGGTACCGAACCAAACGGATAAGGAAATAGAGGAAAAATTCACAAAGCACTTTCTAGCCATCGCGCCGCCCTCGGTGAAAGTAAGCGTGAAACCCCACCACGGTGGCCTACCCTACGTCAACCCTACCGACTCGATAGAATACGAAGCGGCCTCCCTGGCCATGGAAGAATCCTTCGGTAAGAAACCCATTCCTACGCGCGGCGGCGGTAGTATTCCCATTGTGGCGCTCTTTGAGCAGGAACTGGGCCGCAAGAGTATTCTGATGGGCTTCGGCCTGGATATCGATGCCCTGCACTCGCCCAACGAAAGCTATGGGTTGTTCAATTATTACAAGGGCATCGAGACGATTCCGCTGTTTTTCAAACACTATGCGGCGTTAAAGAAGGAGTGAGGGTAATCACTATTTATTGTAACAAAGAAACCCGCTGATTTTACCAGCGGGTTTCTTTGTTGTGAGATATTTTTCAGGGCTTGACCAAAATTTTCCCCCACCGGCCCGGCGCGTCGGCATGTTCGACGGCTTTGGCTATTTCGTCCAGGCTGTAGCTAGCTTCCACGGGTAGCTCTACTTCACCACTCGCCAGCCAGCCGATTACGTTTTGGGCTACCTGCGCACGGGTCTGGGAATCAGCTTGGCGCATCCATTCGGTGAGCCAGAAACCTTTGATGGTGATTTCTTTAAAAATCATCAGACCTACGTCGAGGCGGGGGTTTTTCTGGCTCAGTAGTCCGAAGATTAACATTTTACCTCCCTGGGCCACGCACTTCATGGCTTCTTCGGTGAGGGTACCCCCTACCGAATCCACCACACAAGGTACCCCCTTACCGCCCGTGATTTCGCGGACGCGCTGGGGCAGGTTTTCGGTTTCGGTGTTGACGACTTCATTCAGACCTAGCTTTTTCAAATCCTTATTCAAGTCGTCGCGGCGGACGGTACCGATGGTTTTGATTCCTTTCTTTTGACATAACTGAATCACTAATTTCCCATACGCCGAGCCACAGGCCGTAATCATCAGCCATTCCCCCGCTTGTACGCCCGATTCTTCTACCATCGCCCAGGCCGTGAACGGATTCACAAAGAGTTGGGCGGCCATCTGGTCCGGGATCGCCTCGGGCAGCGGAATGGCGGCCTTCTGGTTGACGACGATGTACTCACCCCAGCTACCTACCCCGGTGAAACTCACCCGGCTCCCCACAGGTAGGCGTACTTCTTTACCCACGGCCTCTACTACGCCTACGCCCTCAAATCCCGCGCCCGAGGGCAGCTCGGGATGGATTCCGTAGCGTCCCTGCACAAAGGATATATCAGAGGGATTGATGGGACTGGCGATAATTTTGACTAAAACCTCACCCGCTGCTGGTGGGGGAGTAGGTAGGTCGACGACGTGCAGTATTTCGGCTGGGGTACCTGTTTCTTCTAATCGGATGGTTTTCATAGGTTGCTGATGGGTGAGTGGCAAATTTAACTTTTTCCCGAAATAATTAGACCTTACAAATTAATTGCCTTACCAACTATTGGTTGGGTAGGGAGTTTGAAAATCTTTTCTATCTTTAAAGTTTGAAGAGTGAGAAAGCCCATGGTCGACCGTCCCAGGCTGTTAGCTACGATTTGCCCTTTACATGACTGAATTTCAAGCGTACCTCCAACTGGGATTTGAACACATTGCCGACCCCAACGGGTACGATCATATTTTATTTGTCGTAGCACTTTGCGTCATTTATACCCTGCGCGACTGGAAAAAAGTGCTGATTCTGGTAACGGCCTTCACCTTGGGGCACTCACTGACGCTAGTCCTGGCCACGCTCGAAATCATATCGTTTCGTTCGGATGTTGTCGAGTTTCTGATTCCTATTACTATACTAATCACGGCCATCGTCAATCTGTTTCACCGAATTCCGAAAACGATGCTGGTCGCTCAGGAAAAAAGCTCTTCCTTGCGCTACCCGCTGGCGCTGGGTTTCGGGCTAATCCACGGCTTGGGATTTTCGAGCTACCTGCGGAGTCTGCTGGGGGATGAATCGGGCATTTTTCAGCCTCTGCTGGCCTTCAACGTAGGCATTGAACTAGGACAACTATTGGTCGTGCTGATTGTGCTGGTACTGGCTTTTTTTGTGGTTGAGTTGTCCAGGGTACCCAAGCGTACCTGGAATTTTGTGCTATCGGGTCTCATCGCTGGCATGGCGTTGTCGTTAATTATCAATAATAAGCTTTTTAAAGAGATGGTCTCACTCTGATTTTAGCAGAAAACTTTTTCAAATAAAAACGTAACCTAATCTAAATTCGATGAAATTCATGAAAAACCTACTTTTCCTGGCGGTCGCTCTTCTGGCGGCGTGGAGCGGGCGTGCGCAAAACGCGAACCCCAACAACTACAAGGCCAACACGACCTTCGAGCAAATGGGTACCGCCCTACCTACCCCCAACACCTACCGGACTGCCTCGGGCGCGCCCGGCAAGGAGTACTGGCAGCAACGCGCTGACTACGACATCAAGGCCGAGCTCGACGACGAAAACCAACGCATCATCGGCTCCGAGACGATCACTTTTTTCAACAATTCACCGGACGACCTACCCTACATCTGGCTGCAGCTGGACCAGAATTTTTTCAAAGAAGATGCCATCGGTGGTTTGAGCCGGACGGGTACGATCAACCCCAAAGGGATGAGTACCGGGCAGCTGCAAACCATGAACGCCGGGCGCGGCGCGAGTCTTGATTCAAAGAAGCAGTTTGGCTATAACATCAGTGCTGTGAGGGACAAATCCGGCAAGGCGCTCCCCCATACTATCGTGGGTACCATGATGCGCATCGACCTGCCCGTATCCATGAAACCGAACACCAATGTGGTATTCAGCGTAGACTGGAACTACAATATCACTGAATACTACGGGCGCAGCGGCTACGAATTCTACGAAAAAGATGGTAATTACAACTACTTCATCGCCCACTGGTTTCCGCGCCTGGCTCCCTACGACGACGTCAATGGCTGGAATCACAAGCAGTTTCTGGGACAGGGTGAGTTCTCGCTGATTTTTGGGAACTACAAGGTAGCCATTACTGTACCCAACGACCATGTTGTGGCCGCTTCGGGCGAATGCCAGAACTACAATCAGGTGCTAACAGGCAATCAGAAAAAGCGCATGAAAGATGCTGAAACTGCGACTACGCCCGTCATTATCGTAACGCAGGATGAGGCAATCGCCAATGAAAAAAATAAACCTACTGGCAAGAAGACCTGGGTGTACAAAGCCGATAATGTGCGCGATTTTGCCTTCGCCAGCAGCCGGAAGTTTATATGGGATGCCATGAAAACCGACGTGTACGGCAATGGCCGCAAGATCTGGTCGATGTCGTTCTATCCCAAAGAAGGTAACCCGCTGTGGGAGCAGTACTCGACCCGAGCAGTGGAGCACACGTTGCGGTCGTACGGCAACCGTACCTTCGAGTACCCCTACCCGGTGGCTATCTCGTGCCATGCTACGTCGGGCGGAGGCATGGAGTATCCCATGATTTCGTTCAACGGCGGTCGGCCGGAGGCAGATGGTAGCTACAGCGAGGGCACTAAGTACGGCATGATCGGGGTTATTATTCACGAAGTAGGGCACAACTTCTTCCCCATGATCGTAAACTCCGACGAGCGTAACTGGACCTGGATGGACGAAGGATTGAATACCTTTTGCCAGTACTTGGCTGAGAAAGAGTGGGACTACAACTACCCCACGCGGCGCGGCGAGGCGCAGAGCATCACCGACTACATGGCTTCGAGCAAAGATGTGCTTACACCCATTATGGCCCAGTCCGACAACGTCATCGGTCTCGGTCCCAACGCGTATGCCAAGCCCGCTGCTGGCTTGAACATTCTGCGCGAGACCATCATGGGCCGCGAACTGTTTGACTATGCATTCAAAGAATATGCTAACCGGTGGAAATTTAAAAGTCCGACGCCGGCCGATTTCTTCCGTACGATGGAAGATGCTTCGGGCGTCGATCTGGACTGGTTCTGGAAGGGCTGGTTTTACGGTGTCGAGCCGGTGGATCAGGCGCTGGTGAGCGTAGATTGGTTTAACGTGGATACGCAGAATCCTGAGATTGAGAAAGCCCTTGCCCGCGAAGAAGCTGCCCGCAAAGCCAACACTATCAGTAAACAGCGCGACGCGCTCACGAAAAGCGAATCCGTGGTGGCGCAGGATTCCTCGATGGCGGATTTCTACACCCGCTACGACCAGTTCAAGGTTACGCCCCAGGATCGTAAGAAGTACGATGACTACCTGGCAAGC
>JBBRDE010000016.1:0-33693 GCA_038204185.1 Cytophagales bacterium
ATCGCCCGTTAGTTCGCTGACGTCTTCCTTTTTCTTTCCCGTTACGTGCGCGATGGCGGCTTCGTCCTCGAAGGTGCCCTGAATATCAAAAACGATTTCATCCCCTTTCTTAACACCCAGGAATTTAGGCTGCTGATCTTCCTTGATCCGTTTGGTCGGGATAGCCGTATTGGTCGTAAACTCCGACGATTCCTGCTTCAGCTCGCCGTAGATCATATCGCCTGCTTCGGATACCTCCGGATTGATTGATCCAGCAAAACGCTCCCGCAGATTGGCAATCGACGATTCTTGTTCTGTCTCGTCCGCCGTAATCGTGTAGTGGGATATTGCTGGAATTTCTGAGAAATCTACCTCAAAATCCGTGGCCATGCCCAAGTCGTACACAAATTCGAAATCGCTCTGTTTTTCCCAGTCAATGGTATCGGCCTGCTCGCGGTTAGGAAGCGGGTCTCCCACTACCTGTATTTTGTTGTCACGAATATAGTCACTCACCGCATGGCTGAGCATGTGGTTGACCTCATCAACCAGAATACTCTTGCCATACATCCGGGTGATGACGTGCATAGGTACCTTGCCGGGGCGAAAGCCTTTCAGAGTAGCTTTTTTGGCGTAGTCTTTGATGGTCCTGTCCACCTTGGGCTTATAGTCTTCCTGAGATAGCTTCACTTTAAGCGAAGCCGTAGTGGGGGAGCTTTTTTCTAAGAGAACTTCCATTTTCAATGAGTGATTGAGTGAATGAGTGAATGAGTGAATAATAATGAAGAGGCGTCATCCACCGCTCGGGTGGTCCCCTCAATCACAATTCACTCAATCAAAATTAAAAAAGCCCCTTTTTCGGGGCTTTTTTCGATCGTACGGGCGGAGGGACTCGAACCCCCACGCCTTGCGGCACCAGATCCTAAGTCTGGCACGTCTACCAATTTCGCCACGCCCGCGTGTTCCGATAACTATTTTTGAGTAATAGTTATTTTTGGGAGTGCAAAGGTAATCAGATCACTCGAATTTTTGTTTATAAATAAAAAGAATTTGATTGAATTTTTAGAGAAAGATAGTATGAATTTAGTGTAAAGTATTGATTTTGAGTAAACTAAAAATTATCCACTGTCAACTCTCCATTGTTCATTGATTAAAGTATTGTTGATAATGATTGCTTAATGAATTAATTTGGTGTAGCGTTACTGGAAATGAAATGACACCGTGGAAACAATCGCAATAGACTTAGAGCAGGAGCGGAGCGAGATCCTGAAAAAATATAGGAAACTACTCAGGACGGCCAAGCCCTATCTCAAAGATAATGATGCTAAGTCGATAAAGAAAGCCTTTAACACCTCGGTAGAAGCCCATAAGGACATGCGACGGCGGTCGGGCGAGCCTTACATCTACCACCCACTGGCCGTGGCGCAGATTGTAGTGGAGGAAATCGGGTTGGGTACCACGGCCATCGTGGCCGCTCTGCTGCACGATGTGGTAGAAGACACCGAGATGACGATTGAGGACATCAGTCGCCTGTTCGGTAAGAAGGTATCCCAAATCATCGACGGGCTCACCAAGATTTCGGGAAAGTTTGAGTACGGTACGTCGCAGCAGGCGGAGAATTTCCGGAAAATGCTGCTCACGCTTTCGGATGATGTGCGCGTGATTCTGGTCAAACTGGCCGACCGCCTGCACAATATGCGCACGCTGGATAGTATGCCCCGCGATAAGCAGTTGAAGATTGCCTCCGAAACGATTTTTATCTACGCCCCGCTGGCGCACCGTTTGGGGCTGTATGCCATAAAATCCGAGTTGGAGGATCTGTACCTTAAATATGCCGAGCCGGAAGCCTACCGTGACGTATCCCGCAAATTACGCGAAACCAAAACCACGCGCGATCGCTTTATCGCCCGCTTCACCGATCCCATCGAGCAGGATTTACAGGAGGCGGGTTTCAAGTACGTGATCAAGGGCCGTCCCAAGTCCATTTATTCGATTTGGAACAAGATGCGGATACAGAATAAACCGTTCGAGGAAATTTACGACCTGTTCGCCATTCGTATCATGATTGACGCTCCGGCCGAATTCGAGCGCGAAAAAGCGTTGTGCTGGCAGGCGTACTCTATTGTCACGGATCACTACAAGCCGAATCCCGACCGCCTCAAAGATTTTCTAAGTACCCCGCGCGCCAATGGCTACCAGTCGCTGCACTCTACGGTCATGAGCAAAACCGGCCAATGGGTAGAAGTACAGATTCGTACGTCGCGCATGGACGAGATCGCTGAGAAGGGCTACGCGGCCCACTGGAAGTACAAAGGCAACGATACCAAAGTGCGGGGTAACATCGAAGTGTGGATTAGTCGGGTACGCGAAACGCTGGAGAACGGATCGGGCGACCGCACGGCCGCCATTGAGTTTCTGGACGAATTCCGCAGTAATCTCTTTACCGAAGAAGTGTTCTGCTTTACGCCCAAGGGCGAACTCAAGGTACTGCCGCAGGGTGCGACTGCGCTTGACTTCGCCTTCGACATCCACTCCGAGGTAGGTGCCCACTGTATGGCCGCCAAGGTAGGGGGTACCCTGGCTCCGATCAGCTACGTACTCAAAAACGGCGATCAGGTCGAGATCATCACATCGAGTAAGCAGAAGCCCAACGAGGACTGGTTGCGGATTGTGACGACGTCGAAGGCAAGGACCCGAATCAAGGATTACTTGAAGGAAGATAGCCGCCGCTACGAGATAGACGGGAAGCATATGGTGGAGAAGAAGCTCAAAATACTGGGCATCGAGGCCAATCATGAAACCTTTAACCAGTTACGGGCTTTCTTTGAGAGTAAAACACCCGCTGACTTTTTCTATCGCATCGGCAAAGGTTACATTCAGATAGACGAGCTGCGCAAATTCAAGAAGCATAAGGAAAGCAGGGAGAATAGGGAGCGGAAGGAAAAGATGGGCACCGACGATACGACGGATGGAAAAGCAGTAGTCAAATTTTTGAAAAACATCCACGGGGAGCGCTCTGATAGCGACACGCTGCTTATTGGGGAGGATCTTGACAAGATTGATTACAAACTATCCCCCTGCTGCAACCCCATCTCGGGCGACGACGTGTTCGGCTTTGTGACCATCAACGAGGGTATCAAGATTCACCGTACCACCTGCCCCAATGCCGCCGAACTGATGTCGAAACATGGCAATCGTATCCTGAAAGCCAAGTGGAAGTCGCAGAAGGAAGAAGCGTTCCTGGCGGGGTTGCGTATCACCGGTACCGACCGCGTGGGGCTCATCAACGATGTGACGCGCATCATTTCCAGTGATTTGCACATCAACATGCGCGGGCTGACGATCGATACCGAAGACGGCGTCTTTGAGGGCGATATCAGGCTTTATGTTCATGATACCAGCCACCTGGATATGCTCATTAACAAGCTGGAGCGCGTGGATGGGGTTTTTAAAGTATTACGTTTCGATGCTAATCTCAACTTGGTCTCCTGATTTTGGGTCTTTGATTCTGGACTGCTCTGTACAAAAGCGGACGGTATATAAGTCTAGCTAATTGAATTTTGGGTCAATCTGCGATAATGCTAAGTAATTCAGTATCCAGAATCAAATGTCTGGTATCCACAATTCTATGATTTACTCGTAAAATACTCGATATTTGCACCAGATTCAGCAACCTATGGCACAAAACGGAAAGGATAATATGGAGGCCGCCCGAAAAATCCTGACGGCATATCTGGAAAACAAGGGCTTGCGCAAGACGCCTGAGCGTTTTGCGATTTTGGAGGAAATCTATACCCGGAGCGATCATTTTGATGTGGACGAGCTCTACATCAGCATGAAGAACAAGAAGTACCGCGTCAGCCGGGCCACGGTTTACAATACCCTGGATGTATTGGTCGATTGTGATCTGGTCACCAAGCATCAGTTTGGCAAAAACCTGGCGCAATACGAAAAATCCTACGGCTTCAAGCAGCACGATCACCTGATCTGTACCGACTGCCATAAGGTAATGGAATTCTGCGATCCCCGGATTCAGTCGATCCAGAATATGGTGGGCGAAATGTTGCATTTCAAGGTAGATCATCACTCGCTGATTTTTTATGGCGGCTGTACCCGTTCCAATTGCGAAAACCGAAATGATATTGCCGAGGAAGAAATCTTCGATCGAAACAACAATTGAACTAATTCATACGGCCCGATTCGACTCATTGTGGGGTCAAGTCGGGCTTTTTTTATTTTAAATAGATACTAAATATCAGATGCGGTACGGTACAAGATCAATCTAAGAGTCTAGCATCCAGTATCTAGTATCCATCATCCATCTACTACATGAAAATTGACGTATTGCTGGGCCTCCAATGGGGCGACGAAGGAAAAGGAAAAATCGTGGACGTATTGGCTCCCCGCTACCAAGTGGTGGCGCGTTTTCAAGGCGGTCCCAATGCGGGGCATACCCTCGAATTTGACAACATCAAGCACGTACTGCACCAAATCCCATCCGGAATTTTTCGCTCTGATATTCAAAATATCATTGGCAATGGGGTAGTACTCGACCCTATCGTGTTTCGGCGGGAAATCGAAGGCCTGCAAAAATTCAATCTGGATTTAAAGGCCAATCTTTATATTTCCAAGAAGGCATCGCTCATCCTGCCCACCCATAGCCTGCTGGACGCTGCCTACGAAAAATCCAAGGGCGACGATAAAATCGGCTCTACATTGCGCGGCATCGGCCCCACCTATCAGGATAAGGTGGCCCGGCTCGGTCTGCGGGTGGGTGATATGATTTCGGGTGATTTTAAGAGTAAATACCAGAAACTCGTTACTGCGCACAAAGCGATCCTCGACTTCTATCAGTTCGACTACCAGGAAGCACTAGCAACCGCCGAAGAGCGATTCTTTTCCGCTGTCGAATTTATGAAAGAATTCAAGCTGGTGGATAGCGAATATCTCATCAATGATTCCCTGACTGAAAATAAGGCGGTGCTCGCTGAAGGTGCCCAGGGTTCCCTACTGGATATTGATTTTGGCTCGTACCCTTTCGTGACCAGTTCGAGCACTATGGCCGCCGGAGCCTGCACCGGGTTGGGCGTATCGCCCCACGCCATCGGTGAGGTGTTCGGTATCTTTAAAGCCTACTGTACCCGCGTGGGGAGCGGGCCTTTTCCCACCGAACTATTGGAGGAAACGGGGGCAAAGATGCGGAAGGAAGGCAACGAATTTGGCTCCACCACGGGGCGGCCGCGCCGCTGCGGTTGGCTGGACCTACCCTCGTTGAAGTACGCCGTCATGATCAACGGCGTGACCCAACTCGTGATGATGAAAGTGGACGTACTTAATATTTTTGATACCATCCGCGTGTGTACCCACTACCGCCTGGCCGATGGTACCCTGACGGATCAGCTACCCTACGATTTGTGTACCGAAAAGGTGGAGCCCGTCTACCAGGATTTTGCGGGTTGGGAGCAATCACTGGATGGTATAAGCGCCTTTGACGACATGCCTGCCGCCCTGACTACCTACGTGGAGTATCTTGAAAAAGAATTGAAGCTACCCATTAGCTTTGTTTCGACGGGCCCCGACCGCGAGGCGCTGATTCACCGGGAAGCTGTTGGAGTCGTGAGCTAATTTTTGAAGATTTCATACTTATGCTGTTTGTTTAATGGACGATTCCGCTGCGTTTTACAAAACCTTCTTTCAGTACGATACGCTGTTTCGGGTGGAAGAACCCGCAGCCGCTGAACGGGTAGAGGAGGAAAAGGTGGCGGAATTGCCTGTTAGTGAAAAAGTGCCCTCAGACCCAGCTGAGATAATACCTGCCCCGGCAGTCGAAAAGACCGAAATCACGATTGAAGTACCCCTCCCTACTCCAATACATACTCCGGAAATAGTGCGGCCCGCTATCCAATTTCCCGTTTTACAGCACAGCATTCTGGTTTTGATGGATGAAAAAAAACAGGCCGATCTGCTACCTTCGGATGCGCTGCTGCTGGAAAACATCCTGAAAGCTACGGGTCACTCCATCACCGAAACCGACATCCTGAATTTGAGTACTCTGCCTTCCTCTGATGCCAGGGCAGTTTTGGCTACCAAGAGTACGAACTACTTCATCACGTTCGGGGTACCTTTGATCAAACTTCAACTGGACTTACTCCTCCCGCCCTATACCCCCAAATACATCGAGGGCATCTGGTTTCTTCTCGCTGACCCGCTATCGGTCATCGATGCCGACAAAGCGTTGAAAAAGAGGTTGTGGCAGGCCTTGAAAAAGATGTTTGAGGTAGGTTGACTTCACCCTTGGCTACCCTTAAATTTCATCAGTCATCACAATAATGTAGATTGTCCGGTAGTTTTGGTAGATACTCGCGGACAATCATGCACGCTACCCTGTCAAGTATCCACTGAGTTATGGCTTCCATCTGGAAACGTTTTACGCAATTTGCCAAAAAAGCCGACGAGCAGTATCCCGGCCCCAGGGAAGAGAATTCTCTTCCCGTAGAAAATAACCCGCCACTGATTCTGCCCTCTGCTCCCGCTGTAAGGCTGACCACTGAAATCACCCCGGATGACAACCATGTGACCATGCCCTACTGGCTGGCCGATGAAGATACCCTTCGCGACGAAGGCGTACTGTTCGGACTTTCCAAGTCGGAACCCACCAAAAAAACCGATAGCATCCATAGCTACTTCCAACACCTGGTTACCCACCACGAACGTGATATCGAACAGCAAAACGAGCGGGTGCAGGAGTTAAATCTGTTTATCGGGCAGAAGGAAAACCGCATTGATGAATTACAAGCCAAGCTGAAAGGCTTGGAAGGATCCCGTCCCGAAGGTGAACATCAACTGCCGCGTACGCTGGTAGGTCTGGTACTTTCGATCGCCATGTGCGTGGGCAACTACTACCTCATCGAAGAAACCCTGCGGCCCGCCTTCGCCAGTAGTCCGTTCGTAGCATTGGGCGTGTTTCTAGCCGGAATGTTCAATCTGTTCGGGCGTGTATCGCTTTTCCACGATACCGAAAGTAAGGTATCGTGGCGGCGACTACTGGAAGAGGTAGGCATGCCGCTGGCGGCGGCGTTATTCGTATTTGCGCAGGCTGCGCAAATCCAAAATGGGTGGCAGGCCACGGCCTTATTTATATTCGTATTTTTTCTCTTCCTATTTGCTGGAAAATTATTCCTTAGCAATATCATCGTGTTACGCAACGATCTACGTCTATGGATAATGACTCAGCGTAGCCGTCGCGATGCGGTGGGTTATACCCAATCCTGGGAAGAAGAAATCGGGCATCTGGACCGGGAAATAAACGATCTGCGGGTACAGAAATGGCAGGTACTCCGTGCACAGAGTACCTCTGAAGGTGCCCGCGCCCGCCTGCACGCCCGCCGCGATATGCTCATCAAACTCTTCGAAAGCGAATTCTACCTGGCCCGAACGATGAAGGGGCACCTTTCCGAGAAACAGTTACGCGAAATCACAGGGGAATGAGGGAAGAAAGGAGAGCGGAGGAAAGGGTTAACGGTCAAGGGTAAAAGGAGAGAGGATGAAAGGGCAACGGATAAATTTTCACACTATCAATTCTCAACTATCCACTATCAACTAAATGGAAAACCAGCATCCCGATTACCAGCACGGCTATACGAGCGGCATCGAAAACCTCAGCCGCGAGGCCTACGAAGGGTACCTGTCAAGCCAGGTAAGCCACGAATGGGTGGCGGAACGCCTCATTGAGAAAAAGAGCGAACTAAACACGCTGGAAGCGACCCGGCAGGATACCCTGGGCAAGCGCAAAGGAGCTTTCGATGCTATGCAGGAACATTTGCTAGGGCTGAATCAAACTTCCAAACGTACCCAGGAAATTCAAAGTCGCGTGACCGAAACGGAGCAGGAAACCGAGTCGCTCAAACAGAAACGCACCAACGCCGCCACGCACTACTCGTTATTGGCGGGATTTATTTTCCTGGCGGCTGGACTTTCCTTCCTTTTTGGCGACCTGATTATCTCGCATGAGATTGTAGCCTACGCGCTTAATATCCGTAATTCCAACGAAGCCTGGGCTTTTGCCGTGGGGCTAGCGATGGTATCCATCCTGTTGAAGCCCGCGTACGACCGCCTGATCGAAGGCCCGTACCAGACCGACGACTCGCCCCGCATCAAAAAACGCTACGGGCGATTCAAGGTGATCCTGGCAGTATTTGCCATAGGTACCCTGCTGGTGTTAGGCTGGTTTCGCTACGAGGCCTACCGCACCGATAAATTGAAGGAGGCGATCAACAAATCCATCAAGAATCTGCAACTCAACGCCGTGGATCCGCTCACGGGTGCCCCCATCAACAGCCCCGAACTGACCAATAAAATCGAACAGGCCCTGCGCGACTCCGACAACGTGAGCATGATGCTGGTCAACAGCCCGTGGGCGTTGCTGTCGTTTGTGCTGAGTGGGGTACTTTTCGCCATCGCGGGGGCCGTATCGCTGGGACTGGCGTTGCCCGTGCTGCAAAGTTTCTGGTACCGCTGGCTACAGATCGACCCGCGCCTGTGGCGTTTGAGGCGGCGGCGGAAGAAACTGGTAAAGGAACTCACGGAATTGGAAAAGGTACTGGCCCAGCAAATGGTACAGAAGAATATCATGGAAAACGACCTGTCGGTACTACCGCAGCTGGACGAGTTGAAAGAGCAGGAAAGAGCCCTGCGTAAGGAGATCGCCGATTTGGAAGAAGAACGTAAACTAGCCCTGACCGATAGTCGAATCAACGCCTACAACGACGGCCACGCGCGCGGCGAAGTGGCCCGCCATATCATGACCGACGAGGAATACGACCAATGGCGCAACAGTCACCTCACCGTATCCAACCTCGCTCTTCGCGCCAAATCGTCCGCCACCGACCACGCCGTACCCCGCACCCGCAGCGCGGGTATGCGACCGCATCAGGCGATCCGCAAGGCGATTACGGATCGGTTCGATGAGGAGAATGGGTAGTGGTTTAGGGGAGGTTTGAAAATCTCCCCATCATGAATAGAGTAAGTTAAGAAATAGATCGTCGCGTGTCCAGGAGATTTGGGATAATGACTTTTCGATTGATCACTGTATAGTAGATCATCATGGAAGGCTCGACCGGAAATTTTCGTACGGGAGAAAGGTAAGCCAATTTACGACCTATAAACGGAATCTTTCCGGGCAGCACCCTTTTATTGGCTATGGTATCCGTGAATCGATCGGCTACTTTGAAGTCGTAGAGATCCAATAGATAAGAAGTAACAGTTCGATAGTCTTCTCTGGCCGCTTCCGTCCACACTATTTCGTAATCCATTCCTTGGCTTCACGTATTACCTGAGAATTGGGAATGGTGGCAGAAGCCGCACGAATAGTCTCCAAAGTACCCCGGAGTTGCTCCATAAATTCTGGCGTTTCCTGTTCCCAAAGCTGCCGCTGCCCTAAAAAGTCGTTTACTGTGAGAAACAGGTTCTGAACATCTTCGGGGTCTTCAAGCAATTCGATTTGCTTATGCAGTATGTCTTTCAAATTTCGCGCCGACATAGCTATTTCGTTTTTTATTAAATATACGAAATAGGCAGGAAGCAAATAGCAGCTGAAAATGACCGGCTGTTTCTCCCTACACCTCCCCCTCCAAAACCTCCCACACATTCTCCGCCACAATCTTGTGGCCTTCGGGAGTAGGATGAATGCCGTCGGATTGATTGAGCTTGCGTTCGCCACCTACCTTTTCCAGCAAAAAAGGAATAAGGCCGACGTTGTTTTTAGCAGCTAATTCCGTATAAAGAGAGCGAAATTCGCCGGCGTAGGTACCCCCCATGTTGGGGGGTACCTGCATCCCGGCCAGGATGATTTTTACGGCGGGGTACTTCGCCTTTACCTTATCCATAATGGCTTGCAGATTCTTGCGGGTTTCGGCCAGCGGAATACCCCGCAGGCCATCGTTGCCACCCAATTCCAGCACAAATATATCTACGGGTTGGCGCAGTACCCAGTCGATGCGGCTGTTACCACCCGAGGTCGTTTCGCCGCTTACCCCGGCATTTACAACTCTATATGGCAAATCCAGCGAATCCAGTTTTTCCTGAATCAGTGCCGGAAAGGCTTCGGAAGGCTCCACGCCGTAGCCCGCCGTGAGGCTATTGCCAAAAAACAGGATCGTTCTTTCCTGCTTTTCTGCGGTGACTGTATCACTTTTTGTAGAAGCTGTGGATTCGGAGGTACCCTCCTGTTTGTCCCCCGAGCAGGAGCCAAAAAAAAGCGTTGAAAAAATCAGGAGAGTCAGGATTGATAAATTCCGCATAGTACTTTCTGAAAATAATGAACAGTAAAGATAGCCGTTGTGTTGAATAACCTTACGCCCCACTTTCCCTTAAAAATAGGAAACTACCTACCCGAAGGCAAACGCGAACGGATAGCTTTCTCTCCTGCCAGGAGAGGGCGAAGGGCGGTCGTCCGCTGCCGTGAGGTGATAACGCAAATTCATTCCATTTCCTTTCAATCTTGCATGAACAGCATACTTAATTTACAGGAAGTCAACAAAATATACCAGAGCGGAGGCCGGGATTTGAAGGTATTGGATAACGTCAGTTTTACGGTCGAAGCAGGTTCGACGATGGCCATTGTAGGCCCCTCGGGCAGTGGCAAAACCACCCTGCTGGGCTTGTGCGCAGGGTTGGATCGCGCCTCATCGGGTAGCGTAACCCTGCACGATACCCGCCTGAACGACCTCACCGAAAACCAGCTGGCTGCCCTGCGCAATCGCTACGTGGGCTTCATTTTTCAGAACTTCCAGCTGATGCCTACCCTGACCGCTATCGAAAATGTAATGGTACCCCTCGAACTCCGGGGCGAAAAAAACGTGCGGCCCATTGCGCTCGATTTGCTCGACAAGGTAGGTCTGGCCGATCGCTCGCATCACTATCCCACCCAACTCAGCGGCGGCGAGCAGCAGCGGGTGTCGCTGGCTCGGGCCTTCTCCAACCAACCCCAAATCCTCTTCGCCGACGAACCCACGGGCAACCTCGACGCCGAAACGAGCGAGAAGGTGATTCAACTCCTGTTCGACCTGAACAAACAAGCCGGTACCACACTGGTACTCGTCACGCACGATCTGGATCTGGCGGCGATGACCCAGCGCATTGTAAGAATTAAGGGCGGCAAACTCGTTTCCGATGATAGAATATAGAGAAAGCTTTTCCTTCCCCTGGCTGCTGAAAATGGCCTGGCGCGACAGCCGCCGGAGCCGTTCACGCTTGGTGCTGTTCATTTCGTCGGTTATTCTTGGTATTGCGGCGCTGGTGGCTATTAATTCGCTGGGCGAGAACGTCCGGCGAAACATCGACACGCAGGCCGCCACGCTGTTGGGGGCTGATCTGGAAATTTCCGGCAATCAGCCCGCTCCGACCAAACTCCGCCCGTTGCTGGATTCGCTGGGCGAGGACCGTTCGGAAGAACGGCGCTTTGCGTCCATGGCCTATTTTCCCAAAAATGGCGGAAGCCGTCTGGCGCAGATACGGGCTTTGGAAGGTACCTACCCTTACTATGGCGAACTGGAAACCATCCCGGCGGAAGCGGGCCGTACGTTCCGGGATCAGCAACAGGCTCTGGTGGACCAAACTCTAATGCTGCAATATGATGCTAAGGTAGGTGATTCGGTCAAGTTAGGAGATGTAACGTTTGTCATTGCGGGTGTCCTGCTCAAAGCGCCCGGCCAAACGGGCATCACCACGACAGTGGCCCCGGCGGTGTACATACCTCTGAGGTATCTCGAGCAGACGGGATTGGAACAGAAGGGTAGCCGGATCAATTATCTGTATTTCTTCAAATACGCGCCGCAGACCAACGTGGAGCAGATCGTAAAAAAGATAGAGCCCCGCCTGGAACTCGACGATTTTGATACGCAAACAGTGCAGGGTCAGAAAGAATCGACGGGCCGTTCCTTCGAGGATCTGACTCAGTTTCTGGCGTTGGTAGGTTTCATTGCCCTGTTGCTGGGTTGCGTGGGCGTGGCAAGCGCGGTACATATCTACATTCGCGAAAAACTCAACGCTATTGCGCTGCTGCGTTGTTTGGGGGTAAAGTCGTCCCAGGCGTTCGTGATCTACCTCATCCAAATCGTGGGGGTAGGTTTTCTGGGGTCGGTCTTGGGAGCTGCTTTGGGAACGATCATTCAGCAATTCCTGCCTGTGGTCCTCAAAGACTTCCTCCCCTTTGACCTGACCACCGAAATTTCGTGGCCGGCGGTAGGTCAGGGCGTGGTACTGGGTACGCTCATTTCTATCCTGTTTGCGTTATTACCCCTTGTTTCGGTTCGAAACATTTCACCTTTGCGCGTACTGCGGGCTTCTTTCGAACCGGATTCCACGGCCAAAGATCCCCTGCGCTGGCTGATCTATGGTCTGATCCTGCTCTTTGTTTTTTTCTTTACCTATCTGCAAACCAACGATTGGCCGGAAGCCGCGATTTTTACGGGTAGCATCCTGGGGGCTTTCTTGCTTTTGCTGGCGATGGCCTCGCTGATGATGGGATTGGTAAAGCGATTTTTTCCATCCTCGTGGAGCTACGTGTGGCGGCAGGCGCTGGCCAATCTGCATCGGCCCAACAATCAGACCTCCATTCTTATCGTCTCCATTGGCCTGGGGACGGCTTTTATCTGTACGTTAATTCTGGTACAGTCGCTTCTTCTGAAACGCGTGACGCTTTCCACCAGCGGCAATCAGCCCAATGTCGTTTTGTTCGATATTCAAAGCAACCAGCGCGACGAGGTACTTTCGCTGGCCACCAAGCAGGGGCTACCCATCATTCAGAGCGTACCGGTGGTCAATATGCGACTGGAAGAAGTGAATGGTCTTACAGCCGCCGACCTGCAGAAGGATACGTCGAACAGGGTATCCTACTGGATTTTCAGCCGTGAGTATCGCGTCACGTTTCGGGATACCCTCACGGAATTTGAGGAGTTAAAGCGAGGTAGCTGGCAGGGCAGATACGAAGGCGAAGGGCTGGTGCCTATTTCGATCGAGGAGGGCTTCGCCGAGCGAAACCGCCTCCGGCTGGGCGACACCCTGACATTTAATGTGCAGGGTACTTTACTGTCTACGGTGGTAGGCAGCCTGCGCGAAGTGGATTGGGGCGGCGTGCGTACCAGTTTTCTGGTGATTTTTCCAGCGGGGGTTCTCGAAGAAGCTCCCCAATTCCACGTGTTGCTCACGCGGGTGGAGTCCAATCAGCGTTCGGCTGATTTTCAAAGGGCTATTGTGCAGCGTTTTCCCAATATTTCCATCATCGATCTGGGCCTGGTGCTGAAAGTACTGGACGAATTACTGGAAAAAATCGGCTTTGTGATTCGCTTCATGGCGGGGTTCAGCATCCTGACCGGACTGATCGTGCTGATTTCCTCCGTCCTGATCAGCAAGTACCAGCGCTTGCAGGAAAGCGTATTGCTCCGCACCATTGGGGCAAGCCGCAATCAGATTTTCGCCATCACGGCTCTGGAATATTTTTTCCTGGGGGCACTAGCTGCCGCCACCGGGATTCTGGTGGCGCTAGCGGGTAGCTGGGGATTGGCAAAGTTTACGTTCAAAGTAGATTTTACTCCCCAATTTGTGCCTATTCTACTGGTATTCCTAATTGTTTCCGGCCTTACGGTGCTCATCGGGCTGGCCAATAGCCGGGGTATTCTTTCCCGTTCGCCGCTGGAAGTACTGCGGCAGGATGTGTAGCTTTGGGAAAGTTTGATGCTTCCCGAAAGCCGAGGCTGACAACGCCAGTTATTGGCGTTTCCTGATCGAATCTTTCCGCGTGGAATCGGGGTGTAAATTCGCCTGATTGGCCGGATACCCTCCCCGCTCGTCCTGATTTCCTTCCCCTACACCCATCGCGGCCCGACTTTCATCGGTAACCGTGGGCGTAGCGCCGTTCATGTCGGAATTGGGCGTTTGTTTTTGCTCAGAGGCAGGCCCGCAGCCCGCTAGTAGGAGAGTAGCCACTAATACAGAACCCGCTAATTGCGTAATTTTCATAGTTGTATGGTGTTTTGGGTTAATGGTAGTATTTGAAGTAGCTTCAAATACCGTACCCGCAAAATGTGGGTTTAATAAAAAGGAGTACTGAATTGTAATGTGAGGAAGCCAGAAAAGTAGCCGTATATCCCTACCTTTGTACCTGATTTTCAGACAAAAAAACGAATAAAATGGCATGGTACCATACTTTTTTTGAAGGACTTCCCCAAGTAGCCTGGAAGCAAAACCAGACGGAAGAATACACCGAGTGGGAAGTGGATTTTCTGGCCGATGTGCTGGAACTGACCCCCGAGAGCCGGGTGCTGGATATCATGGCGGGCTACGGGCGTCACGCCCTGCCGCTGGCCGAGCGAGGGTATAACCTGACGGCCGTGGATATTTCGCCGGAATACTGCCAGGAATTGGAACAATCCGCCCAGGCTGGGAGCCTACCCATTCAGGTACTCCTGGGTGATTTTATCCAAATGCAATTACCAGCTACCACTTACGCCGCGGCCTACTGCCTGGGCAATAGTTTTAGCTTTTTTTCGCGGGAGGTGATGCAGGAGTTTCTGCAAAAGATTGCGAATCAGCTGCAACCGGGGGGGCGTTTTGTGGCGCACACGCAGCTTTTGGCCGAGAGTGTCTTACCCGATTTTCAGGAGCGGGCGTGGATGAAGATAGGGGATGATATTATGTACCTGGCTCAGAATGAGTATGATGCCTTGCGCGGAGTAATTCACGCCGAACTGACCTATGTACGGGGATACCAACAGGTTACGCGGAGCGTTGAGCAACATGTTTACACGCTAGCCGACCTAACAGTCCTGATGGAGGAGGCAGGGCTACTCGTAACCGAAGTATTCGGTAGTCTCGATGGCGAATCATTTGCCTTGGGCGACGAGCAGGCGTACCTTTTGGCGGTGAAGAAGGAAAGGCGATAGGAGAAGAAAGGAGGAAAGTCTTTGTCGAATTCCTTTCCTCCGTTCTCCTTTTTCCTCTTTTATCCTTCCTAATGTGGTAGCCGCGTTCTCAAAGCTCCGTAGGTCCAGGTGCCCAGCATGGCGCTCAGTAGGGTGATGATCACCACCAGGTACCCGCTTCCGATTTGGGCGTAGAGGGGTCCGGGGCAAGCGCCGGTCAGGGCCCAGCCGAGGCCGAATACCAGACCGCCGTAGATCTGACCCTTGTGGAATGACTTGGGGGCAATGGCGACCTTTTCACCCGCCAGGGTTTTTACACCTGATTTTTTGATTAGTACAATGGATAGCATCCCTACGAGGATGGCTGAGCCGATGACCCCGTACATGTGGAAAGAATCCAGACGGAACATTTCCTGAATCCGGAACCAGGAAATGATTTCGGCTTTTACAAACACAATGCCGAATAGTACACCGACGACCAGGTACCGGCCAAGGCCAGTAGGGCCCTCGGCCCGATGCTGCTCGTTCTGAATGTCGAGATCCTGCTCCGATACCAGGGGAGTATTTGAGGAAGGAGAAGCAACCAGGGGTTGCGTTGCTGTTTTCGATTTCATAGGATAGAGATAGTGATGGGAAATGACCTAGACCAGGCTCATGAACCAGGGTAGAAGTACGAGGGTACCCACAAAGCCACCGATCATAAAACAGATCGTGGCAACCAAGGATGGCCACTGTAAATTGGATATGCCCATAATGGCGTGGCCCGAGGTACAGCCACCGGCATACCGGGTGCCAAATCCGACCAGAAAACCGCCCAAGACAAAAAAGATCAATCCTTTGAGGGTAAAGATGTTTTCGACGGAAAATAGGTCGGTCGGCATCAGGCCCGAAAAATCAGTGATGCCCATTGCGGCGAGCGTGGTCCGGGTTGAAGAAGCGATAACGATTTCATTCGGATCAGCCAGAAACTGCGTGGCCAGGAAGCCGCCGATCAGAATTCCAACCACAAAGACCAGGTTCCACGATTCTTTTTTCCAGTCGTATTGGAAAAAAGGAATGTTGGCGGGTACACACGCCGCACACATGTGGCGCAGGGAAGAGGAAATTCCGAACGATTTATTGCCGATCAGCAGAAGGGCAGGTACCGTGAGGCCCACGAGGGGACCGGCTACGTACCAGGGCCAGGGCTGGCGGATGATTTCAATTAAATTCATAGCAGATAAGGAATAAATGACAGTTGGGTGAAATTAAAGAACCAACGACCAGGCACTAGTGAACAGCTGTGTCGCTGCTGGTCGGTAGGCCCGCATCTTTCAAGGCGCCGTATCCACCTTCGACGTTAATAACATTGTCGAAACCCCGGGCTTTAAGAATCGAAGCGGCGATCATGGAGCGGTACCCCCCCGCACAATGCAGGTACATGGGATCGCTTTTAGGGAACTCAGCCATCAGATCGCTGATGTAGTCCAAGGGTAGGTTTCTCACCCCCTCTACATGTCCTGTTCCAAATTCAGTAGGTTTACGAACATCGACTACGGTCAGATCATTGTTCTTAAACTTTTTCGCAAAATCCTCGGCTGCCACCGACTGCACTGTATCCGTTTCCAAACCCGCTTTTTGCCAAGCCGAAAAGCCACCATCCAGGTACCCCAGGGTGTAGTCGTAGCCTACCCGCGCCAGGCGCGTAACCACCTCCTCTTCGCGACCGGGATCTGTCACAAGCAACAGACTCTGTTTCAAATCCGGGATTAATGCCCCTACCCAGGGGGCAAAACCGCCATCGATGCCAATGTTGATAGAATTGGGGATAAAACCTGCTGCAAAATCGCTGGCCGCGCGGGTGTCCAGAATCAGCGCACCCGTTTCGTTGGCTGCTACCTCGAAAGCCGCTGGGCTGAGGGCCTGCGCACCGCGCTCCAGTACGTCGTCGATACTGTCGTAGCCTTGCCGGTTCATCTGCACGTTTTGGGGAAAATACTGGGGAGGTTCGGCGAGTCCTTCCGTGACTTCCTCCACGAATTCTTCCTTGGTCATGTTGGCCCGAAGAGCGTAGTTAAATAGCTTCTGGTTGCCCAGCGTGTCGGAAGTTTCTTTGCTCATATTCTTGCCACAGGCCGATCCTGCGCCATGTGCCGGATACACAATCACATCGTTGGGCAGCGGCATGACCTTATTTCGAAGACTATCAAAGAGGTACCCCGCCAGGTCTGTTATGGTCAGTTCGCTTTTTTGGGCCAGGTCGGGACGGCCTACATCGCCAATGAAAAGCGTATCGCCGCTGAACAAGGCGGTTTCTTTCCCATTTTCATCCAGCAGCAGGTAACACGTAGACTCCATCGTGTGGCCGGGCGTGTGTAAGGTACGAATGGTGATAGCTCCCAGCTTGAATTCCTCCCCGTCGGTGGCAATATGCGCATCGAAGGTAGGATTTGCGTTGGGGCCGTACACGATAGGCGCTCCGGTTTTCTGCGATAGGTCCAGGTGTCCCGACACAAAATCGGCGTGAAAGTGGGTTTCAAAAACGTACTTGATCGTCGCATTGTCACGCCGAGCCTTTTCAAGATATGGAGCTACCTCCCGCAACGGGTCAATGACTGCCGCCTCGCCGTTTGATTCGATGAAATAGGCGCCCTGCGCCAGGCAGCCGGTATATATCTGTTCTATTTTCATTTTTTTTCTAGTGGTAAAGTTCCAGAGGAACAAAGTGGTAAAGCGAATGAATACAAATGTGAAAAATAACTCCTAACTAAGAGGTATCTGTTTCAGAGCGGCAACTCCGCCTTAGGTACTTAGGTACTTAGGTACTTAGGTACTTAGCACCTCTGCCCCCTCTCTTCACCCAAACTCTTTCCACAAAATAAACACCGCCATTACTAGTACAAACCAGCCGAAGATGCGTTTGAGTTTCTCACCAGGAATAAAACGCGTCAGGTAGGAACCCAGAAAGATACCTACGACCGATAAGGTGGTGAAAATAGCGAGGAAATTCCAGTCGATGGTCTGCTGACCTATATCGCCCAGGAATCCGATGAGCGACTTGGCGGCGATGATGAGCAAGGAGGTACCCACGGCCATTTTCATGGGAATCCGGGCTAAAAGCACCAGCGCCGGAATAATCAGAAATCCGCCTCCCGCACCAACCAACCCCGTAAGCAGTCCAACCGCCGCCCCTTCGAGGGCGATCAGGGGATAATTGAATATAATGTCCTGGGGACCAGAACCATTCTCCGTTGTATCCTTATGCCGTATCATAGAGAAAGCGGCGGCCAGCATAATCAGGGCAAACAGGCCCATAATCCCCGCACCTTTCTCCAGCGTGAAGCTACCGATCGTAAACACAGGATCGGGAATGGCGGGAACCAGGAATTTACGGGTTAAAAAAACGGTAATGAACGATGGGACGGCAAATACCAGGGCGGCTCTGTAATTGACGAGCCCCTTTTTCATGTAGGTAAAAGAACCCACAAGCGACGTAGTGCCTACCACAAAAAGCGAGTAAGCCGTGGATAGTACGGGGTTAAGACCCATCATATACACCAGTACCGGGACCGTCAGGATACTGCCCCCACCGCCAATTAGCCCGAGGCTGACACCGATCAAAATGGAAGCAAAGTAGCCAAGTATTGTCACAGGGTGATTTTAGAATAAGTGTACACAACGGGAAGAAGGGAAAAAGTGCGTTGCCCATAGATCCTGCTTCCTTCTACAAAAGTAACGGATAGCAGGGCGTGCCTCTGTAACAATTATCACAGAGGTACGCCCTACCCATGAAGAAAATTTAGGCTACACCTGGATAAGCTTCCAACGCCCGCGTCGAAACACCAGGATGCTCAGGATGGCCAGCAGCGACTCGGCGATAGGAACGGAGGCAAAAACGCCGATGGGTCCCCATTCCAGTACTAAAGCCAACAAATAAGCCACCGGAATTTCGACCAGCCAGAAGCAGACCAGATTGAGGTAAATGGGGGTTTTCGTATCGCCTGCCCCGTTGATAGCCTGAATAACCACCATCCCATAGGCAAAGAATCCGTAGCCCAAGCACAGCACACGCAAAGCCTCGACGCCCGTACTCACCACGGCGGGTACGGTACTGAAAAGCCCTATAATGACTTCGGCTCCCACAAAAAAAAGGAGTGCTATGCCCAATAAAAACCACATATTGAGCCGAGCCGTGCGCCATACCGACGTTTCGGCACGGTCGGGTTGTCCAGCACCCAGATTCTGACCCACCAGTGTGGCTGCGGCATTGGCCATGCCCCAGGCAGGTAGCAACGTAAAAATAATGACCCGGATAGCAATCGTGTAGCCCGCTATCACATCGCTACCGAATTCGGCCAGGATGCGCGTGAGAAATATCCAACTCGCCGAAGAAATCAGAAATTGACCCGTAGCGCCCGCCGAAAGGTTGAGTATGGTTTTGAGCAGCGCAAAGTCAGGTACGAAGTCCGGCCAGGTGATGGAGACGGCCTTTTTGTTGGTATACAGATAGTACAACTGGTAGCACACGCCCACCGAACGGCCCAAGGTGGTGGCAACAGCGGCTCCGGTGACACCCATTTCGGTGAAAAAGCCGATGCCGAAAATAAACAGCGGGTCCAGAATCATGTTGAGACCGTTGGCGATCCACAGCGAGCGCATGGCCGCCGAGGCCGAACCTGCCCCGCGCAGTGCTCCGCTCAACGAGTACAGCAACACAATCACCGGACTACTCAGAAACTCGATCTGGGCAAAGCGGGTACCTACCCTGATTACCTCGGAGCTGGCGCCCATCAGCCTCAGAATGTCCCCGGCAAAGTAGGTGCCGAAAGCTCCCATCACCACCGACAAAGTCAGCGAAATCAGGATGATCTGCCCGATGGCTTTCCCCGCCTGATCGGGGTTGCCTTCTCCCACGCGTCGCGCTACCAGTGCCGTGGCGGCGGTGCTGAGTCCGATGGCCATGGAGTAAATGAGCGTGATGACCGACTCGGTGAGTCCCACCGTGGCCACAGCTTCGGTGCTGACCCTGGACACGAAGAAAACGTCCACCACCGCGAAGAGTGATTCCATAACCATTTCGAGGATCATCGGGACGGACAGCAGGAAAATAGCACGGTTGATACTACCGCTGGTATAGCTTTGCTCGGAGCCGTCTAAGGCAGTACGGAGCAATTGGAGGTACTTTTTCAAAATCTTATGCAGAATTAGAAGGAGGCCGGATTTTCAGGAATTCCACAGAATCCCGCGAATCAGACCGCCGGAGTAGCGGGTCGTGTCGGGCATGGTACCTGAAAAGAACCTCGATGATGGGAATAGAAAAAGTGCCCGACACTTCGGGAAGAAGTAAGGAGCTAGGAAAAGCCGAAGAAAGATCGGTGGATGGGGCGACTAGATGTAGTCGGCGACCCGGGTAAACAGAATCATGGGCGTAGAGATTTTTGCAAAAATAAAATGGTTTTTTCAAAAAGTGCAAACCATTGGCTAAGTCATAAAGAATTTATAAGAACTTTTATGATACAATCCCCGTTTTCCCTAGCTTGCCCCTTTAAAGAAAATAATGGCTATTAGGTAGTGGTCTTAGTTTCAATCGTCTGATTTGCAGAAAGACACTATCCACTTTCAACTTTCAATCGCACCGGCGACCCGGTTTCCACTAAGTAAATGGTAGATAAAAGAGCATCGAACTCAACAGAGAAAAAACAAGAAACGGCCGTGTTGGTGGCCGTAAGTCCGCAACGCCAGAGTCCCCAGCAAACCAAAGAATACCTCGACGAATTAGCATTTTTGGTGGCGACGCTGGGGGTGGAAACCAAGCATACCTTTATCCAGAATCTGGAACATCCCGATCCGAAAAGCTACATAGGTAGCGGCAAATTGCAGGAAATACAAGCCTTTATTGCCGCCGAACCCGTGGACATGATCATCTTTGATGATGACCTCAGCCCCTCGCAGGTACGTAACCTGGAAGCGGCCTTTGAAAGCGAGGAAATTAAGGTATTGGATCGCAGTCTGCTGATTCTGGACATATTTGCCATGCGCGCCAAAACGGCCCAGGCCAAAACCCAGGTGGAATTGGCCCAGTACCAGTACATGTACCCCCGCTTGACCCGGATGTGGACCCACCTTACCAAGCAAAAAGGCGGGGTAGGTATGCGCGGACCGGGCGAGAAAGAACTCGAAACGGATCGCCGGATCATTAAGGATCGGATTACATTTTTAAAAGAAAAGCTGGATAAGATCGACCAGCAAAGCATGACCCGGCGTAAGGAGCGCGACCGCCTGGTGCGCGTGGCGCTGGTAGGCTACACCAACGTGGGCAAATCGACGCTGATGCGCCGCCTGGCCAAAGTAGACGTTTTTGCTGAAAACAAACTCTTTGCCACCGTGGATTCGATGGTACGGAAAGTATCGGTGGGCAATATTCCGTACTTGCTTACGGACACGGTAGGGTTTATCCGGAAGCTCCCCACGATGCTCATTGAGTCGTTCAAATCGACCCTCGACGAGGTACGGGAAGCAGATATTTTGCTGCACATCGTGGACATTTCGCATCCGTCGTTTGAGGAGCAGATGGACGTAGTGACCAGTACCCTGGCAGAGATTGGCGCGGGTGATAAGCCCACCATCATTGTCTATAACAAAATTGACCTGTACCAGTCACCCGTCGAAACAGAAGCGGAGGAAGACTGGCACGAAGTGACGGACGATACGGCCACGAAGCCCTTGCCCATGGAGGCGCTCATTGCGCAACTCCGCAAGAGCTTCCACGCCAGCAAGGCCGATCACGTGGTGTTTATTTCGGCGGAGAATAACGAGAACATCGATGAATTACGTCAGCATATGGGCGCCCTCGTGCGCGACAAGCATTTCCTGATCTACCCCAACTGGTTGGACGTGGGGTACTACGACGAAGGCGATTGGCAGAAGGAAGAGGAATAAGGGTTTGGTCGGCAAACGAAAATTGCCCAAATTTGCAGGCCCAATCCGGGCGCGGCATTCACCGCTCCCCCCTGACCCCGTAGTTCAACGGATAGAATAGAAGTTTCCTAAACTTTAGATATGGGTTCGATTCCCGTCGGGGTCACGCTTAAAATTATTATAGTCCTGTAAATCAACGATTTATGGGGCTATTTTTTTGCTTCATAGTTTGGCGAACTCCTTTTATTCCCCATTTTTGGTACCAGGTACCCTTCTCCCTGCTTTGTTATGAATGCTTCTTCCCGTCTGTTATATTTGACGTTCTGACCACAAACCCTATTCATGCAAGGTATACAACTCCGAAAATTAGAGGCTGAACTCTGGCGTGCTGCCGATCAGCTACGCGCCAACAGCAAGCTGACCGCCTCCGAATACTCCATGCCCGTACTGGGGCTCATTTTTCTCCGTCACGCTTTCAACCGCTTCGACAAAGTCAAAGAAGACATCGAGAAAGACCTGCCCTCGCACCCGCAGCGCGGTAGGCGGGCCGTCACCAAAAATGACTTCCTGGAACGCAACGCCCTGTTTCTGCCCGACATCGCCCGCTTTGACTACCTGGTGGCCCTGCCCGAAAGTACCGATGTGGGCGAGGCCATCGACCACGCCATGAAGGCCATTGAGGACGAGTACGATACCCTCAAAGGCGTACTACCCCGCAATTTCTCGGTATTTAGCCCCGACCTGCTGCGGGAGCTACTCCGTATTTTCAACAAGGAAGTGTTGCAGAAGGCCGAGGGCGATCTATTCGGCAAGATCTACGAGTTCTTCCTCAATAAGTTTGCCATGACCGGCGCGCAGGAAGGTGGCGAATTTTTTACGCCCATGAGCCTGGTACAAACCATCGTCAACGTCATCGAGCCCGACCACGGCATTGTGTTCGATCCGGCCTGCGGCTCGGCGGGGATGTTTGTGCAGACGGGCTACTTCATCGAGAGCGAGGGCCTGCGGCCCGCCGAGAAGGTCACGTTTTTTGGGCAGGAGAAGGCCGAACTCAATACCCGACTGGCCAAGATGAACCTGGCCGTTCACGGCCTGGAAGGCAATATTCAGGAGGGGAATACTTTTTACGAGGATAAGCACAACCTTGTACACGGCTGTGACTTTGTGATGGCCAACCCGCCCTTCAACGTCGATGGCGTAGACAAAGCCATGGATAGTGTCAAGAAAGACCCCCGGCTAGTGCTGGATGGCAAGGTGATGCTGCCCAAAAATGATAACGCCAACTACCTCTGGATTCAGTATTTCTACAACTACCTCAAACCCACCGGCCGGGCGGGTTTTGTGATGGCCTCTTCGGCGAGTGATGCCGGACACAGCGAGAAAGACATCCGCGAGAAACTGGTGAAAACCGGGGCCGTGGATGTGATGATGGCCGTGGGCAACAATTTTTTCTATACCCGCTCGCTGCCCTGCACGCTCTGGTTTTATGACCGCGCCAAGGAGCAGGATGCCTTCCGGCGCGACCGCGTGCTGATGCTCGACGCCCGCAAGATATACCGCAAAGTGACCTCCAAGGTCAATGATTTTAGCCCCGAGCAGCTTCAAAACCTGATCTGTATTGTCCACCTCTACCGGGGCGACACGGCGAAGTTTGAAAGTACTGTTCAGGGGTACCTTGACTTTGCCGCCGAACTGGCCCGCGAAACCGCCGAGGTAACCGCCACCCTGCACGATGCCTTGCAGGAGGTACTCAGCGCCGCCCGTAAGTTTGCGGCTACCTACCTGAAAGAAAACCCCGACGCCCAGCCGTTGGCCGAGGCCCTCACGCTGGAAGAAGCCCCCGCCCTCTACGAGCTGCAAAGCCAGCTGATCGCCGCCGGCCGCGCCGCCACGGCCGACCCGACCACGCTGGAAGGCATCGCCCGGCAGTGCAAGGCGCTGCGCAAGCCGCAGGACCGCCTCCTGAAGCAGCTACTGGATGTCCTGGCTTCGGCGACCAAAGAGTACCAGCTCACCAAGCACAAAGGCTGGAAGGAGCTGAACCTGAAAGACCAGCTCGACGATCTGCGCACGCTCCAACGCCTGCTCAACGGCGACCCCAACGACGAGGACGAGCCCAACCTGCTGCACGATACCGACTACTATACCGGCAGGCCCTCTGGCTCACGAGCCGCTTTCCGGAGGGTACCTACACCAACGTGGAAGGCCTGTGCAAGGTAGTATCCCAGGCCGACATCGAGGCCAAGGATTGGAGCCTCAGCCCCGGCCGCTACGTGGGGGTAGCTACCGCCGTGGAAGACGAAGACTACGACTACGAGGAGCGCCTCCACGAAATCCACGTAGAGCTGGCCGATTTGAACGAGGAAGCCGCTACCCTGGCGGCTACTATTTTGGAGAATTTTAAAGAGTTGGTAGTATGAAATCTAAGCTAGGTGATATTGCGGAATTTATCAATGGAGGGTCTTGGAGCGATAAAGAATATGTAGAAGAAGGTATTCCAGTAGTAAAAGTCACTAACCTGAAAAATGGTACTGTTGATCTGAGCGGAATCAACTACATTCCAGAATCTAGCCTCGATAAGTATGCCAGACATCAGCTTAAAACAGGAGATTTAGTGATTGCAACGGTTGGCTCTCACCCAAATTTAGTAGCTTCTGCTGCTGGTAGAGCTACAATAATTCCTGCCCATGCTGAGGATGCGCTTCTGAACCAAAACGCGCTTTGTATTAGATCAAAATCAGAGCTACTGGATCAAGGGTATTTAGGATACCTTGGCAAATCGGACTCTTTTCAGGGTTATGTCAAATCGGTTGGTAGAGGCGCAGCGAATCAGGTGCGAATTGCGCTGGGGTTAATCAAAGAGTTTGAATTTGAACTCCCCCCTCTCCCCACCCAGCGCCGCATTGCTGCCATTTTATCGGCCTATGATGATTTGATTGAAAATAATGTGAAGCGCATCAAGTTGCTGGAAGAGAAAGTGCAAATGCATTACAAAGTACTAATCCAGGAATTAAACTATTCTAAGTTTAAAAGAGAAGAATATATTAAAAATTGTCTTGCATTTTACATTGGTGGGGGATGGGGACAAGAAGAATATAAAGAGAGCTTTTCAGAACCTGCATATGTGATTAGGGGTACAGATATACCTGATTTAAGGCTCGGAGATGTTAGTAAAGTTCCTTTACGATTCCATAAATCTTCAAATCTATCATCTAGGAATCTGGAAGTGGGTGATATCGTTTTTGAAATTTCAAATGGGCAAATCAACAATATAGGTAGGACTTTTTTGATCTCGGAAAGGTTAATTAGGCAGATGGATAAGCCTATAATGTGTGCAAGTTTTGCCAAGCTTATTCGGGTAGATGAAAAGGTGTCGCCAGAGTACTTCTATTTGTTTCTAAATGAGGGGCAGGTAAATGGTTTGCTCTACCAATATAAATCTAATAGTGCAAATGGTATAAACAATTTTGCATTCGAGACTTTTATTGATGAAGTGAAGATAGTCATACCTAAGGAAGCGGACCTACGAAAGTTTTCTGACGAAGCGAGACAAATTTTTGCTCTTATCAATATTCTTGGAGAACAAAACGTCAAACTTCGCGAGGCGCGGGATATTTTGCTGCCGGGGCTGATGAGTGGGGAGATGGTGGTGTGAGGGAGGAATGAATAAACTGTTCAAGTATGCAAAGGCTCTTAGACCTTGGGTTTATAGAAGTAGGGGAGTGGAGATCAATAAGCGGGGGCATCTCTCATTCCATCGTTCGACACTTGCAGGCCAAAAACCTGCTGTACGCCTTTGTCTGCAAAGGGGAAGTCTGCTACATTGGTACAACCACCGGTACCCTCAAAAGCAGGATGAATGGGTATAAGAATGCCGGAGGAACGCAGCGTACCAACATCCGGGTCAAAGCGGAGATTATGAACGTACTTCATCAAAGCCAGCGGGTACAGATATTCATTTTCCTGGATGAGGGCGCACACACCTTCAAAGGCTATACCATCAGTTTGGCCGCGGGTCTGGAAACCGTGTTCATAGCAGCTATACGGCCCCGGTGGAATTATAGAGGCAATGTCCGCATCATTGAGCAACCCACGATACCTGATGAGGAAAATGCTGTGCTGGAAGAAGATATTTCAGAGGTCGATATACCCTTACGTATAGGCCAAAACCCAATGGAGCAGGTACTCGTTACACTAGGCACCACTTACTGGAATGGTGGCTTCTTTAACCTGCCGATGCATTTGGTACACCTGCTTCCACCGGCCCCTACACCCGTGCAGCTGTATCTGAATGCGGATGCAGAAGAGATTCAAATGCAGGGAAATTTCCTGTTTGCAAACGTGCAGGGTCAGCCCAGGATTTACGGAGGTCAACAACTTGCCGGATGGTTTCAGGCTAATTTTCCGGTAAAGCAAATTATTCATGTGGATATCATCAATCCCACGACTTACCAACTACACGCTTAAAAATAAATTCACTTAAAAGTGAATCACACCTATTAAAATTCAGTTATAAGTGAATAACTTTACACTCGAAGTTTTCGATGACGAAGGGAGCCGCTGTACATTCTATACCGTAAGGGGTACCGACGAATTGCAAAGCGAAACAGAAAAATTCTTTGCGAGGTACCGTCAGGATGCTATTCTGAAAAAGCCATTGCAGGAGCTGGCCAAATTCCTGGAAATCGTAATAGGCGAAGAAGATGGGGCATTGGAACATTATTTTAAGTTTGAAAACAGAGCACAGGCGTTGCCTCCTTCGGGTAACTTTTTCATTGAAGAAGTGATGATCAATTATGGCAATTTCCCCCTACGTCTGTATTGCCTTCGCATATCTGAGTCGTTGGTAGTACTTTTCAATGGGGCTGAAAAGACCTCACGAAGCGCTCAGGAAGGAAAAACCAGCATGGTTTTTCATGAAGCCAATCAATACGCCAGGAAAATTATGGATGCCTTACTGAACAAAGATATACGCATTGGAGGCGATCAAAGGACATTTGTAAGCTACGATGGTAGCTCGGAAACAATAATCTATTGAAACTATGAGAAACAAAATATTCCAGGAAGTGCTGGATGAAGCCCCCAAAGAGGTAGAGATCTTTGTGCGACTCTACGCAGATTTGGTACTACTGATCAACTCCGTCCTCAAAGAAAAAGGATTGACTCAAAAAGCCTTGGCCGATCAAATGGATAAGCGCCCCTCCGAAATCCATAAGTGGCTGAGTGGGGAGCATAACTTTACGTTGCGTTCGCTGGCCAAGCTGGAAGCCGAGCTGGGTGTAAAGCTGATCGAAGTCCCTAAGCCGCACAAAACGGAACGTGAGTTTGCGCCGAATAACAGACCTACCCTTCATGTGTGTTGGAAAAAAGAGGTATCCTCACAGCAGGAAGACGTAATTCAAGTTGACTGGGTAAATGCCAGCACCATGGAACAAACCTACAAAACGCCCAATGCCGGATAAACCAAAATTTGATCCCGAAAAACTAGCCATTATCGATTTCAAACTCATTAAAGGACAGGTGGATGCTCCCGAGGAGTTTGATGAAGATGTTGTGAAAGGGTACCAGCTCACCAATAACTTCCGACTTTCATTCAGCCTTAAAGGAAAACAGGCCAAGGCCGATTTGACGATTGAGGTTGACAGTGATAGTAAAGGGGGAAATACTGAGGAGGCAAAGGCTTTGTTTCATTTGATTTTCATATTCAAGGTAGAAAACCTGGATGAGTTGGTTACGGAAACAGATTCCAAACAGCTCAAAGTAGACCCCATGCTGGGAAGTTCTATTGCAGGCATTTCGTATTCAACGGCTCGGGGTATACTCCTTACCCGCCTGCAAGGAACTGTCTTTCAGAAATTTATTCTGCCGGTGATCAATCCGGCGCAGCTATTGGCGAAGTGAAAAAATAGTGGAGGGCTTCCTGGGTAATTTGCTCCGTGGAAGCCCTTTTTTGGAAATAAGTATTGCTTCGTCATAAGCAGTTATCGCACCAAAACTCTATCCCCTCCGCCACCCCATGCCCCAAGCCTATTCCGAAGATACCCTCATCGAGCAAACCGCCATTGACCTTTTCTACCAGCGGCTGGGCTGGGATACGCTGATCGCCTACAATAAAGAAATCTTCGGGCCGGGAGGTACCCTGGGGCGGCTCAGCAAAAAAGAGGTGATCCTGCCGGCTATCTTTTTCAGGAAACTCAAAGAGCTTAACCCCGGCCTACCCGAAGCCGCCTACCGGCAGGCCTACGAAAAACTCAGCGAAGGCAGCAGTACCAAAAGCCTGGCCGAGCTAAACCTGGAAAAGTACCAGCTGCTCCGCAACGGTATCCCCGTAGACTTCCTCAACGAGAAAGGCGAGCAGGTCAGAAACAAAACCCTGCGTATACTGGACTTTAATGAGCCAGAAAACAACAACTTTCTGGCGGTACGGCAGTTGTGGATACAGGGCAAAAGCAACCGGGAGCGACGGCCCGATATTATCGGATTTGTCAATGGGGTACCCCTGCTATTCATCGAGTTGAAGGCCGCCCACCACAAGCTTGAAAACGCGTACAATGATAACTTTACGGACTACAAAGACGTCATTCCGTCGCTGTTTTACTGCAATGCCTTCGTGGTGCTGAGCAACGGCCTGGAAAGCCGCATCGGGAGTATCACAGGCAAATACCAGCATTTCCACGAATGGAAACGCATCACCGAAGAGGAAGAAGGCATCGTGGCCCTCGACCGAATGATCGTGGGCGTATGCGAGAAGAAGCGCTTTCTGGACCTCTTCGAAAACTTCATTCTGTTTGATACCTCCCTGGGGGCTCCCATCAAGCTCATTGCCCGCAACCACCAGTTTATCGGGGTCAACAAAGCCATCGAGAGCATTCGGTTAAAAAATCAGGAATACACGGAAGGCAAAATCAGCCTGGAAGAAAAGCAAAAACTGGGGGTGTTCTGGCACACGCAGGGCAGCGGCAAGTCGTACTCTATGGTGTTCTTTTGCCAGAAGATCCACCGCACCTTCACGGGTAGCTACACATTCCTGATCGTGACGGATCGTAATGAGCTGGACACGCAGATTTACGGTACCTTCAGCGGGGTAGGCGCGGTACCCTCCGTAAAAGCGGGGGCCAGAGATTCCCTGAAAGCCAGCAGCGGCAAACACCTGAAAGTACTGCTGAGTACCGAGCATCGATACCTGTTTACGCTCATCCACAAGTTCAACTTCACCGAAGAAATCACCAGCCGGGATAACATCATCGTCATTTCCGATGAAGCCCACCGTACGCAGGGCGGGCAGTTGGCCCTGAACCTACGCAATGCCCTGCCGCAGGCCTCTTTTATCGGGTTTACGGGTACGCCGCTCTTCAAAGACGACCAGATGACCCGGCGTATTTTTGGTGATTATGTGTCGCGCTATGATTTCAAACGAAGTGTGGACGATGGAGCCACGGTACCGTTGTACTACGAAAACCGGGGCGAGTACCTGGGGCTGGTAAACCCCGCCATCAACCAGCAGATCAGGGCTATTCTGGACGATGAAACCGAAGACCTCGACAGCGACCAACGGGCGAAGGTGGAGAAACTGTTCGCCACCGAGTACCCCATCCTAACCGCCAAAAAACGCCTGAACGACATTGCCAAAGACGTGGTATGGCATTTCTGCAATCGGGGCTACAAGGGGAAGGGAATGTTCATCGCGCTGGATAAGCTGACCGCAGTCAGGATGTATGATCTGATCACCCTACACTGGAAAGCCTACGTGGGTACCCTGGAAAAAGAACTGGCCCGCATGAAATACGGCGACCAGGAACTCCTCGAAAAAAGCCGGGAGCTGCAATGGATCAAAGAAACGGAGATTTGCGTGGTGGTCAGTTCCGAGCAAAACGAGATTCAGAAGTTTCAGAAATGGGGCCTGGACATCGAGCCGCACCGCGAAAAGATGAATACGCAGGATCTGGAAACCCGCTTCAAGGAGGAGAATGACCACTTCCGGCTGGTGATTGTGTGTGCCATGTGGATTACGGGTTTTGACGTACCCACACTTTCGACCTTATACATAGACAAACCCTTGAAGTCGCATACCCTGATGCAGGCCATCGCCCGCGCCAATCGTATTAGCGAAGGAAAGAACAACGGATTGATTGTAGACTACATCGAAACCTATACGGCTTTGCTGGATGCTCTGGCTATCTACGGCTCAAACGGCAGTGGAGTAGGGAATGAAGGTACCCCCGAACCGCCGGTAAAACCCAACGAGGAACTGGTCAGGCAACTGGAAGAGGCGCTGGAAAGCACGGAAGCTTTCCTGATGGATGAGGTAGGTTTTAATTTGGAAGAACTGATAACCTCCTCGGGTCTGGAACGATTGGCGGCCATGGAAAAGGGCGTGAATGCGGTGTACACCAATGACGAAACCAAGCGTAAGTTTCAGGTACTGGCCCGGGAGGTATTCAAGAAGTTCAAAGCCCTGCAACCTAATAAGCTATTAAACCAGTTTACGGCTCGGAAAGACGCCCTTAGTGCGATCTATTCGGCCATTGAGAACAATGTGCAAAGTGCCGATGTAGCTGACATTATGCTGAGGATACAGGCGGTCATCGATGAGTCTATCGAGAATAAGGTAGCCGAGGGGAGTCCCGAAATGGGCAATTCAGTAGATCTGAGCGGCTTGAATTTTGAATTGCTGGAAAAGTATTTTTTGAAAGTAGAGCATAAAAATACGGCCGTTCAGTCCTTGAAAGAAAAGGTAGAGAAAAAACTGCGGGCTATGGTGGAAAAGAACCCACTACGGGTTGATTTCTACCAACGCTACCAGGAGATTATTGAGGCATACAACAGCGGTAAAGACGCGGTCACGATTGAGGAAACATTCCGGAAGCTCATTGAATTTATCAACTCGCTAACTGACGAAGAAGCCGATGCCAAGCGAGAGGGTCTGACGGAGGAACAAAAAGCCATTTTTGACATTTTGCGCCAGGGAAAGCAGCTCAGCGAGGTCGAGAAAAAAGAGGTAAAGGCTATTGTGGTACTCCTGCTGGAAGAATTGTGGGAGGAAAAGCTTAAAGTAGAACTATGGGCGGACAAAGCCACGACCGCCGCTGCGGTGTTCAACCTGGTGAATAAAGTTCTCTATGAAACGCTACCTTATCCGGCCTACGAAACCAATGACATTAATTTGAAAACTAACCTGGTGTATCAACATCTCAAACTTCAATACACGGGTGGCGGTCAGAGTGTGTACGGATATTACTAAGGGACAAACGCAGAACTGGCGCTACGTCGTCCCGTTTCGTTGTTGGTTTTTTCACGGGGGCGCCCAGACCACCAACTCGAAGGTCTTTCACCAAAACCCAAGATAGCAAACGCCCGTAAATGACCCCCACTATACCCGATTCTTCACCTCCCTTATGTGGTGAAGAAGCTACTGAAACTTACCTAAGTACTTGGGCAGCGATATCCGTAAACGTATCGAGCTGGTTCTGACGATCCTTCGCCGAGACCTGCTCCCGTAAGGTAAGCCGGGTAAAAACGTGAAGATCCGAGTCGACCATTTGAATCGTGACGGGTTGGCCCTCCGCATTTTTAACGCCCCGATAAATCAGGACCGCACTGACAGGATCAGCCGACGAGTCCTGCTTCGATTTATATACTTTCAGCTTACAGTTGGCAGGAAGAGCGATGCCTTTTTCCAGATCTTTCCGAACGACGGTCAGCAGGCGCTGCAGCTGCTGCAGAGTTTCCTGGGGCCGAAAATGGTACCAGTACTTATCTTCCTCCGGGGATTGCTTCGTTTCGATATAACCCAGCATGGGGCCTACTGCTTTTATCAGCGATAGGTTTTTATCGGACGGAATTACAATGGGATCGACCAACAGCACGTTTCGCGGAGCCGGACGATTGGAAAAGTAGTCCGAAGCTACCAAGTTGAGGACCAATGCCCCGCTGGTGGAGGAGGTCAGCAGGGTGATGTTTTGGTAGCCTGCGTTGAGCAATGCCTCATATTCATCCGTAAGGGAGGATTGCCAGTCGTGCCAGGTCGATTTACTGAATTCCTCGTAAGTGCGTCCATGCCCCCCCAGCAGTACCTGCGACAGATAAAAATCCGTCCGTCCGTTGGCCCAGGCGCGCAACTCGTCCCACTCGAAGGTAGTGGCCGTGTACCCATGGCCCATGATGATCACGGGTCGGCGGGCCTGTTCCGGGGTTGGGGTCGGGATCGCTCTGGAAACCAGGTAACGCGCCGGCTGGTAAAGTGAGGGATCGAAGAAGGCGTCGCTATCCAGCATTTCCCTGGTGATCGACGGTTCCGATGAGCAGCCCGCAATCAGGACGACAATCATCAACAGAGGGAGTCCTGTTTTCATATCAGTTCAAGCTTTTTTTCAGGAGATTCCAGGTAATACTGGTTTGTACAAAAACCGGATACAAAGTTCCGGGACCATTTATTCCATTCCCTGTCAGGAGGTTATAGCCGACCGACGCGCTGATCCCGAGCGGAAAACGGGACGCGTAGCTAAAGCCTATTTCGGGCGAAGCCAGCAGGGACGATTGGGGCAAATCGTTGAAAATCGCTTCGTCATAGGCGGCGTTGAAGTACCCCACATTGGCTTTCAACATAGGTTGTATCGACCATTTCGGGGCAAAATGGTATGCTGCTGAAAGTAAGAAATTATCCTGTTTGATGGCGTTGGAGTTCAGGGCTGTACCTAGCCGGGAAGTAACGTAGCTAACCCCCAAACCTACCCGCCCGGACAGCAGGCTGGAGGGACGGTACTGCATCGTGAGGCCATTTTCGGTGTAGAGGCCGATGCTTTTCTGCAGACGAATACCTACATCCAGCCGGGATTGTGCCAGCACCGGATGGGCAAGTAGCAGGATAAAAAAGCATAGTACAGCTTTGATATTCATGACGAAAGAGACGAAATAAATTGGACTTGGTGTTGCTGGAATTAGACCAACATCAAAAAGTTATTTATTAACGCCGCATACCCACTTCTGCCCTACATTTTTCTACGGTACCCTGATCTCCTAAGAGCTATTAGGCGGAACTCGCAGGCTGTAACTGTCCTGTTGATCATTCAGGAATGAGCTGTCGTTGTACTTTGGTAGGTGGTTTCATGGGCCCAGGCAAATAGGTCGATATGATCAAGCGCCTTCACCGTACTGAATTTGAAAAGTTGGACTGATCCTCACTACTGCTCCGGTACCCGTACCTCATAACTAAAATTCGCCGGTACCCGCAACCGATAATCCGTAGTGTTATTGAACCACGGGTTAAGGTGCCTCAATTGTTTGTAGGTAGTATTATTAGCCTTCGCAAAGGCGATGAGGTCGGTATCGCGGTCTACCTTCACGATTTTGAATCGGTGCGGGCGGTTTTGCTGGTCGGGGTGAATGAAGAAACCGTACCGATCCGGATTCTCCAGGATCACCTTGAAAGCCAGAATGCGATAAAAGTAGCGGGCGGTTTCGGCGTTGAGGTACAGGTCCCAAAAGTTGTTCGCCTGTTGGTACTTCAAGACATTCTGCGTACCAGCCAATCCCTTGTTGTAGGAAGTCGCTACCAGCGGCCAGCTTTTCAGCCGGGCGTGGGCCCATTTGAGGTAGCGGGTAGCTGCTTCGGTGGCCAGTTTGGGGTCGCGGCGCATATCTACATCGTTGTCGATGGTCAGGCCATAGTCGCGGGCCGTGGGCGGCATGAACTGCCACATGCCCACTGCTCCAGCGGGCGACTGGGCAGTATTCTCAAATTCGCTTTCGGCTACGGCGAGGTAGATAAAGTCGGTAGGGACATCGTTGTCAAGCAACGTCTTTTCGATCAGTGGTCGCCAGCGTTCGATATTTTTCAGGATAAAAATGGTTCGCGAATGGGCAAAGGTATTCACGACAATCTCACGTTCCAGCCCCTCTCGCA
>JBBRDE010000017.1:0-32898 GCA_038204185.1 Cytophagales bacterium
TGGAACTTGTGGATGGCCGTCGCTCCGGCCGCCCTCTCCCCGTTTGGGATTGCAAAAGTGCGACTCTTTTTCCAATTAAGCAACACCCACGCAAAAATATTTCCTGAAAGATCCTCTAACTATTTGAAAACCAATAAAGAAAATTCAAAAGAAAATTTGTCAAAACAGATCATTGGCTTTAAAATATTCTAAAACGTGCATTTTAAGTAGAAACTCCTGCGCAAGTAGATCACCGTGGGGCAGCGCTTGGACAAGTTCCCAATGCGGCCATTCATCTTCATCTATACCACGGAACTCATAATAGCCCGACATGCTGAGTACCCGACAAATGCCAATGTGCATTAAATCTTGTTTCTGCTCTTTACTAAAATGTAAAGCTCCCTTGCCGAGTTCCTGCACGCCAATAAGAAATAGAACGCCGTTTAGATCAGCGGGCCTTTTCCCTATATTAGTCTCCAGCATATCCAGAAGGTTGCCCCATTGGATATTGATGGGTTTATCAATTACATTCATAAGTGTTGATAGGTAATCGTAGCCACTAACAGGTATAATTGCCGGGTGGGATTTTTATAACGAAAAGATCCGAAAAAGAGTTTGTATGAACATAAATCTAACTACTTACTGGTATGATTTCGTAGATCTGCTGTTTCCGCGCTGTTGCGCAGCCTGCGAAAAAGCATTGGTAGGCTCGGAAGTGATTCTTTGTACCGATTGTCGTGCTACGCTACCACGAATGGATACGGATACTGCCCAGAAATTTTCTTTACAAGCAAAATTTGTTGGTTACAGTCAGGTGAAAGGAGTATATGCCTTTCTGATTTTTACCAAAAAGGGAAAGGTACAAACGCTATTACACGCGCTCAAATACAAAGGCCGTCCAGAAGTCGGGGTACTTTTAGGCACTATGATGGCCCATGAAACACCACGGGATACCTTTCCTATTGCGGATCTAATCGTAAGTGTGCCTTTGCATAGGAAACGACTTGGAGAACGGGGCTACAATCAAAGTGACGCTTTTGCGGAAGGGCTTTCAGAAATAACGGGCATCCCTTGGTCGGGAACGCTATTGGTGCGTACTCGCTACTCTAAATCTCAGACGGGTAAAACAAAGCTGGAGCGCCACGACAACGTGAAGGGTATTTTCAAAGTAAAAGATCCCCGGCAGATTGAAGGGAAATGTATCATATTGGTGGATGACGTACTTACCACGGGAGCTACTCTGGAATCTTGCCTGGAAGCACTGATTCATGCGGGATGTAATAGTGCCTATATAATGACAATAGCTGCGGCTCAACAGTAAGTGAGCGCGCAGCTATTGTCATTTATCCAAAAAAGTATCACCTGGGTTTGCCCGTGCTGCCGGTGGCGATCATGGCACAGCGGAAACCAACCGTTGCGGTAGACGAGTCCTGTTCCATGTACCGACGGGTACCCGGCGACATCCAATAGGCCACGTCAGACCATGAACCACCTTTATATACCCTAACATTATCACTGATGAGTGAATTGCTGTTTTTAGAGTCATAATTTTTTGCCTCATCCTGGTAACCAGACCGGCGCATGGAGTTCAGGTCATTGAAATCCACGTAAGAGAGGGGGCGATATACATCCTGTACCCATTCGTTCACGTTGCCAGCCATATCGTACAAGCCATAGTCGTTGGCGGGGTAGCCTCTGATTTCCTGTGTAATGATGGCACCGTCGTTCGAGCGCCCGGCAATACCAGCATAATCGCCTTTGCCACGCTTGAAGTTGGCTAGCATGGTACCCTTATTTTTGCCGCGGGGCTGACGCATTGTAGAGCCGTCCCACGGGTAAATACGCTGATTGGACTGGTTTTCGTCGGCATATTGAGTTCCAATCATACCCTTAGCGGCGTATTCCCATTCTGCTTCGGTAGGCAGCCGGTAGGGGGGCAGCACATAGCCGCTCTCGATATTCGTCGAAGCGGGTGAGGCGGAAGTAGCTACTTCTGCCTCACCCGCTTTCTTTTTCTTACCTAATGAGATACCCCTCTTTTTGGTGCCTTTCGAGGTACCTTTAGCCGACATAGACTGGCTTACGGCATCAGTACGCCAGGTGCAGTAGTCGGTAGCTTGTCCCCAGGTTACTCCTACCACCGGATACAGACGGAAGCCCGGGTGGCGCAGGTACATAGTCACGTAAGAATCGTTGAACGAAAGCTCGTTGAACCACACGTTGGTGTCAGGTAGGGCACGACGATATACTTCTTCGGAAGAGTCGCGTAGTACAGCATTCAGGTACTCCAGATAGTGGACGTTGGCCACTTCGGTTTCATCCATATAAAAGGACTGAATACTGACCGTACGTTCCAGGTTGTCGCGGGTACCCATGACATCCTCTTCGAGTGAACCCATTGTGAAGCGACCGCCTTCGATAAACACCAAGTCGGGGCCAGCGGGTAGTGCCTGGTATTGCTTCACTTCAAATCCATCCTCACCGTTATAAGCCAATCCTGTCTTAGAACTGCTCTTGCCCGGTTTAAGGCTGGTCGGATTCTTTTTCTTACACGAACTGGCTACCACCAGCACCATCAGCACCAAGGCCAGCGTTCGAATACCCATACTACGCATGAAAGTCATTGCTTTTAAGTGGCTTAATTTGTAAAGTGTCAAGTACATTAAGGTTTGCAAAGGTAGACAGATGCTTGCTATTAGATACCCGATTCTGGATTTTCCTATAGCGTACCAACCTACCTACTAAGGTTATTAATTCAATTCTTCTAAAATACGCAGCGCTTCGTCTAGACTTTTTACTTCCTGCCAAGAAAGCGAAAGCTTGCCCTTATTATCCTTCAATGCCGTTCGTTTGGGGTTCTTTTGAATGTATTCGATTACTTTGCCAAACTTGGGCGACTGAAAGAAACGGTCGTTCTGGGAAGAAACGAAGTATCCTTTCATGGTATTGTTTTTCAAAGTCAGTTTTTCAAAATGCAGGTTCTCTGCGGCCAACCGCAGGCGTACCGTCTTCAAAAGATTCTGAACTTCAAGGGGTAAAGATCCGAAACGGTCGTTGAGTTCAGTTTCAAAAGCTATGAGCTCATCTTCACCCGTCAGGCTATCCAGGCGGGTATATAACGACAAGCGCTCCGAAATATTCTTTACGTAGGTTTCGGGAATCAGCGTCGCTAGGTCCGTTTCTATCTGGCAGTCGGGCAGCAGGTCATGAGGTACCCCCAGTCCGGTGGCGAATAGATCCTTAAATTCGTTTTCTTTCAGTTCCTTCACCGCCTCGTCGAGCATTTTATGGTATAGTTCGTAGCCCAGATCATTCACAAAGCCGCTTTGCTCGGCTCCTAGCAGATTACCCGCTCCCCGGATGTCGAGGTCGCGCATGGCTACCTTGAAGCCATCGCCTAGTTCAGAGAATTCTTCCAGCGTCTGCAAGCGCTTGCGTGACTCGCTGGTGAGCGTAGAAATCGCCGGAGTCAACAAGTAGCAAAAAGCTTTTCGGTTGGAACGCCCTACCCTACCCCGCATCTGATGCAGATCCGATAACCCAAACATGTGGGCGGAATTGATAATAATCGTATTGGCGTTGGGAATGTCGATGCCGGATTCGATGATGTTGGTCGAAACCAGCACATCGTATTCACCTTCGATGAAGCGCATCATCACCCGCTCGAGGCGATCGCCCTCCATTTGTCCGTGGGCTACCCCGATGCGGGCCTCAGGTACCAGCCGCAGGATGATGTTGCCTATGGACTCGATGTCGCTGACGCGGTTGTGAACAAAGAAGACCTGCCCGCCACGCTGGAGTTCGAGGCTGACGGCGTCGCGGATAAACTCCTCACTGAACGAATGTACCTCCGTGGTAACGGGCTGCCGATTCGGTGGCGGCGTAGCGATGACCGATAGGTCACGCGCGCCCATGAGCGAGAAGTGCAGGGTGCGCGGAATGGGCGTAGCCGTGAGCGTGAGTACATCAACATTGACGCGCATTTCCTTTAAACGATCTTTAGCCTTTACCCCGAACTTCTGCTCCTCATCCACGATGAGCAAACCCAGGTCTTTGAATTTTACATCTTTATTCAAAATCCGGTGGGTACCGATCAGGATGTCTATCTTCCCCTCTGCGGCTTGGTTTAGTGCTTCTTTGATTTCTTTGGTACTCTTAAAACGATTGATGTACCCTACCCGCGCTGGAAAATCGGCCAGCCGCTCTACGAATGTTTTGTAGTGCTGCATCGCCAGAATGGTCGTAGGTACCAGTACAGCCACCTGCTTACTATCGCAAACTGCCTTAAATGCGGCGCGGATAGCGACCTCTGTTTTGCCAAAACCCACATCACCGCACACCAGCCGGTCCATCGGATGTGATTTTTCCATGTCATCCTTCACGTCGTTGGTCGCCTTAGCCTGGTCGGGGGTATCTTCGTAGATAAAGGATGATTCCAGTTCGGCTTGCATGAAATTGTCTCGGCCGAATGCAAAGCCTGGTGCATCACGCCGCTTGGCGTAAAGGGCAATCAGCTCGTGGGCAATGTCTTTTAATTGCTTCTTAACGCGGCTTTTCTTAGCGTCCCACTCGCCCGAACCTAGCTTGTTCATAGCGGGCGGGGTACCTTCCTTACCCGTATACTTGGCAATTTTGTGCAGGTTATGCACGCTCACGTACAGCAGATCATTATCGCGGTACACCAGCCGCACGGCGTCCTGCTCCTGACCGTTGACATCACGCTTTTCCATGCCCGCAAACCGCCCAATGCCGTAGTCCACGTGGGTAACGAAATCGCCGGGTTGCAGGGTTTTCAGGTCTTTTAGCGTAATCGCCTTCGACTTATTGAATTTTACCTTAAGCTTGTATTTATGGTAGCGCGCAAAAATCTGATGGTCGGTGTAGCAGACCAGTTTAAGTTGTTCGTCAATGAATCCTTCCCGAAGCGCAATGTTCAACGGGCGAAACTTGACATTGGGATCAATGTCCTCGAAGACCCGTTCCAGGCGGTCGAGTTGTTTGGGCTGCTCGGCGGCGATGAGGTTGATGTACCCCTCCGCCTGATTTTCGGTCAGATTTTCGATCAGCCGATTGAAATCCTTATTGAATGAAGGCTGCGGGCGCGAGGTGTACTGAATTTTATTTTCATTTTTGAAATAAAACCGCCGCCCGAACTCGACGGTTTTGAAGGTTTTGATCCGATTGAGAAAACCACGTCGCGTTTCGTATAAAGTGTCAGGATTAGAAACTACCTGAATGCCACCGCCGGTAACTTCTGCCAGGGCCTGTTCCGCTTTTTCGAATGATTTCTCAATAATCTCTAGCGTCAGTTCCACGTCCTTGAACCATAGCGTGGCACCTTCGGGAAAGAAACTCAGGAACGATTCCCGCGATTCGTATGCCAGTTTTTGCTGAATGTCGGGGACAATATTGATCTGCCGAACGGTTTCTACGGATAGCTGCGTTTCGGGGTCGAAGGAACGCAGGCTTTCCACCTCATCACCAAACAGTTCGATGCGGAAAGGGTACTCACTGGCGTAGGAATACACATCCACAATACCGCCGCGCAACGAAAACTGCCCGGCTTCAAACACAAAATCGGTCATCTCGAAGCCGTACTCGTGCAAGAATTCTGTCAGGAAAGCCGGATCGAGCTTTTCGCCCACCTTTACTGTGAAGGTGTTCGCCAGCAGCGACCGTTTGTTAATTACTTTTTCAAAAAGCGCTTCAGGGTAAGTCACAATTTGGAGCGGGGGCACCTTGGCGACACTGAGTTTGTTCAGTATTTCGGCCCGCATCAGCACACTTGCGTTGTCAGTTTCTTCGTAATGATAGGGACGCTTATAAGAGGTAGGGTAAAACAAAATGTCCTCCGCCCCCAGCAAACTCTGCAAATCGTTCTGAAAATAAGCCGCTTCGTCGCGGTCGCTCAGTACATATAAGGATAAACGCGGCGTGTGCTGCCGATGCAGCGCGGCGGCCATCACGGCGTCGAGGCTACCAACTAGTCCTTTGATTTGTACACGTTCGTCGGTCGACGGGTTTTTGATTTGGCTTTCCAGAAGCTGCACGTAGCTATCCGAGCCGTAAAGCGTAAGTAGGTCTTTAACTTCCAAGTTCAGAGTTTAAAGTGTATGAGTAAAAAGTGGGAAACTAGACTACAAGGGTACCTTCATTTTCCACTTTTTCAAAACGCGAAAAGCCGTCGGAGGTGGAAACCTTCGTCGGCGGTAGGGTTAACAACGTTTTTTCTACATTTGTTGCAGTAAATATAAGGTGGTACGGGCGGCTCGCCCGTGTCGGAAGAGAAAATTTCCCTCAAAAGCAATGTCCTTTATCCACTATCCACTAAATAAATGATCAACTGGCTCAACCAATCCCTGACCGTGGCCAGCTTCGCTACTACGCCACTCGAGATCCTGGGCTTCGTGACGGGGGCTATTTGCGTGTACCTGAACACCCAACAAAACGTGTGGGGTTGGGTATTGGGCATCATCAACGCGGTACTTTACGCGTTCGTTTTTCTGGAAGCAAAGCTATACGCCGATATGGGTTTGCAGGGATACTATTTCTTTACGAGTATTTACGGCTGGTGGATGTGGATGTATGGAGGAAAGAATCATCAGACGCTACCCGTGAGCCGCACGCCCGCGAAGTTCTACGGACTTTTCATCGGACTATTTGCCGCAGCTACCCTGGCGTGGGGCTTTTTGCTCAACCGTTACACCGATGCCAGCCTGAGTTATATGGATTCTGCCCTGACAGCGGCCAGCCTGATTGGCCAATGGATGATGGCCCGTAAGTACCTTGAAAACTGGCTGGTGTGGATAGTGGCCGATGTCTGCTACGTGGGAATGTACATCTACAAAGACCTCCACCTGACCGCCATTCTCTACGCCGTTTTCCTGGGGCTGGCGGTGATGGGGTACCTTCAATGGCGAAAATCAGTTGATAATGAACAGTCTATGGTAAAGAGTTGAATCATTCAACCGTACTGAACGGAATTTCCTGCTCTTCCAGCAACGTGCGAAGGCGGGGGCTATCCTCAAAGAGAACGCGTAACTCTTTTTTGTTCAATTCGTTTTCATCATCCTCATCGAGCCACTTCCAGTCCTCGGCAGTAGCTTCCAGTACATCCAGCAGCGTAGTAAGCTTATCGTCATTCTTTTCAGCGGAAAGCCAATCGACGCTATTTTGGATGAAAATAACGATCTTGTTTTCCTTGATCCACTGTAAATCATTGAGTAGTTCATCCAGAGAATCCAAGTTGTGTCCGAAGTAATCGGGGAAATTGAGCGCTTCGGCTATTTTGTTGTAAAAAGCTTTTATTGTTTTGGCTTCTGAACCGTCGATACGGGCCAGCCGCCAGCCCAGGAACGAAGTAGCCGGGTTAACGCCGGGACCTATGAAGAGAAAATGGGTGTTTTTCACGAAAAGAATGATTTGTAAAATGAATGAACGTTGTTGACTAAAGGGGAAAAACGAAGGTCACTGTTTTAGAAGAGGTTTCTTCTCCTTCACCTCCATAAAAGAATTGTAGTGGTCGCGCGTGTACCAGGCCCGATCGTCCGAACCCGTCACCAATCGCTCGGCTCCGCGATTTTGATCTTCTTTTTTTGGATTCACATCCCATTCCTGATACTGAATGCGCTGGCCCTGCGGTGTTGTTTTGGGTAAATGGTTCTCATAATTGCCAAACTTACGCCCTCCTACATAGCCCGCCGGAGCACGGTTGTGTTCCCGCACGTAAACAAGTACCTCCCGAACTTTGGCGGGAATGGTTCCCTGGGTGGAGGTACGAACCGCCGGCGCCCTGGCGATCATGCTGTCCGACGGTGGCCGGGTAGGTGGTGGCACCGGAGCCGGGATAATTGTATCCGAAGCAATGGCTTTCGCGATTCCAACGGGCTCTTTTTTGGTGTCATTCGAGTTGGAACGACAGCCTAATACTCCCAAGCTCAGTATCATGACCCAGTGTACCAGCGAAAGGAGGTATCCGTATTTTTTGAAGTAGACCATTTTATACTATTTTTTTGAACAAAATAACAAACAAAAAACCCTTCCAGTAGAATGTAGGAAGGGTTTCGTTACTCATTAAGCGTCTGATGGCTTAGTTTAAAGAGAAAAGTGGCAGGCGGAGTGCCACTACGTTGTTGAACATCAGCTCCGAAATAGTGGGACTCATATAATCAATAAGGGGAAAATCGGAAACAATACTCATCACTTCAATTTCACTTTCTGCTTTTACCACACACCACAGTTTGGTACGATCGGCCGTCAGGGCGTAGGACACGAGTGTTCCCTGTTCCATGAGGTCGTTGACCATCTGGCGTTGGGCAGGCACTTTGCTCACAAATTCTTCGGTCATAAGGGCCGGAAGTTGTATCTCTACCATGAATTGGCTCATATCAGCGGCGGGTTAATCGTCAAAAATTAGCGGAGGTTATCACCCTATTAACAACATTCAGTTCATCATCGTTGACTGTATGGCCAAAATTTTTGTAAAGTTTCGCCTTGACGTTCGCATTCATAGCCTGCAATATACGTTCGGATTCCAGAACCCGCTCCTTCGGAATATGAAAATCCACATCGCTACATCCCAGGAAAATGGGTGTTTCGCCCAAATCACCTTCGTAATTTGGCAGGGAACCCACAGGCCCAATCAAACCTCCACTAAGTCCAAAAATACCGCCAAACCGTTGCGGATTTCGGGCGACGTATTCAAGCGACAGACAAGCCCCTTGGGAAAAACCCAATAAAAATATATCCTTGTGAGCAAAACCGAATTCGTCATGCAGCCGCTCGACAATGCTTCCAATCACTTGTAGCGCAGAAGAAAGTCCGGGTTCGTTCTGCCCGATGGGAACCAGAAACGAATAGGGATACCAGGTGTTTTGGTCAGCCTCCGGCGCTATAAATGCCATTCCTGGCTGGTCTATATAACCAGTCAGGGACAGAATATCCTGCGCGTTGGAACCGCGTCCGTGGAGCATGACCATCGCCTTTTTTGCCGTTTCCAGAGGGGTACCCTGCGTGACTATATTGTTTGGATTATGATGTAAGTTCATGATTTACTGATTTTTAATAAACTACTTTGCCTCGGCAACTAATACAGGCAATTCCGCTTCAATTTTGGCGCGGCGCGGCTCATACCATTCGGGTAATTTCAGCGAGGTACCTAAGTCAGCCACGGTTTCGTCGATGGCGAAGCCCGGTGGGTTGGTCGCGATTTCAAATAAAATTCCTCCTGGCTCCCGGTAATAGATGCTATGGAAATAATTCCGGTCCATTACGCCGGTGGGCTGGTAGCCCGTGGACAAAAGTTGCTCCCGAATTTCGAGCTGACTCTCGTCGGAATCAGTGGCGAACGCCACGTGATGTACCGACCCGGCACCCTGCAAAGCCCGTACGTCCTGGGGCGCAGCGACTACATCCACAAAATTGCCCGGTCCGCCCGGTCCCGCCTGAAACCGGAAAATGCCGTTCTCTTCTGCCACCAGCGTGTGCTGCATCGGCTCGGTGAGCAGCGCAACTGTGCGATCTACTTTGAATTCATTCAACAAAACCGTATGGAAACCGCGCACGGCGTACTCGACAGGCACCTTGCCATTGTCCCAACCGGGGCGGGTATCCTGAGAGGTAGCTACCAGCTCCACCCCCATACCATCGTAATCCTCAAAGCGCAGGTAGTTTTCGTCGAAGCGGCGATACGGTCCTGTGAACGGAATATTAAATTGCGTCAGCCGATCCATCCAGTAGCTGAGCGAAGCTGTGGGGATGGAAAAAGCGGTGTAGGTAAGCTGTCCGCCGCCTTTGCGGCCACGCTGCAAGCCCGCGTACGGGAAAAATGTCAGGATGGTACCGGGTGAACCTACCTCGTCGCCGTAGTACAAATGGTACACGTCGGGGGCATCGAAGTTGATGGTTTTTTTGATCATTCTGAGCCCCAGAATACCTACATAAAAATCGACATTGCTTTGAGCGTCACTAGCCAATGCCGTGACGTGATGAAGGCCATTGATTAAAGGAGTCATGATTTCATAAATTTAAATGTAAAGACATTTGATGTATATACATCAAATAAAGATAAATAGTTTCATTCCAAAATTTTTTTGCCCCAAAACAAAATTCACGCGCACTTCCCTTACCTTTGTCCCAGAAAATCTCACAAGGGGTGCCCTACCGTACGGGCTGAGATCATACCCATAGAACCTGATCCGGGTAATGCCGGCGAAGGGAAGAGACGCTACACTGAACCAGAAAACAGGACTTCCAACCGCAGACGAGGGTGCACCTTCCGGCTGTTGACAGGAATAACGCTTTTCGGTTCCGCGCAGCCCACTCACAAAAATGTACATTTTTTAATTCAGGATGGGTTCGGCCCCTAGCCTATCGTAAACTTTACTTTGCCATGCGAAAAGTTACGACCTATCTTTCAGTTTGTTTCCTGTATCTGGGAATCAATCTCACCGCGTTTGCTCAGCAAACACTGAGCGGACAAGTCACTGATTCCGAAGACGGTACCCCCCTGCCGGGAGCCAGCGTCCGCGCTGGTGCCTATCAGGGTACCACCACCAACGCCAACGGTCGGTTCACGCTGACCAACGTACCCGCCAGCGTTGGGTACCTCGATATTTCCTTCGTGGGATTCGAAACCGTACGAATTTCAACGCAGAATTTCTCTCAAAACACCGCTATTCCTCTAAAACGCTCGGTGTTCAATGCCGATGAGGTAATCGTAAGCGCGACGCGAGTCAGCGACCGGAATGGCATGGCCTACTCCAACGTGAGCGCGGAGGCCATCGAAAAACAAAATCTCGGCCAGGATATTCCGGTGCTGCTCAATTTCACGCCTTCGCTGGTCAGCACCAGCGACGCAGGCGGCGGCGTGGGCTACACGGGTATCCGCATCCGGGGTACCGACGCCACACGCATCAACGTCACTGTCAACGGTATTCCCTACAACGACTCCGAGAGTCAGGGTGTTTACTGGGTCAATATGCCGGATTTTGCCTCCTCCGTCAGCAGTATTCAGATCCAGCGCGGGGTAGGTACCTCCACCAACGGTGCCGGTGCTTTCGGTGCGACAGTGAACGTAAGCACCAACGAATTCCGGCGTGAGGCCTACGCCGAATTGCTCAATTCCTTCGGCTCGTTCAACACCCGCAAGCATACTGTGAAGGTAGGTACGGGCCTGCTGAACGATAAATTTACGGTGGACGCGCGTTTGTCGCAGGTAAAATCTGATGGCTTCGTGGATCGCGCTAGCAGCGATTTGCGCTCTTTCTATCTGTCGGGGGGGTACTTTGGCAAGAAAAGCTTCGTGCGCCTCAATGTATTTTCGGGCAAAGAGGTGACCTACCAGTCGTGGTATGGTACCCCTGAGTCACGGGTGAAAGGTGACCGCGAGGGGATGCTGGCCTACATCGACCGCAACGGTCTCAGCGAGAGCGAGGCCCAAAATTTGCTGAATTCCGACAGCCGTACCTACAACTACTACACCTACCCTAACCAGGTGGACAACTACAAGCAGGATCATTACCAGCTCGTATCGTCGCATACCCTGAACAAAAACCTGACGCTCAATCTGAATGGATTTGTGGTGCGTGGGCTAGGGTACTTTGAAGAATACAAAGCTGGCGAAAAGCTAAGTAAATACAAGATCGCCAATGTCGTGGTGGGCAAGGATACCATCCGGCGGAGTGATGTGGTACGTCGCCGCTGGCTGGACAACTACTTCTATGGGACTACCTTCTCGCTGGATTACAATAGTTTCAAGAAAATCACGGCCAACTTTGGCGGCGGGCTAAACAAGTATGACGGCGATCACTACGGCGAATTGATTTGGTCACGCTATGCCGGAAACAGCGAGATCGGGCAGCGATATTATTACAACGAGGGCCGGAAAACCGACTTCAACTTGTACGGCAAGGTATATTACCAATTCACCGAAAAACTGAATGCCTTTGCCGACGCGCAGGTACGTCAGGTAGGCTACACTATTTTGGGGGACGACAATCAGGGGCGTCAGCAAGATGTCGAACAATCGTACACGTTCTTCAATCCCAAAGCCGGACTCAACTACCAGCTTTCAGAGCGTAGCACGGCCTATACTTCGTACAGCATTGGAAACCGAGAACCCAACCGCGACGACTTTACGGAAGCCACCCGCCAGATTCAGCCTTCGCCCGAAACGCTGCGCGACCTGGAAGCGGGCTTCCGGACGCAGGGTACCCGACTGGCGTTTTCGGCCAATTACTATTTCATGGATTACAAAAACCAACTGGTGCTGACCGGACAAGTCAACGACGTAGGGAATTCCATCCGGGTCAACGTACCCAAGAGCTACCGCATGGGGGTGGAACTGGAAGGCGGTATTGCGCTAAACCGAAGCTGGAAATGGAACGCGAACGCCACATTCAGCCAAAACAAGATCGCTAACTTTACAGAGTACGTGGTGGATTACGACAATGGCGGCTACCAGGAAATTGAACACGGCAAGTCGGACATTTCGTTTTCTCCCAGTGTGATCGTGGGTAGTCAGCTCTCCTACTCTCCCGTTAAAAACGTGGAATTCACCCTACTGACCAAGTATGTCGGAAAGCAGTACCTCGACAACACGTCCAGCGAAGACAGGATTCTCGAAGCCTACCTGACCAACGATATTCGGTTCATCTGGACGCTCACGCCGAAGTGGGCCAGGCAAATCAGCGTTACCGCGCTTTTCAACAATATCCTGAATGAAACGTATTCCTCCAATGGCTACACTTACGGGTACATCGCGGGCGGACGGGTACAAGAGAATTTTTATTACCCACAGGCAGGAAGGAATTTTCTGGTGGGGTTGAATTTGAAGTTTTAGAGGAGAAAGTCAGAAAACGCCAACCAGTCAGCATTATACATGCCGACTGGTTGGCGTTTTCTAGATAGGTCAATCTTCCAACTTCACGGAAACTAAATACGGCACCTCTAACGTTCGCTGCGATTTCTGGCAGTTTATAAGCAGATGTTCGCAAATTTAGAAAAGTGATAATTGAGTTTCTTTTTTTGGATAGAAAACACCAATAATTACAAAGGGATTGGTAGCGCGTCGGCGATGCCATTGTTTAGTAGTACCCAGAAAAAAATAAATGTCTCTCTCGTTTCTGAACAGGGAATCGTATTTTTCCTTGACCTTTTCGACCGCTATGCCCGCATCACCCTTACTATCTTTCAGGCAGTTCCAATAGAGTTGGCCAATTTCCCAATCTTCTATCATGAGACGGGCGCTCCTACCCGCTTCGTCCTCAAAAGTATAATAGAATTTGTATGGAACTTTCGGAAAAGCTTTTCTTGGTTCACTCCCCTCATTGAAAAGTGTAAGCTGATTTTGAAGTTGAGACCATACTTCTTTCCAGTCGCTGGTGTCTTCCTTGATCTCAAATTTGGTGATCCTAGTGGGTTTGAAGGCGGCCAATGAAATGTTTAGAGGGTCTTTTGAATGCTCAATTAATTGGGTGAGGTTTGTATATGTATTTTTTAGGCAAAAATCTTTGCGCTTTTGCCAATTTTGTTGGGTATCTAGCCGTTCGCCAATCATTAAGTCTTTAAAACCATAATCGGCTGGAGAATATGTTTCTGGTCTGAAATCATCCGTCCGGCGCACTAAATCCAGTTCTATCCAAGTGTATTTTGTGCTTTGAATTACCCCGGCTTTTTTCAAGCCGCTTAAAAAGCTGAGGGGAACAGGATAAATTCGGATCCAGGATCCATCTTCCAAAACACCCGCTGTACAGACCAATTCATCATAACTACGGGAGGGAAGCGGATAAGTAGTGACCGTGAGCAATACTTTTTTTCTTGTCATCGCACAGGTATTCTATGGCTAAATTCCTATATGTGGATTAATGAGTACTGAAATTCAGGCAACTTAGCAATAGCGTTTGCCAAATGGCTACGATGGCACTGGCAACTTTTTGCTTCAAAACAGGTCAAGGCTACACGATGGTTTTCCCGTAATAGATTAAGAATGAATTTTTGGGTTTCGGTCGTGTATTGCAGCGTTGTTCGTTGATATGATTCAAACAGAAGGTCATAATCCGCTTGGCTATTCAATTCTTTTCTTTGGCTACTGTCGATGCCAACTTCTGGTAAATGGAAAAACTTGATTCCCACACCTTCACAAGCCCCTTTTAGCTGAGCTTTGCTAAATCCAAACTTCATACTGAACGAGTTTTTACGCACATCACATAAAACTTTTACGTTTTCTCGTAACAGTTTATTTAAGTAATTTTCTAAGCTAATACCTTCATACCCAATGGTATATAAGCACTTCTTCGTATTGCTGGACCGTTGAGAACGGACTCTTTCAAATTCAACTTCATTCAATTTTTTTTCAGCTATTTGGCTATTAATGGCGTAGTAGGGGTACTTTTTATATGTGAGAGAAATCAATTCGTCAGTGGACATGGGTCCGTAGACGATTTTCAGAGACCTTAAAATTCTTAAATCACACTTTTTTAAAGTAGTGACAAAATCTTCAGGCGTAATTTTATTCCATCCATTCTGGTCACCGCTAACCAAGCCATACTTTTCCATTGTCTTTAAATCAGTATTTGCCTGAAAAGAGAAACAGCCAAAACTGAAGGGGACAAATTCATAACTGGGACTCGCTTGTGCTTGCGAGAACAGGAAAAGAAGTTTTTGAAGTTGAATTTTTTCTAGCTGACCCTCAAAAACATCTAAAATTGCTAGGATTATTTTTCTTCTGTAAAACAATGGATTATTCATTTTTGAAAACAAGGCGATGTAATCTCAGACTATACAGGTCCAGATCACTTACTGTCAGATGAATTCGTGAGAATCCGGCCTGCTTTTTTATCATTCCTTAATATTGTCAGCACATCGCCCAGCTTTGTTGAGTTTAAATACCATCTCGCTCAAAATTGGTATAAAACTTTCAGATTACAAGGTTTTGGGGCGTTAACCTTTAAAATTGAAAGTCTGATAAGCTTCCGTTCCCTACCTTTGCCCCCATGAAATTACAGAATGATCTTTTGCTCCGCGCCGCGCGGGGCGAGCAAGTGGAGCGGACGCCCGTATGGGCGATGCGGCAAGCCGGACGGATTTTGCCCGAGTACCGCGCCGTGCGCGAGCAGGCCGGGAGTTTTATCAAGCTGGCTACCACCCCCGAACTGGCCGCCGAAGTCACGATTCAGCCCGTGGATATTCTGGGTGTGGATGCGGCGATCATCTTTTCCGACATTCTGGTGGTTCCCGAAGGCATGGGGCTACCCTACGAAATGATTGAGAAGCGTGGGCCGATTTTTCCGCGCACCGTGCGTACGCTGAACGATTTGGAAACCCTGCGCGTGGCCGATCCGGAGGCGGATTTGGGGTACGTGCTGGATGCTTTGAAAATCGTGAAGCGCGAACTGAACGGCAGGGTACCCCTCATCGGTTTTGCGGGCGCACCCTTCACGATTTTCTGCTACATGACGGAAGGGCATGGTTCCAAAACGTTCTCGGTAGCGAAGAAACTCCTGTACACCGATCCCGAATTCTCCCATACCTTACTGCAAAAAATCACGGATAGTACCATCGCCTACCTCAAAGCGCAGGCAGTGGCCGGCGCGGATCTGGTGCAGGTCTTCGATTCCTGGGCGGGAATCCTTTCGCCCGAGCAGTACCAGGTGTTTTCTTTGCCTTACATTAAACAGATTTGTGACGCCATCGACGAGGTACCCGTTACCGTTTTTGCCAAAGGCGCGTACTTTGCCCGGCAGGAACTTGGACAGTTGGATTGCTCAGTCGTAGGACTGGACTGGAATATGGATGTTCAGGAATCGCGGGAATTGATACCCAACAAAACTCTGCAGGGCAATCTCGATCCCTGCGCGTTGTATGGTACCTTTGATCAGATCCGTGCGGAGGTAAGGAAAATGGTTGACGCTTTCGGTACCCAACGGTATATTGCTAACCTCGGCCATGGCGTTTATCCCGATACACCGCCCGATAATGTTCGCTGCTTCATTGAGGCCGTAAAGGAATTTTCGCAGATCTAATCCCATACACCCGGTTCCAGGATTTCCAGCACGTGGCCGTCGGGGTCATCGAAGTAAAACGACCGAGTGCCCCGCGCCCAGGTTTCGTAGTGATAGATCTCGATGCCCTGGTCCTGAATCTCCTGCAAAAGGTGATCGTACTGCCCAACGGGAGCTTCGAAAGCCAGGTGCAATTTGCCCGATCCATAATGCGGGGGCGGCGACTGCTTGACCCGCGAGACCTCGGGCAGAAAACACAGCAGCACCGAACTGCCCGCCCGGAAAAAGACGTGACTACCTTCGACTAATGAAATGATTTCCAGGCCCAATTGGTCGGCGTAGAAAGTGCGGGTGCGTTCGAGATCGCTCACGTAGAGACAAGTTTCCTTGATTTGGGTAAATTGCATGGGATTTAGAAAATAATTATGCGTCAGTCCATCGATTTTTACAGTGAACAGTTTGGGGGAAAATTTGAATCCGGGCTACTCAATGAGCTAGCCGAGAAGGGCCATTTTTCCCGAATTGCGGAAGGCGAGACGCTCATGTCGCCGGGTACCTACATTCGGTCTATCCCCATAATCCTGAAAGGTAATATCAAAATTTTGCGAACCGAGGACGACGGGCGGGAAATTCTGATGTACTACCTGGGAAGCGGCGAGTCGTGCGCCATGTCGCTGACCTGCTGCCTCAATGCTCGCCGTAGTGAAATACACGCCGTGGCCGAAGCCGATACCGACATGGTGTTGTTGCCCGTCGTAAGCGTGGAAGAGTGGATTGTAAAGTACCCTACCTGGCGTGCCTTTGTGTTCGAAACCTACCAGCGCCGGTTCGACGACCTGCTGAAAACGATCGATAGCGTGGCATTCCAGAAAATGGATGAGCGTTTGTGGCAGTATCTGCAACGCAAGTCGGAATTGAGCGCTTCACCGTCTGTTGAAACTACCCACGAGGAAATTGCCATTGAATTAGGTACTTCGCGGGAGGTCGTTTCCCGATTGCTCAAACAATTGGAAAAAGTAGGACGGGTGCAGTTGGGCCGGAACCGAGTGCAACTAAATAATCAAGGGTGAAAAAAAAATGTGTTTTCCTCGACCGCGATGGCGTCCTGAATTCCGATGAAGAATATTACACCTTTCGCGCTGAGGATGTCTTTTTGATTGAAGGTACAGCCGAGGCCCTGCGGAGGTTGAAAGAAGCGGGGTACCTACTGATTGTGATTACCAATCAGGCGGGCATTGCCCAAAAACTGTACGGTCCGGCCGAGGTGAAAGAAGTACATCGCTTGATTCAGGAGATGAGCGGTGTAAGCTTGGATGACCTCTACTTTTCGCCCCATCACCCCAATCATTCGTCACGCTCGCTACGCCGAAAACCCGATTCGCTGATGATCGAGAAAGCGATGGCTAAACACAACATCGACTCGGCTCAATCCTGGATGATTGGAGATCGGCTTTCGGATGTCCAGGCGGGGCGGAAAGCGGGGGTACGGACGATTTTTATCGGAGCAAGAGAAACCGAGGGAGATTTGGGCGATTTTCAGGCCAAGGATTTGCTGGAAGCAGCAGGAATCATCCAAAGCAAGTCCTGAAAATTCTGTACTGTATCAGCTTACACTGTTTTAAGGAGGAAAGGATGAAACGAACTCTTTAAGACTCAATGAACCCAAAGAATAAATCAATTACCATAGACAGGACCGGCTTTACCACCAGCTAATGGAGCACTAAAAAAGAAAGAAAGTACCTTTTTTTTAAAATAGCAGTTCAATTAAGCGCGGTGGGTAGCAGGGTGCTCGACGGGCTGAACCGAGCCGTAGGCAGGACATTGCTTGCGGGTACACGCTGTGGCGAATAACATACCTCCGATGACGGCAAAAGCGAATATTTTTTTCATTTTATAAATTTTTTTAGTTAAAATAGTCAATTTAATAACCAGTACCGCCATACCCGAAGATAAATGGTCAATATAAAAAAGGTGGTACCTGGGTCAATACTCGAACGTCAAACGACTAATATTCAGTATCCAAAGACTTAATTTTTTGCTTCCGCCAATTCAGCAACTTCTTGTCCTGGATACGACTTTGGGCTGCCGGGCGAGATAGACTTCGATACGGCACTATCGGGATTAGCCTTATCAGTACCCGAAACTATTTCCTCGGTTTCATCAGGTTTTTCCGATTGTACATACGATTCGTCCCGGAAGCCCAGAATGCGCAACATACTCTCGCTATCCTGCTCGTCGGCAAATACTTTTGTGGTAATGCGTCCTTCTGCATTACGATCTACCAGCACATGCTTGGGGGCGGGAATCAGGCAATGCTGAATACCCCCATAGCCGCCCAGGGATTCCTGGTAGGCCCCCGTATGGAAAAAGCCAATGTACTGGGTTTCCTCGTCACCAATAATGGGCATGTACAAGTCCGAGCTGTGCATTTCGCTGTTGTAGAAATCCTGTGAATCGCAGGTCAGTCCTCCCAGATTTACCTTCTGATAGGGCCTGTCCCAATTATTAATCGGCAGCATAATGTACTTCTGGTTCATACCCCAGGAATCAGGCAGTTGCGTAATAAACGAGCCATCAATCATGTACCAAAGCTCCTTATCGTTCTGGAGCTTTTTATCAATTACTTTGTAGATGACAGCCCCGCTCTCCCCTACCGTATAGCTACCAAACTCGGTAAATATGTGCGGTACGGGTACATTGTTCTTATTACAAATCCACTGAATGTTCTCAATAATTTCATCGATCATCTGCTGATAGTCGAAACCTGCCTGCAGCGAAGTCTGAATGGGCAGCCCACCGCCGATATCAATCGAGTCGAGGTCAGGGCACATTTTCTGCATTTCGCAGTACTTGAACATGAACCGCGTGAGCTCGCTCCAGTAATAGGCACTATCCTTTATCCCTGAATTGATGAAGAAGTGCAGCATTTTGAGTTTGAAGCGGGGGTTCGACTCAATCTTCTCCTTGTAAAGTTGATTCACATCGTTATAACGGATGCCTAATCGCGACGTATAGAAGGCAAAGTTAGGTTCTTCATCGGTGGCGATACGGATGCCAAAACTGACCGACTCGGCCGTGGTGGACTTTTCGTATGCCTCGATTTCCTTCAGATTGTCCAGAATCGGAATCGCATTGAAGCCCTCATTGATCAGTTCGCTCAGGTACTGCGTGTAGAGCGGACGCTTGAATCCATTGGCCAGAATATAGGTAGACTTGCTGATCTTTCCCCGGCGGTAGAGTTCCCGAATAATGGGTACGTCGAACGAAGACGAAGTTTCAATATGAATATTATGCTTCAAAGCTTCTTCAAGAATGAAGCTGAAATGCGACGACTTGGTGCAATAGCAGTAGGTATAGTTGCCTTTGTAGTTGAAACGCTTGAAGGCATTACGGAAAAACATCCGGGCGTTCTCGATATGTTCACCAATCTTAGGCAGGTAATTGATTTTCAAGGGAGTACCATGCTCTTTGATGATGTCCATCAGAGGCACATTATTGAACAGCAACTCATTATCCTCGTTCGCGTGGAATTCCATGGTTGGGAACTCAAACGTCTGTTGAATCAGGTCAATGTAGCTTTTCATTGGTACGAATTGGTTCTTGTGTGGTAAAACGACTAGGTAAAAATAACGGTATAGAAAGGCAAAATTGCCCAAAATACACGCTTTTTCCAAACATTATTCCACCCCAAAACATTCCGGACGCTCCAATTTCATCCCGATTTTCTTCGAGTTCGTACTGTCAATACTTTCGTTCGTACCATTTCTATTGTACTTAACCTCCGACCGTTCCTACTTTTAGAACTATTAACTTGGCCAGGATACCTGACACTATGTATAACCGGTTCATAAAACACCATAAAATAGCCTTGGTTACGTAAAAGTATTTTACTGTATAATACAATTTAATTTTTAAGAGGTTTTCTTTAAATAGTGCCTTTTCTATGCCTTTGATAAGAAATAATAGATCCCTGGTATAAATTAGATATGTACTTAACCGATTGATTAAAAAAAGATTGAATAAAATTAGGTCAAAATAAATATAAGCAGGATTTCCAAAAATTGTAAAAAGGCAAAGAAACTTAGAACCTTTCAATAGTTTCCTTAGTTCTTTCCCTTAGAAAATTGCAACTTTGTGCCTGTGAGAGAAAGAATATTAAAAACAGCTGTGGATTTGTTTTGGCGCTATGGAGTCAAGAGCATCACAATGGACGACATTGCCAAGGAACTGGGAATATCCAAGAAGACCATTTATCAGCATTTCAGTGACAAGGATGCTATTGTAAAAGAAGTGGTGGAACAGGAACTGGCTTGCGAGAAGGTCGATATTGATCGCCTTGAAGCGGAAGCCAGTGATCCGATTGAAGAAGTGCTACGAACTTCGGACTATATCCAGGCTAGCTTTGGGACAATAAGTCCCGTGCTGCTGCATGATTTGAAGAAGTACCATCCCCGAGCGTGGAACATATTTCAGAAACATAAACACGAACACATCATTCAGGGAATCAGGGGTAACCTGCAGCGTGGCATTGCGATGGGATTTTACCGGAATACTATTAACGTGGATGTGCTTGCCCGCATGCGGGTGGAACAGATTGAAATGGCCTTCGATCCCACGATTTTCGCGCCCCAGAAGTTCAGCATAATCGATGTCCATGTTCAGCTCATCCACCATTTCCTGCGGGGCATTCTTACCGACAAAGGATTTACCTTATATAATACGTACGTAGATAAATCAGTAACTGAATCAAACCAGCCATGAAACGAATATCCCTTTTAAGAATAAGTGCACTGCTAACCCTGGCCGGGCTGCTGGGCAGCTTGCCCACCCCCGCCCAGACCCCCTACACGCTGCAAGCGGCTGTGGAGTATGCAATCAAGAATAATATCAATATCAAGAATACCCAGCTCGACGCCAAGTCGGCTGAGGCACGAATTGGAGAAATCAGGGCGGCGGGTTTGCCGCAGGTGAGCGCTAACTTCGGCTTAACAGATAACCTGATTATTCAGCGCGCGTTTCTGCCCGCTGCGTTCTTTCCGGGAAGCAAGCCAGACGATCCTCCCATTGCGGTTCAATTTGGGGTTAAATACGCGGGCAATTTGGGAGCATCCGTGAACCAACTGATTTTCAGCGGTTCTTATCTTGTAGGTCTTCAGGCAGCGGCCACCTATCGTGAACTGGCGCAGAAAAATGTCACTCAGTCGAAGGTGAATATTGCCGAAGCCGTCACCAAAGCCTATTACTCGGCGCAGGTGGCCGTGGAACGGGCCAAAGTGCTGGATTTAAACATCGAGCGGCTTGATACGCTCATGCGCGATACGAGAGCTACCTTCGAAGCTGGTTTTGTGGAAAAAATCGACGTGGATCGCCTGGAAGTGCAGCTGAACAATCTTAAAACGGAGCGGCAGAAAGTACAAAATCTCATTGAACTAAGCTACATGCTGCTCAAATTCCAGATGGGAATGCCGCTCACTGACCAAATTGTCCTAACAGACATCGTGAATGAAAGCGACACTAACAATTTGCCTGCTCCCAGCAGTAACGAAGTAGATTACAGCAAACGCGTCGAATACTCAGTTTTGAATACGCAGGGTGAACTGGCCAAACTCGATATAAAAAGAATCCGCTCCGGTTATCTGCCCACCGTATCGGCCTTTGCTTCCTACGGATACAATACGGGGAGAAATGATTTCGGTGATGTGTTCAGCAAAAAATGGTTCAACAATTCCGCCATTGGCTTGAATATCCAGATCCCGATTTTCGATGGCCTGACTAAGAAATTCCAATTGCAGCAGGCGCAGATTACGCTTGACAAGCTAAACCAAAGCCGGGAGTTGCTTTCGCAGTCCATTGATCTTCAGATGCAGCAGGCTAACATTACATTGACCAACTCCCTCGAAACCCTTGCTACTCAACAGCGCAACGTGGATTTGGCCGAGGAAGTGGTGCGGGTCTCTAAAATCAAGTATCAGGAAGGTGTAGGCTCCAACATTGAGGTTATCAATGCCGAGTCATCACTAAAAGAAGCTCAGACCAACTATTTCGCGGCTTTGTACGATGTACTGATCGCTAAGGTGGATCTTTCCAAATCGAGGGGCGAACTGTATGAAGGTGAATAAAAAACTGGATTCAGGATTCTGAATATCAGACGCTGATCTGCTTATTCAAAAATCAAAACGCCAATTTGAAGCGAATTAAAAGTTCATAGTACCATAGTCATAATCTAATATTAATTAAGAATGAAAACCAATAGCATAGTCATCGTAGCCATCCTGACTCTCTTTCTGGCAGCCTGTGGTGGTGAAAAGAACGAAGGCCTGGCCGGAAAACAGGAAGAACTGGCCAAACTCAAAGGTGAGCAGAGCGAACTTGACAAAAAGATCAAAGCTCTTGAGACCGAGGTGGCTCAACTTGACACAACAGCTAAGCGTGAAGACCGCGCCAAGGCCGTAACCGTATCGCCCGTTGTGAGCGAAAATTTCAAGCACTATGTGGAAGTGCAGGGTAGCGTAGACGCTAAAAACAGCGTGATGGTTAGCCCTAAGTCGGGTGGGGTACTGACGGCCGTGTACATCAAGGAAGGTGATAATGTACGGCAAGGGGCCACATTGGCCAGGGTGGACAATAGCATCATGCAGGAATCCATTGCCGAAGTGAAGAACCAACTGTCGCTGGCTAGTATTGTGTATGAAAAACAGGCTCGCCTCTGGGAACAGAAGATTGGTACCGAAATCCAGTATTTGCAGGCCAAGAACAACAAGGAAGCCCTGGAAAAGAAAATAGCTACGCTGAACACGCAACTCGGACAATCCAACATTTCTGCCCCCATCAGTGGCGTAGTGGATCAGGTGATTGCTAAGGTGGGTGAAATGGCGGCACCCGGCTCGCCCATTGCGCGGGTTGTGAACCTGAGCAACCTGAAGGTAATGGCGAAGGTTTCTGATAGCTACGTGGCTACCGTCAAAAAAGGCGACGAGGTCATCGTGAAATTTCCTGACCTCAACCAGGAATATAAGGCCCGAATCACCTTCGTAAGTACTACGGTCGATCCGCTCAGCCGCACGTTCCGCATCGAAGCCAACCTGCCATCGACTAGCTCGATCAAGCCCAATATGCTGGCGCAGGTACAGATCAACGACGCTACAAGGAAAGATGCCGTCGTGATCGACCAAAATCTGATACAAAATACAGAAAACGGTACGATCGTGTATGTTGCTCAGAATGAAGGCGGTAAAAAGGTAGCGAAGTCCCGCACTGTGAAAACGGGCCTCAGCTACAACGGCCAGATTGAAATCCTGGATGGCTTAAAGGCGGGTGATCAACTCATCACTCAGGGTTACCAGGATGTGGCTGACGGGCAGGCTGTTATCTTTTAAATTTCAAAATTAGAATCCCATGAAACAAGCCGAAGACCATAAGCTAGATGATCATAAAACGCTGAGCTTCACCAACTGGTGCGTGGAGAATCAGACGACGATCTACATCTTTACCTTCATTATAACGCTGGCCGGATTTTTAGTGTACACGACGCTGCCCAAGGAGCAGTTTCCTGACATCAAGATCCCGCAGGTGTACATCAACACCGTGTATTTTGGTACGGCCCCGGCGGATGTGGAAAACACGCTGAACAAGCCGATCGAGAAGCAGTTAAAATCCATTTCGGGTGTCAAACGCATCAAATCCAATGCGTTGCAGGATGTCTCGGTAATCTTGGTAGAATTTAACCCCGATGTGGACGTATCCGACGCTTTGCAGCGGGTGCGCGACGCCCTCGACAAGGCGAAGCGTGACCTACCCCAAAAGCTGGACTCTGGCCCCACGGCGCAGGATGTGAACTTCTCGGAGTTTCCGATCATGAACATCAACATTGCGGGCAATTACTCCCTAAAGCAGTTGAAGCAGTACGCGGAGGATTTGCAGGATGCTATTGAAGCCATGACCGAAATTAGCCGGGTAGACATTGTGGGAGCGCTGAACCGCGAGATTCAGATCAACGTAGACCTACCCCGCATGCAGGCTTCCGGCTTGACATTCTATGATATTCAGAGTGCCGTGCAGGGCGAAAACGTCAACGTATCGGGTGGCGACCTACCCGTGGATGGCGTGCGCCGCACGCTCCGGGTACAAGGCGAGTTCTCGGAAGTGAGCCAGATAGCCGACCTGCGTATCCGTACCAGCACGGGTGCCGTACTGCGCCTGGGCGACGTCGCCGATGTACGGGACAGTTTTGAAGAGCAACAGGACTTTGCCCGGCTCGACAATAAACCCGTCATTACCCTGAACGTCATCAAACGCGCCGGGTCCAACCTGGTAGAGGCTGCCGATAAGATCGAAGAAACCATTGCGTATTATAAAGAGACCCGCTTCCCGCAGGGGCTCGACATCGAGATCACCGCCGACCAGTCGGAGCGTACCCGCGCCGAATTGCACGACCTGATTAATACCGTCATTTTGGGCTTCATTTTCGTGGTACTGATCCTGATGTTCTTCATGGGGGTAGGTGACGCCATCTTTGTCGGACTTTCCGTGCCGCTTTCAGCTTTGGTCGCCTTCGTCCTGATGCCCATCATCGGGCCCATCGTAGGTACGGCTTTTACGCTCAATACCATTGTGCTCTTTGCCTTCCTTTTAGGAATTGGTCTGGTCGTGGACGATGCCATCGTGGTAATCGAAAATACGCACCGGCTCTTTAACCAACATAAGGACTGGACCATCAAGCAAGCCGTGAAGGCGGCGGCGGGCGAGGTGTTCGTACCGGTACTGTCCGGTACACTCACCACCATTGCGCCTTTCTTTCCGCTGTTATTCTGGCCGGGTATCGTGGGCGAATTCATGAAATTCCTGCCCCTGACGCTGATTCTTACGCTCATGTCGTCGCTGTTTGTGGCTTACGTCATGAATCCCGTCTTTGCGGTGTCGTTTATGAAACGGCACGATGACACGAAGGAAGCGCACGAAGTGAAAACGTTCAAGGCCATTCGACGCCCCGTCATTATTATTGGTGCGGCGGCTTTGATCGGCTACTTCATCGACCGGGGCATCGGCAACTTCCTGGTGTTAATTCTGGGGCTGTACGTTTTCAATTACTACATCCTGACGCCCAAAATTCTGGTGCCGTTCCAGGATCGTTTCCTGCCCGCCCTGCGCGACAACTACCGCAAGCTAATCAGCTGGCTCATCAAAGGCTATCGTCCCGTGGGCGCCATTGCCGCGATGCTGGTACTACTAGTCGTCACGTTTGTTATCACGGGAATCGTGCAGCCCAAGGTGATTTTCTTCCCTAGTGGCGATCCTGATTACGTATACGTATACAATAAGCTACCTGTGGGTACGGATGCCCGCGTGACGGACTCCGTGACGAAGATTATTGAGAAGAAAGTGTTTACGGTGTTGAAAAACGAAAATGCCATGAGCATGGTCAACTCTGTGATATCCAATGTAGGTAAAAATGCCGGCGACCCTACTAATCCTGACCGCGCAGCTACTCCACAGAAGTCGAAAGTGACGGTGGCATTCGTGAAAAACGAGGAACGCAACGGGCGATCGACCGAAGAAATACTCACCAAAGTACGTGATGCACTGGTCAATATTCCGGGGGCTGAAATATCGGTAGAGCGCGAGCGTACCGGCCCCCCAACGGGCAAGCCCATCTCGATAGAAATAACAGGTGATGACTTTGCTGAACTCCAAAGGCTGGAGAAGGAAGTGCTGCAGAAAGTACAGCAGTCGGGCATTCAGGGCATCGACCAGCTTCGTACCGACCTGGTGACCAACAAGCCTGAAATCACGATCGACATCGATCGGGAGAAAGCACAGCGGGAAGGTATTAGCTCGCAGCAAATCGCCCTCTCGGTACGTACGGCGCTGTTCGGTACCGAGGTGTCCAAATTCCGGGATGCCGAAGATGAATATCCGATCATGGTACGTCTTCAGAAAGAGGATCGCGATCAGATCAGTCGCCTGTTGAGTATGAATGTCGTCTATCGCGACATGAACAGTGGCGGTGCCCTGCGGCAGGTACCTATCTCGTCAGTGGCTGACATTAGCTACTCTACCACGTTCAGTCAAATCAACCGGAAAGATCAGCAACGCATCGTGACGCTGAGTTCGGATGTACTGCCCGGCTATAACGCCAATGAAATAGTCGGTCAAATTCAACAACTGGTGGACAATTTGGAGGTACCTAATGGCTATGCCGTGAAAATGGGCGGCGAGCAGGAAGACCAACAAGAGTCTATGACGTTCCTGATCGGGGCGTTCGGGGCGGCCATTCTGCTCATTTACCTCATCCTGGCCACACAATTCAACTCGGTCGTGAAACCCTTTATCATTTTCTTCACCATCGTTCTGTCGCTTATCGGGGTACTGCTCGGGTTCATGCTATTCGACAAGACGTTCTCCGTCATTATGTCGGGGGTAGGGATTATCGCTTTGGCCGGTATTGTGGTGAAAAACGGTATCCTGCTGATCGAGTTCATCGACGAGCTTCGGGAACGTGGCTACCCTTTGCGTGAAGCCATCATCGAAGGTGGGGCTATCCGTCTGAACCCCGTGCTCCTGACGGCCTCAGCGGCTGTGCTGGGTCTGATTCCGCTGGCTTTCGGCCTGACGGTCGACTTTGTGAGCCTGTTCCGCGATTTCGACCCGAACATTCTTATCGGCGGCGATAGCGCAGTGTTCTGGAACATCCTGGCCTGGACGATCATCTTCGGTCTGATCTTCTCGACTGTTCTCACGCTGGTGATGGTACCTTGTATGTATTACGTCAACGAGCGTGTGCGGGAAAAATGGTTCCGCAAGAAGAACACCACACCCGAGCCGGAAGTGTTAGAAGTCGAGACGGTGTAGCGTTATCTTTTTATTTAGGGCAAAGAGCCGGCGGGAAGCGATTCCTTCCGGCTCTTTCTTTGTTTTGAGTAGAGTGCAGCAACATTTTTTCCTGGATGGGGTTTCAATAGCTTATTAAACCGCACCCATTACAGCTATTATACACATGAAGCCCACACCCGACCTAGCTGCAAAAACCATTCTGGCGCACGAGCGTCTGAACGACCACTACGGCATACAGGAAATCTATGGCCGGGCCGACCCCATGCACGAGCTGATCACTACCATCCTGTCGCACCGTACCACCCACGCCAACGAAGTCGTCGCCTATCGCACCATGCAACAGCGCTTTCCAACCTGGGAGGACGTCCGCGATGCTCCTCTAGCCGACCTCATCGCTGCCATCCGCACGGCTACCTACCCGGAGGTAAAAGCTCCCTACATTCAACAGGTACTTGCGCTTCTATTTGAGGAAAGAGGAGAAGCCAACATTGATTTTTTGCACGATTTGTCAGCTGAAACCGCCCTACGCTGGCTGACGGCCCTGCCGGGGGTAGGACCCAAAACGGCAACACTTCTCCTCCTTTTTAATTTCAAAAAACCGCTGCTGCCTATCGATACGCATGTGCACCGGGTCACGCAGCGCGTGGGGCTGATCGGTCCGAAAGTAAGCGCCAATAAAGCCCACGATCTACTGCTAAGCTATCTGCCTCAAAACGCTATGGTACTTTTCAACTTCCACAAGCATTTCTATTGGCACGGGCAGCGGGTTTGCACCTGGTATGATCCAAAATGCAGGGATTGCGTCTTACAAGCCATGTGTGATTACTTCCAATCTGGCGGAACGGCGGTGCTGAGTAGTACACCCGTACGGAAAAAAGGATAAAGGGCGAGCCATTTCATTCGACCCTGCTGTAAGTAGCCCTCAGAATTTGCGGGTATAGCCTACGCGCACAACTTGGGTTTCGTAAAAGTCAGCACTGGTGTAGCGGAATCCCTGGCCATCTATTGTCTTGCGGATTACCATCGTATTCAGCAGGTCGGTGGCATTCGCAAAAAGCTCATGGCGTCCGTTGCCAAACGTCTTTTTTACCCCGGCATCCAGCGAAAAACGGCTATCAATGCGCCCCTGCGGAATAAGGTCGGGGGCCAGGTAGATCGCCGTAAGCTGGGCATCCATATTTCCGGCGAAACGTAGAATGGTGTTCAACTTCACGTTGCCCGAAAAAATTTCCTGTTTGGCCGCTGAAAAGGTGTTAGGAACGGGATATTGATTCTGTACCGTAAAGGCGTCGATCTGGTTATGATAGCCGTTGAGGTTCAGGTTGAAAGACAGTGCTTTGCTGACTTCCTGCGTCAGTACCACTTCTACGCCTGTATTGTAGCTCCGACCTGCGTTCTGAAAAATAGCGTAAATCAGGGTGTTACGCGGGGATACATCGCCCGGAACGGTACTCGAAATGCGCGTGATGGTGCCGTCGGCCTGACGGTGGTAGAGCGCCGAGTAAAGGTACCCCTTGTTCAGGCCCGCCTTGAAGCCCAACTCAAACGTATTGGTGAACTGAGCACCCAGGGCCGGGTTGCCTACCTTGATGATCTCGGCATCGTCGTACTTAGGAAAAATGCGGATGTCCACCTCGTTGGGCCGGTCGACGCGACGGTTGTAAAAGAGCGACAGCTTATAGCGATCATTGAATTTGTAAGCCAACCGCACATTGGGGAAAGGCTGGGTGTAGCTGTAACCGTCGCTTTTGTAGGTAGGGTGGTTGGGATCTACCGCATAGCGCAGTTTGAAGTACTCCACGCGCAGCCCAATCTCGGCTTCCAGTTTCTGGTTTTCAAAAACATAATTACTGTACAGCGCCGGAATCGTTTCGCCGTAGGTAGCCTTGCCACCGGCCAGCGAGTCGATGGGAGAGTTCAGGCCGGGGAAAAACTGCATGTTGGTCGGGATCACCCGGCGGCGGAGTTTGAAGCCTCCCTCCACGCGCCCATAGCGCAGCGGCCGCACGTAGTCGAGCGTAAGGTCGGCTACGTTCTCATCCGAAAGCAATTTGAAAGAGTCTTTACCGGTAAAGCTAGGGAGGATATTGGTAAAGAAATACTTCTCATCTTCCCGGTGAAAAGTGTAGTTGAAGCCCAGATTCAGCAGGTGGCCGGGTTGGGTGTATTTGTGCTGGTAAGCAGCCGAAGCTACTACGGTGGTCTTCAGCTCGTCTTCCAGAAATTGCCACAGGCGGTAGCGGTTGGTCAGGTTGTCGGTAAAAAAAGGCTGGTCGCCCCGATCCAGGATTTTCTCACTACCAAACAACCCCGACACGGTCAACAAATCTGACTCGCTGATATTCCAATCAACGCCCGCTTTGGTGGTTATAAAGGTCGTATTTCGGTTACGCTTAAGTTGCTGGTCGATCACGGTACCATTGTCATAGGTACGGGTCACAAACTCGTTCTTATTAAGGGTTTGGGTATAGAGGTAATCGCCCTGGAAGAAGACATTGACCTTATTCTTGCGGTAATTGAGCGACAGGGAGGGGTTGATTTTGGGGGTAGCCTGGTACTGCGGACGGATACCCGGCAAATTTTCCTTCCGTATCCACAAGGCCCCCAGGCCGGTGGCGAAACCCAGCTTCCCATTAAAGCCTTCCTGCTTGTTTTTCTTATAAATGATGTTGATAATTCCGGCGTTGCCGTTGGCGTCGTATTTGGCCGAAGGATTATTGATGATCTCGATCTTCTCGATGGCCGAGGCTGGAATATTGTCCAGGCCCGTTTGGTTACCAAAGCCCGTGATGGCAGTCTGCTTGCCGTCCATCAGCACGGCTACCCGGTCGCTGCCCCGCAGCAGTACTTTGCCCTCCTGAATGGCTACACCCGGTAGATTCTGCATGACTTGTAGCACTGATCCGCCGCTTTGGCTGATGTTGTCTTCGACGGAAAACGTCTTCCTGTCCATCTTTTCGCTGACTTCATCCGCCCGACCCGTGACCACGATTTCATTGAGCATCTTCACGTCTTCGGCCAATCCGATGGTACCTACATCCAGAAAACTTGTCAGGCTACCCACGAACAAGGGCTGTTTTTTAGGAGTATAGCCGACAAGCGAAAATTCAAGCCGGTAGTTTCCGGGCTTGATGGAAGCCAACGTAAATCGCCCGGTCTCGTCGGTAAGGGTACCCGTTACAAAGGCCGTATCCTGCACTGTTTTCAAAATCACGGTGACGTAGGGCAGTACGACATTGGCTTTTTGGTTACTGACCACACCTGATATCGTGACAGTGGATGTCTGAGCTAGAGCAGGGGGCGGGACTATCGTTGGAATAGCCAATAAAACAAGTAGATAGGGAAGTATTCGCATGAAGGTATTAAGGTTGCATTCCAGTCGCTCGTCTAACTAACGCAAAGTAAGGAGATGAGGTTGAGGGAAATCTGAATTACTGAGCCTGATCGCGGCAAATTGGGCAGTGCTACTCCGGCTAAAGGCCAAACTCTACGACTCACTTCCAGACGAGCACTAACATCCCGACTAAAATCAGTCCCGCGCCCAGTAGCACTTTGCCGGTGACGGGTTCGCGCAAGATAAGAAAAGACAATACCAGCGTAACCACAATGCTGGCTTTATCAATGGAAGCCACGTACGATACCGGGCCTTCCTTCATGGCCCGGTAGTAAAATACCCACGAAACGGTGGTGCACAAGCCCGAAAAGGCCAGCATAACCAAATCCCTAGGGGCGGCTTTGCGCACCTCGGCGAAGGCATTTTTGAATAGAAAGGCGTTGATTGTCACGAAAGCGAAGACCACCGCTGTCCGCACTACCAGAGCCGAGTCGCTGCTCATGTCCTTCATGCCGAACTTAGCGACCACCGAAGTAAGACCCGCAAACACCATCGAAATCACGGCGTAAACAATCCACTTTTCCATAGATTTTAGTTTAATGTATATCACATGCTCCTTTGGTTCTAATCGTATTAAGTACTAAGACCATAAGTTCGTAAAATATGGGCTTACAAAGCTAAATATACTTACTCGATAAGACCAACGGTAAGGCATTTGATCCTAAAAAAGCAAGTCTTCGCCGCCACCTTTTGTTATTACTCGATGCTTTCCCGATTTCATTCCCTTGGAAGTTGGTCAGAACCTCTTCCTCACAACCTGCGGAATTGTACCGATTCTCATTATTTTTTTGTCTGGGCACTGAACATAACGGATACCTACGGCAACGAAATCTTTGTAAGGGTTGAAAATGCCGGGCCGTAATTTATTTTACTATCTTGCCAGCCCAAATTCACCTTATTCCGAACCTCATGAAGGCCAACACAACGCTCATTTCAATCTTTTCTGCCCTTATTCTCGTCTTTGGCTCGCTTTTAACCCAGGCCCAGAAAGGTACCCTCAATGACCTCACTTTCCTCGAAGGCCGCTGGCAGGGTACCTTCAACGGCGGCCCCATTGAGGCGGGCTGGTCGGCACCGGCTGCGGATAACATCATCGGGTACATTCGGATGATGAAAGACAACAAGCCTACGATGTATGAACTTTTCGTTTTCGAGCAAACCGATAACGGCCCGGTGGCGATGGTGAAGCATTACAAGCCCGGCATGGTGGCTCTGGAAGAAAAAGACAAGCACGATCATTATCTTTTCCAGTCGGCGAAAAAGAACGAGGCTTTGTTTGAAAAAGAAGATGCTTCGGTGCGGATTATCTACGAACGGCGGTCGCCTACCCAACTGGTCATCCGGCGGGGAAGTAAAAAGGACGCTGACTGGACGTTTGTGGATTTGTTTATATTTGAGAAAATGCCCTGATTCTGCAACGCTGACAGCCTTTGGAACCCGCAATGGAATTGGCTGTCAGCGTTATAGCTTCGGTTCTAGCCAGAGAGCTGTACAACTCAACACGAACAGCGCCAGCCACACCCAGTCATTGACGCTCTCCTGCCGCCGGGGCTTGGAATTTGCCTTAGCTGCTGAAAATCGCGCGGCCCGCTGCGCCTTGATATAATCGGTCAATTGGCGGGCCTGGAAGAGGATAGAGGTAGAATCTGCTACGAATACCTCCACGGAGTCTCCCACCGGAAGCCAGCCCGACTGCCCAAATCGATACGCAATTGACGCCGCGTGCTCATTCAGCGCGGAGGTTTGGAGTAGTACCGTATCCTGACCAATCTGCCATTTGGCAGGTACCTTCTCTGCGGTGTTGAGGCTCAGGGTGCCCGGCAACCCCTTGAATAGTGGCGCATCCGCTGTAAACGTAGTTCCGGAGGGCGGCTGCACCTGCGCCAGAATGGTGTTCCAGACTTTCGCGTAGGTGACGCTATCGCCGCTGAGTTTGAGGGGAAAGGTTTCATTTAGCAGACTTACCCCTACTTTTCCCGTCTTATTCCAAACCGCCACCGGGTAGTTGGGTGTCAGCAATTGTGGCAATGATTCATTGAATGCGTGAGGTAGCGCGGTCAGGTTGGAGGCGAGCTGAACCGCCGTTTCAGAAGTCGTTCTTTTCACCGAAAATCCCGTTCCCAGGGCGCGGTTTAGGGTAGCAAGGGTACCTTCGGGCTGAATTAAACCGATAAATAGCACGCTCTTTCCGGCCGCAAGGGCTTTTTTCACCATCGAATTGGAAGCATTCGAGGGGTCGGTAATGAGCACATCGGGCAAGGTACCTTTACCTACCCCTTTGTTGATGGTCGTACTTTGCTGGATACCTTTGGAAACCGTCGTCGTCACGGTTACGGCATGGCCCCGGCGGCCAAGCCACTCGGCCAGGGTACGGCTTTCAAAATCGGGGCTATCCAGCACGAACTGGTAGGAAAGCATTGGCTGCGGACGGACAAAAAAGCGCAGCGAATCCACGAAAGCATCCCCCACAAATAGCTCCGTAGTGGTACGCCCTTCGGTAAAGGCCGGAAAGGTCAGCGAAAAAAAAATTTGCCCTTCGCTAATCTGCGTACTATCCAGCGTTTCTCCGGCAAATTTGATTTTCACCCATTGCTTTTGGATGGATTGCAGGGTACCCCTAACGCGCTGCAATTCCCCCTGCCGCAGGGTACCCTGCCACGCGAGGTTTTGCATTTGATTTTCTGAGAAATAGGG
>JBBRDE010000018.1:0-32041 GCA_038204185.1 Cytophagales bacterium
CCTGACCAGCGGCTGCTCGGGCTGGACGCCCAATCCCGCGACTTACTACACCGCCACGAATATCCTGGGGCCTTACACCAAGCAGGGCAATCCGTTTGTAGGCGATGCGGGCAACAATTCCTTCAATTCCCAGCCCTGCTACATTTTCAAAATTCCGGGCTACAAGGATGCCTACCTCTACATGGGCGACCGCTGGAACGGCGGCGGCCGGCCCGACTCTCAATACGTGTTTCTGCCGATTACGATTACCGAAGAAGGGAAGATGGAATTGCACTGGTATAAGGAATGGGACCTAAGTATGTTCACGCCGGAGAAGCGGTAAGGGGTACCTATAAAGTGATGGAGTTTGATTATTTTTACTCACTAGGGCGGTCGACGCTCAGTTGAAAACTGGCGGTAGCTAGGTGAATGCCGCCCGGAGGGCTACGGATAGTAGTCACTCGGCTTTGCCGAGTGACTGCGAAAGAAATCCAAGGTACTTTAAAAGTATATTGCGTTTAAATAAGTATAGAATGCAGCCCTAGATATCGGAATTAGTTAACCTGACATTTCCTATGGAACCATTTATCCTGCCCAACGGCTCATTCCGACTTCATCCGGCTTCTATCGCTACTATGGCCGAATTTGTGCTCTCCTTTTTTATTTTATTCTACTTCTTAAGCTTGCGTGGAAAGACCCAAAACACTTGGCTGATAGTAGGTTATGTTGGTATGTTATTGATGGTTTATCTGATAGACGTTGGCGTTACATCCAGCACGCCACCCGTATACAGTTATTTTAGAATGAGTCATATCATTATGTTTTCCATATGGACACTGTTCTGGACTTGGTGCGCTTACAACTACCAGGATTATCCATTACGCAAGGAGGGAGTTTATTTAGTGACTATAGGGGGCCTACTACTAGCTGTGATATTTGCTAGTCTGGTAATTCCTGGCTTTAAATCCAGCAGTTGGTCAACATTTGGATTAATGTATAATACTTGTTTCGGATTACATACCTGGACTATCCTGGTACTTTTAAGAAGGTCTGTTATTGCCTCCCGGTATATAGATTCTTCCCACAGACATATAGGGAGGCATTTACTTAATCCGGCTGGTCAGCCAGCCGAGTCGCTGCGTGCATTCGCCCTCCTGACAACCACATGGGTTAGCTTTTTTGGAGTAGTATTATTTGTCACGAATAACCCCTTGGGTTATCATATTAGTCAAATGGTTGTATTGTTAGGCGTCCTGATTGTGCACATGGGCCATGCCAGTGAGATAACCACCTTTCAAGTAAAGTTGATCTCTTTGCCACTTACTATTGTTCTGGCTTTGCTTGGCATACTTCCCTTCTTACTCTACGGAACTATGGCACCCGAAACTGATTGGGGAGAAGTTAACTTAGATTTACAAGAGAAACTAATAGTTTTTGCTTGGTTGATTCCTTTCTGCGCTCTTTTGGTGCTTGGGACTTTTTTTCTATTCTATCAGACGGGATTACTCAAGCCATTAGCCCAATTGCTAGAAGGAGTCCGACGAATTGAAGATGGAGATTTGCAAACCCGTTTGCCTGTGTTAAGTAGAGATGAAATTGGTTCGCTTGCTCTAAGTCTCAACAAAATGGCTGCTTCCTTAAAGGAGGCTCAAGAGGAGTTGGAAAACAAGGTGATCGTCCGTACTGTAGAATTACAAACATCTCTGAATCGTTTAAAGGCTACGCAGGATCAACTCATCCAGCGTGAGAAAATGGCCAGCCTGGGTGAGCTAACAGCCGGCATCGCCCACGAAATTCAGAACCCGCTGAACTTCGTCAACAACTATTCGGAAGTCAATGTGGAGCTAATTGAAGAGCTCAACCAAGAAATGGATATGGGAAACCTCCCAGAAGCCAGGGCAATAATTACCGATCTGCGCGAGAATGAAAGCAAGATCCACCACCACGGCCGCCGAGCCGACGCCATCGTTCGGGGTATGCTCGAGCACGCCCGCACCACGCCCGGCGAGCGCCAACCCACCGACCTGAACAAACTCGCCGACGAGTACCTGCGGCTGGCCTACCAAGGGCTGAAACGGTCCGGCGATCCGGCCAAAGATGCTGACTTCCAGTGTGAACTCATTACAGATTTTGACCCAAATCTGGGCGAAGTAGACGTAGTAGCCCCCGACATTGGGCGGGTGCTGTTGAATCTCTATAACAATGCTTTATATGCAGTGCGGCAGAGGCATGGAGTACCAGCCGATCGAGCGTATATACCTACCGTATGGGTAAGTACACATCGGCTGGATAAGGCTGTGGAAATCCGGGTGCGGGACAATGGTATAGGTATTCCCGAGACGATTAAGGAAAAGATTTTCCAGCCGTTTTTCACGACTAAGCCGGCTGGAGAGGGGACGGGGTTGGGGCTTTCGCTGAGTTATGACATTGTGACGAAGGGGCATGGGGGGACACTGAGCGTGGAAACAGGCCAAGGAGTTTACACAGAGTTTTCAATACAAATTCCCGGAAACTAGGTAGTCGTGCCCCTTATCCGTTACCGTTGGGCCGTATCTCCACAAACCTGCAATAATGTAAGGTCTGGGAGACACAAGCCTCAGCGTTGTTGAAGTAGAAAATTAAACTAGCCTTAAAAAGACGAATAAAATGAACATCGAATGCACCGATAACAAAACGTTCCAATTATTCGACAACGAACAACCCGCAGGACAACTGACTTATGAGAGTTTATTTTCTTATAAAGCTGCAATTACCCTGACAAATTCTGACGATTATGAAATAAAACCGGCTGGTTTCTTCCAGACCAGTATCAACGTACTGAAAAACGAACAGGAAATAGCCAGCTTAAAAATGAATTGGAAAGGACAAATAGTTTTTTCCTTTCAAGACGGACGCGAATTTTTTTTTAAGGCGAAAGGCGCCTTCTACAATAAATATTTTATTGAAAATACGCAGGGAGAAAAACTAATGCAATTTGAACCCCATTTTGAGTGGAGCAAATTCAATTACAACTATGACATTGCCTACGAGAAAAAGCCAGAGGACTTATTGCTGGTTTTATTGGGTATTTAAGTTACTAATTATTATATAGCTCTAACGGCTGGCGTTGCCTAGATGAAGTAAGTAGAAGTACTCAAAACGCTGACAGGTACCTTGCCCATGCCATCGAATGTTAATAAAGCTAACCCCAATCGCAGACCGGGGTTAGCGTAAGGCCTACCTTGCTTTATTTCCTCAACTTATTAAACGCTAGCAGCGCCAATCCCGCTACGCTCACCAGTCCCGCGATTTTGAGGGCGGCGGGGTAGGTGGGTTCGGTTCGGGGTGGTACCGTCACTACGCCGCCACTACCCACGACGGCGGGACGGTTTTGGTACCTACCCCGCTGGGGTACGCTCAGCCGTTGGAAATCGTCGGCCAATTGATTGAGTTTGTGCGCTACTCCTTCGCCGTGCATGACCGGGCCGTGGCCAGATGCTACCGTTTTAGGTTGGAGTCCGGATAAGGTTTTCACGGACTTTTCGGCGGCGCTCCAATCGTAGACCACGTAGGGGGGCGGGCCGCTGAGGTGCTCCTGCTTCGTCAGGGTAGCAAAGATTGATTCGGCTTTGGTCGTGGCCAGGGCATCCCCGGCTATCAGCAGGCCGTCCGCTTCGCGATACAGGCTCACGTGACCCGGCGCGTGGCCGGGCGTATGGAGCCAGGTCCAGCCCGATAGGCCGGGTACCTTGCCGTCCTGCGGGAGGGAGTGCACATGCTGACGAATATCGATGGGCGTTAGCGGAAGCAGCCCCGACATCCAGGCAATCAGGCCCCCGCCCACGCCGGGCTCGGCGGGTGGGTAGGACGACCGCCCCGTGAGGTAGGGCATTTCCATAGGGTGAGCATATACTTTCACGTTCCAGGCATTGGCCAGTTCTTTCACCGATCCGGAGTGATCGAAATGCCCGTGCGTGAGGATAATAGCTTCGGGGGGAGTGGCTTTTCCAAATAGTCTGGCAGCCATTTTCTGGATGCGCGAACTTGCGACCGCGGTTCCCGTGTCGATTAGAACCCAGCGATCGCTGTGCTGATCCTGCACGAAATACAGATTTACAAATATGTCGGTCATCATCCATACGCCGTTGGCGACGTCGGGCTCTACTTCGGGTTGCGTTGTTTTATGGTTTTCCATGTGGATTGAGTTTTTTAGTAAACAGTTGGGTATACACTGCCTAAAATTGTATGCCACCGAATGTCCCATTCTCGTTATATTATTACGGAAACGAAGTTGAATTCAAAAAAAAAGGGCGCAGAAGAATTTTCTTCTGCGCCCTTTTATATTATTAGATTAAATCAATTTACCGCTTAGAGAGCGGGGTACTCGTGGGGATTAGGCTGGAATCATGCCGTGCGGATCGATCACGAACTTCTTGGCGGCTCCTTTGTCAAAATCCTTGTATCCCTGAACCGATTCTTGCAAAGTGATAACTTCCACATTCACGGCGTCGGCGATTTTGATCTTATCGTACAGAATCGCATTCATCAACTGCCGGTGGTACTTCATGACCGGGCACTGACCGGTATGGATCGAGTGCGACTTGGCCCAGCCCAGGCCGATGCGGATGCTCAGGCTACCTTTTTTGGCGGCTTCGTCTACCCCACCGGGATCGCCGGTCACGTACAGCCCCGGAATGCCGAGTTGTCCGCCCGCCCGGGTGACCTCCATGATGGAGTTCAGGACGGTGGCAGGTTGCTCCTCATCGCTGTCGGCGCCGTGCCCTTTCGCTTCAAACCCTACACAATCCACGGCGCAATCCACTTCGGGAACGCCCACAATCTGCTCGATTTGCTCGGCGAGGGTAGCCTTCTTTTTGAGGTCGATTGTTTCGCAACCAAAGCTTCGGGCCTGTTCCAGGCGCTCGTCGATCATGTCGCCCACAATCACCAGCGCCGCCCCCAGCAGATGGCACGATGCCGCGCAGGCAAGGCCGACTGGCCCGGCACCCGCTACATACACGATACTGCCGGGACCCACGCCCGCCGTGACGGCACCGTGAAAACCGGTTGGGAAGATATCGGACAATAAGGTAAGATCCCGGATTTTTGCCATCGCCTGATCGCTGTCCGGGAATTTCAGGAGGTTGAAATCGGCGTAGGGTACCATCACGTACTCGGCTTGTCCGCCTACCCAGCCGCCCATGTCCACATAGCCGTAGGCAGCACCGGGCCGGGCCGGATTCACATTCAGACAGATACCCGTTTGCCCCACTTTGCAATTCCGGCATCGGCCACAGGCAATATTGAACGGAACTGACACGAGGTCGCCTTCTTTGATAAACTCCACATCACGGCCTGCCTCAATCACCAAACCCGTGATCTCATGCCCCAGGATCAGGCCCTCCGGGGCGGTGGTTCGGCCCCGTACCATGTGCTGGTCGCTGCCGCAGATGTTGGTGGAAACGATTTTGAGAATAACGCCGTGCTCGCATTTCCGGTTGCCCAGGGCCAGCTTGGGGTATTCAATTTCTCTTACTTCCACCACACCGGGTTTGATGTAAGCTACTCCGTGATTTTGACACATAAATTTGGGGATATAGTGAAGATTATTTTACTACTGCTTGGGCAACGGTCTCTGCTTCGGGTGATTATTATGCTAAATTCCACCTCACCCGATTGTTTTGCCGAACCTGGGGCTTTACCCGAGCCACTCAATGTAGGGTTGGTTGTGGTAGAAAGTCCGGTAGGACTTACCCTCATGCTGCAATAAAACAAAAAAATGGCTTTAAGTATAGTATAATTCTATTTTATTGTAAAATAATACTACGTGGTTGTCCGAGCAGGCTAATTTGGTGTGTTCGTGTCAGTATTCGCCCATAATCCCGGGCAAAGGAAGTGAACCGTATTCCAAAAGCAGGCGACGAAATCCGTGGGGCATCTATCTTTTCACCACAAACCAAATCACTACCAATGCATCATTCGGTTCGTGAATTTTTGATTGGGAAATATCCCGATCAAAGGGACGATTTACATTGTTCCCGGCCAAATCTTCAAGAACCGTCCGTACCCTTAGGCCGTATTTCCCCGCTTTCCAGTTTTCAACTGGTTTGAAAAAAGCGGCTTTCTCTTCGGTACCTACTTCCCATTTTCCACTAACTAGCTTCCCATTTTCATTGGTGATGCTCAAACCCTCGGCAATCAGGCTATGATCCAGCGATTCTTTAAAGTCGACCTTCACAGGTTGCGTGGTACCGACAGGCGGAGGTGACAGCGTCCAGTTTCCGGGAACCGGTGACAAGCTATCACGTTGAATCGTGACAAACGATTTGGTGTAAGGCTGTGGAAGGGGGGTACCTTGCTGATCTTTCCAGGCGGGGGAAACCTTAATGCGATAGCGACCGTTTTTTTTCAAAGGTGCCCCAAGCAATTGGTTAGGATGAAGGTCACGCTTGATCCGGCCGGGGTCCAGCCACAGCGTAAGTACGGTACGATCTTCATTCCATAATTCGGGTTGTAAATTCAGGAAAGCACCCTGTACCGTGTCGGAATCGTTTTTGATCAGAAAGGCATATTCATTTGATTTTCCTTCCCGCATGGGTTGGGAAAAATGGAGGTAAACTTTTAGCAAATTCTCGGGTAGGGAATCTTGTGACGGATAGATACCGAGTAGTTTGGGTGCATCAGCTGTATCGGCCAAGGGAACGGCAAAGGTGCCGATGGGGGCGTTGCGCAGCACGATTACGTACTGCAAACCCCGCGTGAAGGGAACGAGTGGTGCAAAAGAGATGCCTTCGGACTCTACTGAATGGTTGCCAAGAATGGACACCGAAGGATCGGAGTTCACTAACCTGACTTTGAGCAGGCTGACTACGGAATCAGAAGGTACCCTCTGGGTAAGGGCACTTGGAATGAAAACGCCTGCGGCGGCTTTTCCCTGCCATAGAATCCTGATTTCAGGGTTTTCTGTGGAAGAGGTACAGCCCCGAAAGCCTACAAAAATAAAAAGGATCAGGCCATACACCCGGTATGACCTGATCCGATTATAAAACCTCCTTCTTATCATAAATACCGCTCACTCGTAGTCCACAAGTCCAGGCTACCGTTGGATCGGCGTTGTATAACCACCATCCGTGAATCATCGAGCTTGTCCAGTTGAAGGACGTTGGTTAAGGGCAACGACACGAAATCCACCCCGGCGGTGGCAAAGCTTTCCACCACGGGCGTGCTGAGCGAGCCCTGATATTTCTCAATGTTTTTATAGTCCACCTTAAATACCGGACGGCTTGAATTGGCCATCATCAGGTACGATTCGCCACCCTTGGTCAATGTAACGATGTCGATGGGTTGGTTGCCACTGCCCATTTCGGCCACCGTTCTACCTTTGACATGTTGTCCGGCTTTCAGGTCATCCATGGGGAACAGTACTAGCGGCGTACAGGTGTAACTCGCGATCAGGTACTTCCTGCCCTGGATGGTACCCGTCGTGAAGGTGCGAATGGGTGATAGCGTTTCGTATTTGCCGTGCGCGGCGTGGTATATTTCCAGCGAAGCCTGGTCCTGCTTGTCGGTAAAAGGAAAGGGAATGCTACGGAACGTCGAATTGAATTCACGTCCCGACAAGCCGCTTACCAGTACCTTTCCGTCGGCGAATCCCAGATCCGAAATAGCCGCCACGCGCAGCGAATTGCCCCGTTGATCCTTTGCATCTTCGGCGGGGGCATCATTCAGGGCAATCTGCGAATACGCAATGCTTTTGGTATTGACCGGCGTTATTTTATCTCCCTCAATTTTTAGTAATACCGGCGTACCGTCGCTATGCTGAACAGCCAGGTACACACTTTTGGAAGCGGGATTCACGGCAACGTCCTGAATGGTGATATTCTGCACTTCGGTACCCAGCAGGGCCGCAACTTTCTGGTCGATGTTCTTGATTTCTACATTTGCCGCCTTTTCAGTCACCCCCGCGTCTTTGGTGTCTACGGCAAACACCACCGCGCTTTTTGAATCACCGATGAACAAAATGCCTTCCGGCCCAAATGACAGCGAACTAATCGATTTGATTTCGGGGGTGCCTACCAGCATACCATACTTGCCTTCCACCGAACGGTAGGTAGTGGCCAGCAGTACAAATCCCGAGCAGGCAACCGCCAGCAGATAATATATTTTTTTCATGATGCAGGTGGTTAAAAAATTTAAAGTGATTGAGAAGCTAATTTGATGATAGTCAACTTTATATAGAAGTATTCCTAGTGTGAAACCTACTCAGCGATAAATTGTTTTGGGTGTAATGAATGGATAAATATCAGGAATCCTGTTACAAAGATTCACCAGCTATACTTTTCAGACTACCCGCAATACAAAACGAGCGGCAGGAAATGTTTCCTGCCGCTCGTTTGCTGTATTTTAACCAGAAAACTTAAAGTCCAAATCCGAGCGCAAATCCTTTCACACCGAAGGGAAGACCACCAATCTGGAATGCACTACCATTCATCAAGTTGATTTTGTAGAAACCCGTTACACCACCCGTGGTCAGGAATGCGTAGGCATCGCCCGAGGTACCACCGATGTCGAATCCATTGGCTGCGTCGACCGTAATTCCCAGCGGACCGATTTCCTGCAAACCGCCCGCGTTGGGAGGATCCTGCTTGAACAGCTTGCTCGACTGGCTATCGATATCGTACAGCACCGTAGACGTAGTACCCGCAAAGCTATTTGTATAGGCCGCCCCGTTGACAAATGGGATAGCTGAGCCTACTGCCGGGGTGAGCGTACCATCTACGATGGCGGCGCCCGTCATCACGTTGACCCGAAGGTTCTGGCGGTTGTTACTCACAATGCGCAGACGATCGGCTACGGGGTTGAAATCCACCCCGAAGCTAGTACCATTCAGGGGTTCGCTGATGGTCGATATTAGAGTGGCGGCACCATTGGAAAGATTGATGCCGTACAGTACTCCATTACTACCCAGAGCGTGGAGCTGCCCATTCACGGGCCGGAAGTCAATGCCTTCGATGTTAACTCCCGAGGGTAGGCCGGTGATCGGCTTGGTAATGGTGGTAAGGGGGAAAACCCTAGGATTAAAAATATGCAGTGTGTTGGTCAAATCCACCACATAGGCTACGGGCCGGGTAGGGATGGCGATGCCGGTGATAGTTCCCGAAGGCAGGTCACCCAGTTTCTGCAGCCTTCCGGTCATCAGATTCACATAATTCAGTTCCCACCTGCCGCCGAACTGCACGGAGGCAATGCCGTAGTTGTTATCCGCTGAAATATCGAAACCGCCCACGGCCGAAATGTCAAGTCCTAAGGGACCCACTTCTTGTAGAGTGCCGTCATTGGGAGGATTTTGCAGGTACAGTTTGTCGGTCGTGGCATCAATGTCATAGAGTTGAGTCGAGGTGGTACCCGCAAAGCTGTTGGTGTAAGCCACTGCGGCTACCATAGGGTTAGGGTAACCGTTCAGATTCCCATCTATGGAAACCACTGCGCCCGTTTCAGGATGCAGTCGCAAATCCTGCGTGGTATTGGTCACTAGCCTGATCCGATCCACGGTGGGATTGAAATCAAAGCCAATATTCGTACCCGCGATAGCGGGCGTGAAAGGGCCCGTACCCAGCGCTGTGGCGGCTCCGGATTGTAAGTTGATATGATAGATACGACTGGTACTCCCCACGCCATACAATTGCCCGGTGGCCGGACGAAAATCAATGCCTAGTAGCGTTTCGCCATTTTGCAGACCTGTAATGGAAATGGTACGCAGTGGGGAGGCCGTATTCCTTACATTCAATTCGTACATCTGATTGGCGTCGGTCAAGGCGTAAAATACCTGATCGGGTAGGGTGGGAGCCGTGGGAGGGAGGCGGTGGTCCTCACAAGACTGCATGAAAAGTCCGAGAGCCAGGGCGAAGCACGGCATCAGCCATTTTTTTGCAAAATTTTTCATTAGGAAAGTTAGTTAGAGGTTATAAAACGAGATAACTCGCTCTAACTACGTAAATAGTGGGCCTGTGGATTAGTGTCGATACAAATAGTATTCTTTTTTTTAGTGTTCGAGTAAGCTCAACCTTCTCAAACAGAGCTATTCGTCGAAGCCTAACTCGGAAACCGTCCCATTAGTAAATCAACCTCTGCCCACCGTTTAAAAAAAATAAACAGGTGGGGGAGCACCCAAGTTTTTCCTTGCGTATTGTATTCAGAGGAGGTGTGGAAACAATTCTACGTATTGATGAAATGAGGTTTAATGATTCAGAATAGGCGATTTTCAAAATACTCAAAATCAATTAATTAATTCAAGAGTAGTGAGTGGCGGTGAATCATGGCACATAAATTGAAAGGGTAACCTAAACATCTCCATAAAACGATCATTATGAACACGAAACAGGTTTTTGGTATAATACTTACTGTTCTGGGAATTGGCGCGTTGATTTACACTGGCGTTCAGGTAATGGATCAGGGAAAGGATCAATTCAAAGTATTGATTGTCACCGGAATCCTCGGACTTGTTTTCTTCTCGTCGGGAATCAAACTTATTCAGGCGACGAAAGAATAATAAGCTGCTGCTTTCGGTGGCTGCACCACGTCTAGTTCCTACTTCGCGGGCATCATATTACGGATGGCGCTGATTTTCCATTGGCCCCTGTGTTTTACCACCATGAAGGTACTCCACATGTGTCTGGGAGTTCCGTCATCGTTTTGGATCACGTAGCGAGCATCAGCCATGGCGCTTTGTGGACTGAGAAAGCGTATTTTCTCTACCGTTAGTGTGCGGGTACCGGGTTTGGTGGCCGAACTGCGGATCATACCGGTTACGGCTTCACCGATGCCAGTGCGCCATTCGCCCGTTGAAACCAGTTGGTCCACGTCGGCGGTCAGGATGCGTTTAAGCAGTACCGTGTCCTGCTTCTCCCGGGCCTCCGAGTAGGCATCGACCAAGTCATAAATAGCCTTGTTGTCTTTGGTAGGGGTACCCTGGCCCCGCACGAACGTTGCGGCCAGGGTACCTACCAGTATAAAGAGTGCCAGCTTTTTCATAGGATTATTCACTTTTACCTGGATTTAAGATCGTGTTGATACGCACTAATGAATCCTGCACGTGATACCGGGAAAGCGCATCTTTGTGCCGATTTTGCGTGCTCTTCAATTGCTGTTGCAGCTTCCCCAGTTCGCCCCGGGCAATCGACCGAATATCCGACTGACTCATCGATACGGGCGTACCAAAGCGACTGACGGTTGGTTTTTCGTTAAGCAAATAGTTCATCCGGTCGAGGTAGGCTTTCTGTAAGTTGCGGCGGTAGATATCGATTTCCATACCCTTGTAGGCTTCGTTCCAGATTCCCCTTTGCAGTTGACTCACCATATCAAGGGCGTTATACTTCACGCTTGTCACCTCATTTTCCATGAGCCGGGCCAGACGGTCGGGCGAGAGCAAACTGTTTAGGTGCCGTACCTGTAGCAGGCGGATTTCGTCCACATGGTTGGCGTGATGGATGTTGCGCGATATTTTTGACTCGTGCAGCCAGTCCGGTGAGGCAAATGCGTTGGTCAATAGCCAGTTTAGCGAAGCGGTCTGGGTTTTGGCATCTACGGGTGTAAAGATGTACCCTTGCTGATTGGGTTTCAGGCGGTTTTCATTCACACCGCCCACATTAGTTACCACGTGGCCTATGTAGCGGCTCCATACGTCGAGGAGTTCGTCGTACAGCTCGCTCAGGTCTTGGTAATCGTTGGTTTTTGCCGCGGTCCATTTGTACAGCTCGGGAGCGACTGATTTCAGGTTTTTAAGTCCATAGGTGCTTGCCTGCACCAAATCGGCCCCCACGTTCTCGGTCTGGCTTTCGGGATCGTAGCCCCCGCTACCACTGCCGAAGCGGTACATGGGGTTGTCTGATTTTTCGTTGATCCATTTTGAGAGGGTAGGTACTTCCGCTTCCGGATTGTTGGCCTCGGGCAGGTAGCGGTAGCCCCAATTGATGACGTAGTGATCGTAAGGCCCCAATTGGCGCACGAAGCGGATATTTTTATCTCCGGGCTGGGCCACGTAGTTGTAGCGGGCGTAGTCCATGATGGTGGCCGCGATGCCGTATTTCTGGGTAAATGTGCCCGAGCGGAGCGAGTCGGTCGGGTAGGCCGAACTGGCCTTCATGTTGTGCGGTAGGCCGAGCGCGTGACCTACTTCGTGAGTAATCACCTCTTTCATCATCTCACCCAGGTCGTCCATGGGCGTGTCCAGGGTACGGGCGGAGGGGTTGGCCGCACCGGTTTCCAGTAAATAGCGGTTGCGGTAGGAACGCAGGTGATTGTGGTACCAGATGATGTCGCTCTCGATGATTTCGCCGGAACGAGGATCAGACACGCTCGGGCCGACGGCGTTGCGGGTAGTGCTGGCCACGTACCGAATCACCGAGTAGCGGACGTCCTCGGGACTGAAATCAGGATCTTCTGCGAGGGTGGGTGGATCTTTGGCGATGATGGCGTTTTTGAAGCCCGCCGTCTCAAAGGCCTCCTGCCATTGCTCCACGCCTGCCTTGATGTAGGGGCGCAGCTTGTCGGGCGTGGCGGGATCAAGGTAGTACACGATGGGTTTCACCGGTTCCACTAGTTCGCCGCGCTGGTAGGCTGCGATATCTTTGGGGATCAGTTTCCAACGGCGGATGTAGGATTTCTCATCGGCTTTCAAAGCTTCGGAGCCGTAGTCGAGTTGCTTGATATTAAAGTACCCCACGCGGTAATCGTTGATGCGGGGCTGCATGGGTACCCTGGGCAGTAATACCATCGACTGATTCACCAGAACACTGATCGCACCCGTTTCGGAGTTGGAAGGCGGCTCGGCAGCATCATAAGTGAAATCTTGCTTGACCTCGATATTCATGGGGAAGCTTTTGACACTTTGGATAAAACTGCGGCTGTCGTCCAACTTACTCACCTTGTAGTTTTTGCGCATATCGGCGTTCAGACCGCTGAACGTTTTAACATCGCTGTTAAAGAATTTAGTCACATCGATCACGTAGCCCGACGAATCACTGGAAAGCGCGGCAATGTCGAAGGCGAAAATGGTGGGTTGGTAGTTGTTGGCCTGCACCGAAATATTGATCGGCAGCGAATCGGCGGCCACGGAACCGTACGATTTAGTCTTGAGCACCAGCTTGTCGCCGAATTTCTGCCATTCCACCATTTGCTCGTTGACGGAGGAACCCGCGTTGACGTATCCTCCCCCTAACCCGGAGGGTAGGCCGGCTAACCGGCTCACCCACAGAAAGTCGCGCTTCAGCAGCGAGTCAGGAATTTCATAGAAGTATTTTTCTCCTACCTTATGCACTGTGAACACCCCCTGATCGGATACGGCCTCCTTGGTGATTACTGCTTTGTAGGGTTTCATGCCCGTCTTGGGCTTCGTTTTATCGCTGGTGTCGGCTTTGGCCGCGGCCGTTTTGGGGGGTGCCTGAGGGACTTTCGACGAAGAACAAGCTACTTGCAACGCGGCCATGGAGAAAGCTAAAGCAACAGTCTTATACAATTTTGACATTAATTTTTTGTATTATTTATTGATAAAAGTACGAAAAAGCCCTGTTTTAGAAGAATCTGTTAAAGATAGGGCCTATTTGTAAAAATCCCTGACTTGCCGAAAGTGGAAAACAGAATGAGCATTAATCATTCTCTGGGATCAGTAAGAGTGCCCGGACACCCGACTTTGGGTAGAAACAAACTACCTGGTTAACATGAAAGTACTCCGAGTGTTCGAAGTGAAATCCCTGTTCTTACTATTTCTGATTCCGCTATGGGGAGTGGCGCAAAAGCAACAAATCGTGGCTGATGTCTACGGATGGGACAAAGTTCCGGTTAAAAAATCCGCAAATTCTCAGCAGCGGGTCCTGATGGAAGGGGCTACCCCGGCGTTCAAACACGTAAAAGTACATGCCACCACCGTATCCGCAGGGAAGGCCTCGCATGCCGGTCATGCTCACGCGGATGAGGAACTGATTATCGTGAAGGAAGGACAATTGACCTTATCGATCAAAGGAAAAACCGAAACGTTGGAAAAGGGCAGCGTCGCGCTGATTGTGCCCAACGACGAACACGCCCTCTCCAACCAAAGTGCCGCTCCCGTTACCTACTACATCATGCGTTACGAAACCGAAAATCCCCAGCCGGCGCGCAGCACGAAAGCCGGAGGCTCATTTGTAAAACACTGGAACGACCTTGAATACAAGAACAATGAAAAAGGCGGAAGGCGTAATGTATTTGATACTGCTACGCCCCACTCAGAACGCTTTGAAATGCACATCACCACACTGAACGAAGGCTTGATGAGCCATCCCCCGCATACGCACAAAGCCGCCGAAATTCTGCTGTTGGTCGAAGGACGAGCCGAGGAAAGTATTAATGGAAAGTGGATTTCGGCTGGGGTAGGGGACATCATCTTTTTGCAGTCACAGGTACCCCATGCCATTCGCAACACGGGAAAGGGTGCGGCTACCTACTTTGCTTTTCAGTTTGAATAAAAAGGCAACCCGCCTACTGCCCAAATCAAAGACAGTAGTGATTATTTTAGGAGAATCAAACACGGGAGCTGCGTAGGAACACCTGGGGTAGGTCAGCAAAACCGGGCAAACGTCGGGGGCGGTAGTTCCGAACAATCCGTATACGGTAAGTGTTTTAGAATAACAAAATCCCACCTTCTTGATTTCTAAAATGAGTTCACCACACCCGCTTCACGTGGTCTGGTTCAAGCGCGACCTGCGCCTTCAGGATCATGCCCCACTCAAAGCAGCGCTTAAAGACGGGCATTCGGTGCTTCTGCTGTACATTTGGGAGCCTTCCTTGTTGCGTGACCCGCACTATTCAGGGAGGCACTGGCAGTTTGTAGCTGAGTCGCTCCGCTGCCTCGATCAGCAACTCGAACCGTACGCGGTCCGGGTCCGACAGCTGGCTGGGGAGGTTGTCCCTGTTCTGGAGCAAATCCATCGCCTGCGCGGACTGGCAACCCTGTATTCCCACGAAGAAACGGGCCTCCGAATCACCTACGACCGCGATAGAGCCGTGGCAAAATTTTGTCAGCAGCATCACATCGACTGGCAGCAGTACCAGCATAACGGCGTGCAGCGCGGATTGCCCAACCGCCAAACCTGGAAGGAAGACTGGCACACCTACATGAATGCGCCCCTGGCGCAGCCCGCCCTGCCCCGGCTGATGTACGACTCCGCCCGAATCGAGCTGCCCCACGAGATCAGCGGTTGGCAGGAGCTTTCCCATACTCCTGAGGCAACACCCGAAAACATCCCCACCAGCCCCTTTCAGCCGGGGGGTGAGCAGGCGGCCCACCGGTATCTGAACAGTTTTTTTCAGGAAAGGGCCGAGGCTTACAGCCGCACCATATCCAAGCCCGAGGCCAGCCGGCGTGGTAGCGGGCGGCTTTCGCCTTACCTGGCTTGGGGGAATTTGTCGGTCCGCACGGTTTTCCGGTACTACCGCCAGGCATTGAGCGAGCAGCTCATTCCTCGCCGCAACCTGCTGGCCTTTGGCTCGCGGCTGCGGTGGCACTGCCATTTCATTCAGAAATTCGAGAGCGAGGACCGCATGGAATTCGAGAATGTCAACCGGGCCTACGACGCTCAGGTAAAGGTTTTTGATGGGACAACGTTTAACGCCTGGGCAAAGGGACGGACGGGCTTTCCGCTGGTGGACGCCTGCATGCGCTGTCTGCACCAGACGGGACATCTGAACTTCAGAATGCGGGCGATGCTGGTGTCCTTTCTCACCCACTTGCTGTGGCAGCCCTGGAAACCCGGAGCGGTGCACCTGGCGACGCTGTTTCTGGATTTTGAGCCGGGTATTCACTATGCCCAGTTTCAGATGCAGGCGGGCGTGACGGGGGTGAACACGGTCCGGATTTATAATCCTGTGAAGCAGTCCTACGACCATGATCCGGCGGGAGTGTTTATTTTGAAATGGGTACCTGAACTTGCCACCTGCCCGCCAGCCTTTTTGCACGAACCCTGGAAGATGACTCCCATGGAGCAGGAAATGCACGGGTTCAGGTTGGGTGTCGAGTATCCTGTGCCCATCGCGCGCTTCGCGGAGGCCCACCGCGAAGCGCGCGAACGGTTGTGGGCATTTCGGAAACAACCGGAAGTAAAAAAGGAAGGAGAGCGTATTTTGAAACGGCACGTGGTGCCGGGAGGCTCCCCTCCCCCCCCGGCGTGCTAAGGGAGACCGAACCTTATGATCCGCACCAAAGGGTGCAGTAAGCAGGTACCTTGGAGAGAGAGTATTACTTTTCGGAGTTCACCTCACGCTTTGTGTAAACGTCCACTAGGGTGGGTGAATTTTTTGTATTTCCTGCCTAAGAATCAGTAGTCAGGCAAATTTAAACGATATTTAAAACGCCATGACGAACACCCCTGAATGGTTATAACGTCCGGTGCTCTTCATCGCTTTCTAACCGGGGTAGCTTCAGCTGATTTAAATTGCGTAATATTTGTCTTTCAATAAACACTGTAAGTTCTCAACCTATGTGTCGAAAAACCTTTACCCTACTTTTCTTCCTGTTCGTCTCAGGGGCTATGGCTCAGAACATTCCTACGCCCAAAGAACACTTTGGTTTTGCGATCGGCGACGACTACCACCTGGCCAATTTTACCCAAACTGAGGCCTATTTTAAAAAATTAGCGGCTGCCTCTGACCGCATGGAGCTTACTAGCATCGGGCAGACCGAAGAAGGCCGGAACCAGTACATGTTCATCGTATCTTCGCCCGAAAATCTAAAGAACCTGGCGAGGTATAAAGAAATTTCCCAGAAATTAGCCCGGGCCGAAAATGTGACCGAAACTGATGCCAGAGCCCTGGCCAACGAGGGGAAGGCGATCGTGTGGATCGATGGCGGCTTGCATGCCACCGAAACGGTCGGCATTCATCAATTGATCGAGACAGCCTACAACCTGGCTAGTCGGAAAGATGCCGAAACTCTGAATATCCTGGATCATGTAATTATTCTCCTCACCCACGCCAATCCGGACGGTCAGGAGCTGGTGAGCAACTGGTACATGCGCGAGTCGGATTCCAAGAAACGATCATTGGAATTTCTGCCTCGCCTGTATCAGAAGTACATCGGACACGATAACAACCGTGATTTTTACATCATGAATATGAAGGAGTCCCAGAACATGGGACGACAGCTGTTCGTGGAATGGATCCCCCAGATCATGTACAACCACCATCAGCGTGGTCCGGCCGGATCGGTGCTCGCGGGGCCGCCCTACCGCGATCCGTTCAATTACGTGTTTGATCCACTGATGGTGACGGGAATCGATGCCCTCGGAGCCGCTATGTACAACCGCCTGAATGCGGAAGATAAGCCGGGCTATACGCGCCACGACGGTTCTACCTTTTCGACCTGGTACAACGGTGGCCTGCGTACTACCACCCATTTTCACAACATGATCGGTCTGCTCACCGAAATTATTGGTAATCCCACGCCCGACACGATCCCGTTGGTACCAGAGCGCCTGATTCCCAACAACAATACGCCCAATCCGGTCCTGCCCCAACCCTGGTATTTCCGGCAGTCCATCGACTATTCTTTGTCATTGAACTGGGCCGTGCTCGACTATGCGGCGCGTCACCACGATCAGCTGCTGTACAATATCTACCACATGGGGCGAAGCTCTATCGAACGGGGTAGCAAAGACTACTGGACACCCTACCCCAGTAGGATCGATGCGATCACCGAGGCTGCCAAAGCCAGCAGGAAGGATGGGCAAAGCGCGCAACCTATCCCCATGAGCGCCTACGATGCTGTCCTGAAAAAACCGTCGCTCCGCGATCCGCGGGGTTATATCATCCCGGCAGATCAGAGCGATTTTCCTACCGCTGTAAAATTTGTGAATGCCCTAATCAAAACGGGTATTCAGATTCATAGAGCCACCGCTCCTTTCACCGTAGCCGGGAAACGTTATCCGTCCGGTTCGTATGTCGTTAAGTCGGCCCAGGCCTTTCGTCCCCATATCCTGGATATGTTCGAGCCGCAGGATTACCCTAATGATTTTCAGTATCAGGGTGGCCCTCCGGTGCGGCCCTACGATGCGGCGGGCTGGACGCTGGCGTACCAGATGGGCGTAAACTTCGACCGGCAGCTTGATGACTTCACGGGACCCTTCGCGCCTATTCCCTACGGAGAGCTTCAGCAACCGGAGGGTACCCTGCCCACCACAAGGGCGACCAATGGGTACGGACTGAGCGCCAGGAGCAACAGTTCGTTCGTGGCTGTCAATGACCTACTGGCCGCCGGAGTCAGCGTTAGCCGCCTGACGACACCCGGTCCAAATCAGGGCGATTTCTACGTACCGGCCAGTACGAAAGCCACTACCATCCTTGAAAAATCGTCGAAGGAGCTAGGAATTCACGTGGAGGCAATGGCTAAAAAACCTGCCGCCACGGTCTTGGATGCCATCAAGCCCCGTCGCATTGCGCTTTGGGACGGGTATGGTGGATCGATGCCTTCGGGCTGGGTTCGCTGGATTATGGAGCAGTACCATTTTCCCATGGCGCAATTGTTCGCCAAAGAAATTGATGCGGGCGAGCTGCGAAAAAAATACGACGTCATCGTGTTTGTGACCCGCGCCATCCCCGGTTCGTCGGGTGAGACAGGTTCCAGAAATTACAACCGCCGCGAACCCAAAACGGACGAAATACCCACGGAATACCACGCGGCTATGGGCAGTATTTCGGTTAAAAACTCGATTCCCGCACTGAAAAATTTTATGGAAGCGGGCGGTACCGTTGTCACGATCGGTAGCAGTGCCAGTCTGGCAACGCACCTGGGCCTGCCCGTTCGGGATGCGCTGGTTGAAATGACAGCCGCTGGCAAAGAGCGTCCTTTGCCCGGCGAGAAATATTATATCCCGGGGAGTATTCTGCAGGTGGAGGTAGACACCACCCACCGGGCCGCCTGGGGTATGAAGTCTAAAACAGACGTGTACTTTGACGATAGCCCTGTTTTCACGATCGCACCTGATGCTTTGGCGAAGGGAAGCATCAAGCCGCTCGCGTGGTTTCCCACCGATAAGCCCCTGCGCAGTGGTTGGGCGTGGGGACAGGCTTACCTACAAGGGGGCGTAACGGCCTTTGAGGCGTCTGTTGGCTCGGGTAAGTTGTTGGTTTACGGCCCCGAGATTACTTTCCGGGCGCAGGCTCACGGCACATTCAAGTTCCTTTTCAATCAACTGTACACCTCGGGTGATTCGCCCCGGCTTTGATTCATTAGTGATGGTGTATTATCATCTCATGAAAAAGTAGGTGGACTTCCTAGGGCTCACTGCGCTATTCTTGATGGCTTGACGGGGCCCCGTCCTTTTGCAAACCAGTGATAAAAGCAAGGGTGATGGAGGCTTGTTTCTGATGTATCCACGGTTAAATAAACTCCTCCCTTGTCTTTGCTATGGATAGATGCTCTTATGTACCTGCAAAGGACAGACGTTAAAGGGTAGGATGCCTGAACGAAGCTGACCAGTTTACAGAAAGTGAGTAAATGCGGTTTTGCTGATAGCAGGAGTGAAAGGATATTTCCCATTGTTAAAACGCTTGATACCCATGAACTTCCCTCTATTTGCCTCTTTTACACTGCTTTGCTTACAGGTACTGAGTAGTACCCTGGGTAATAAGCCAAAGGTTGTAGAGCCGAATGCCGCCACCAAACCCAACATCATCCTGATCCTGAGCGACGATGCGGGCTATGCTGATTTTGGCTTCCAGAGCGATCGCTTCATTGCCACCCCGAACATTGACCGGATCGCACGCGAGGGGGTGAAATTTACGGATGCCTACGTTACAGCGGCGGTGTGCGCACCCTCCCGCGCCGGACTGCTTACGGGTATGAATCAAGCCGAATTCGGCAACGTGGGAAACTTCATCAAGGGCGTGAAGTACACCATTCCCCAAGAGGACTACGGAATACCACAAAACATAAAACTAATCGGAGACCACCTGCATCCACTAGGCTACATCAATGGAATCATCGGCAAGTGGCATGAGGGCTTTTCGAAACCCTACCACCCCAACAGCCGGGGATTCGACTATTTTTGGGGCTTCCTCTGGGGCAGCAGCAACTATTTTCCGGGTACCGCTGTGGAGGTGGAGGAAAACGGCAAACCCGTGGATGCCAAATCAATCCCGTACATGACCGATGCCATCGGCGACCACGCCGTCGAGTTCATTGAGAGGCAGCAGAAACAGCCGTTCTTCCTGTATGTGTCATTTAACGCGGTGCATACGCCTTTACAGGCTAAAAAAGAGGATATTGAGCGCTATCAGGAAACGTTCAGGGATCCCATAAGACTGAAAAATGCGGCCATGACCCATTCTCTGGATCATAATGTAGGGCGGATTTTTACCCAACTGGAAAAACTGAATTTGCTTGAAAATACCATCATGATCTTCCTGAACGACAACGGCGGTCAGAAAACCACCCTGCATGCTGATAACTACCCCCTTCGGGGCATGAAGAGCGACCCCTACGAAGGGGGAATACGGGTACCCCTGGCCATGCGCTGGCCCGCGAAAATAAAAGCAGGGAAAGTCTGTGGCTCGATCGCCAGTTCGCTGGACATACTGCCCACCCTGCTGGCCGAAGCTGGAGGGAAAGCTTCTCCCAAACTGAAAGGCAGAAATTTGGTCGAAATGGCTCGTTCGGAATCCAGATTACCCGATACCCGCACTTTGTACTGGAAGTTAGGCGAAGGGAGAGGAGCATTGCGACAGGGGGGGTGGAAGCTGGTTTTCAATCCTGGAAAAGCACCTGAATTGTATAATCTAAGAAAAGACATTGGCGAGACGAACGACCTACGAGAATCGGAAATCAAAACAGCCAAAAGCTTGCTTGCCCGATACGATGCCTGGCTTAGCAAATTACCTGCGGAACGGTTCAAACCCATTAGAAGCACGGAAGCCAGTGTAGACTAATCGCGTTTCATATGGCAAAAATAATTTTGAGAGTATAGGATGAGATACCTTCTGCTTCTGCTTCTGGTCCTGCCCGGACTGGGTTTTACACAAAAAAGTCAAAAGCCCAACATCCTGTTTATCCTATCCGACGACCATACCTCCCAGGCCTGGGGTATTTACGGAGGTATTTTGCAGGATTATGTCAAGAACGACAACATCCAATGGCTGGCTGATCATGGCGTAGTACTTACTAATGCCTTCTGCACCAATTCTATCTGTGTGCCTAGCCGGGCAGCAATCATGACCGGCCAGTATAGCCACCGGAACGGCGTGTACGAGCTGGACGATGCCTTCGAGCCCGACAGCATGAATTTTGCCAAACTACTGCAAAAGAACGGCTACCAGACAGCCATTGTGGGCAAGTGGCACCTTAAGAAAGAACCAACCGGATTTGACTACTACATGGTACTGCCCGGCCAGGGGCGGTACGTCGACCCTATTCTGAAAACCAAAGACAACTGGCAGGATGGCAACGCCGGAGGTAAGCCCTACACGGGTTTTTCTACCGATGTGATTGCCGACCAGTCGATTGAATGGTTAAAAAATCGCAAAAAGGATCAGCCATTCTACCTTTCCACTCATTTCAAAGCGACCCACGAACCTTACGACTATCCCGAGCGCCACAAAGATTTCCTGGAAAATGTAGAGCTGCCCTACCCCGCCAACTTTGCAGACTGGGGAGCGGCTACCACGGGACGTACCCACGACGGCTGGCCGCTTGATATTCTGAGCAAGCGCTATGAGGCTCAAACGGGGAAATTTTATCCGGGCACCTCTTTTTCGTTGGCGGGTCTTGACTCGCTGGCGGCCCGGAAAAAGACCTACCAGAAACTGGTCAAGGATTTCCTGCGGGCGGGTGCAGCCATCGATGACAACATTGGCAAGTTGATCGCTTACCTGCGCGAAAGCGGTGAATTGGACAACACCATTATCATATACACGGCTGACCAGGGCTATTTTCTCGGTGAACACGGTTTTTTTGACAAACGCTTCATCTACGAACAGTCGCTGCGGATGCCTTTTGTGATCTCCTACCCTAAGGAACTCAAAGCGGGACGGAGGATCGACGATAATATTCTGAACATTGATTTTCCTTCCTTATTTTTAGATTATGCCGGAGTAAAACAGCCCGAGTCCATGCAGGGACGGAGTTTTCGAAAAAACCTGTCAGGCAATACCCCCAAAGACTGGCGGAAGGATATGTACTACCGCTACTGGAGCAACGAATCCAATCGGCCCGCTCATTATGGTATACGCACGGATCGCTACAAGCTGGCGTTTTTCTACGGTCAAAGCCGCACCAAAACCGAGCGTGACAAGATGAAATACCCGCCGGGCTGGGAATTTTACGACTTGAAAAAGGATCCCGGCGAGGACCACAATGCCATTGCTGATCCACAATATCAAACGATTATCAAACAATTAAAAACCAGACTCAAGACTATAAAATCCCAAACTGGGGATGGCGAAGAGGCTAATAAAACCATCCAGAAAATAATAGACGAAAACAATTAATAGCGTAATCAAATTCTTCCTCATGATTCTCAAGAACAAAATACTTTTGTTGGCTACACTGGCTGCGTGTATCTGCTCCTTACTGGCCTTTCGCTTTTCCAAGGAAAATAGCCCTCCTGGCCCGCCCAACGTAGTATTGGTCTATATTGATGATATGGGCTTCGGGGATATTGGCCGTACCGGGGCGGTAGGCTACACCACGCCCCATTTTGACGACATGGCCGCCAAGGGGATGTTCTTTTCCAACTACTATACGCCCCAGGCGGTTTGCACGGCTTCGCGGGCGGGGCTGTTGACGGGCTGCTACCCCAACCGCATCGGGTTTGCGGGCGCCACCGACCATTCTGCCAAGACCGGGATTAACGCCGATGAGGAAACGATTGCCGAATTGCTGAAGGCCAAAGGCTACGCCACGGCGGCTTTTGGTAAGTGGCACCTGGGATTCCAGAAGCAGTTTTTACCCCCCAATCACGGCTTCGACGAGTACTTCGGAATTCCGTATTCCAACGACATGTGGCCCAACCACCCGGTCAACAAAAATTACTATCCACCGCTACCCCTGATAGAGGGACTTGACGTGATAGCTAAGAACCCGGATCAGAGCCAGTTTACGACTAATTTTACAGAAAGGACCATCAGTTTTATCAAAAAAAACAAGGACAAACCTTTCTTCGCCTACGTGGCCCATCCCATGCCGCACGTACCCCTGTTCGTATCGGACAAGTTCAAGGGGAAATCGCAGCAGGGCTTGTACGGCGATGTGATCATGGAACTGGACTGGAGCATCGGCCAAATCCGCAAGACGCTGAAAGACCTGAATCTGGATAAGAACACGCTCCTGATAGTCACGTCCGATAACGGACCCTGGCTCTCGTACGGTAACCATGCGGGTAGTGCGGGCGGCTTCCGGGAAGGCAAGGGTACCACCTTCGAGGGCGGACACCGGGTACCCTGCCTGATGGAATGGACGGGCGTAATTCCGGCGGGAAAGGTATCAAACAATATGGCGGCGGGCATGGACATGCTGCCCACCATCGTGGAGGCCACCGGAGCGGCTTTACCCAGGAAAAAAATCGATGGCGTAAGCCTGTTGGCCAATCTTAAAGGGAACCTGTCTGTCAAGCCCCGGGAAACTTTTCTGTTTTATTACCGTCGAAACAGTCTGGAAGCCGTGCGGCACGGCGACTGGAAACTGGTTTTTGCCCATCCCGGCCGTACCAACGAGGGATTCAAGCCCGGAAAGGATGGGCAGTCGGGCGGAGGCAATGAAAATTTCAACCATCAGGGCGGCTTGTACGACTTGCGGCGTGACCCCGGTGAGCGTTACAATGTACAGTTCGATTACCCCGAAGTGACGGCCGAACTGATGAAAATCGCAGATGAAGCTCGGAAGGATTTGGGTGACGACTTGACCGATAGCCCCGGTAAAAACCGCAGGCCCATTGGTAGAGTAAGTGAGTAAATTGATACCTATTTTTTATTTGGGGGGAAGGGGCCAAGTGGATGCTATTTCACCTTGGAGTAGCGCTACCCCCTGCAACGCCTTCTCCGCCTCCGGCAGAATCTCACAATTATCCCAAATCCCCGTCAGTAACGTTTGGGCGTAAGCATCGGGGAGTTCGTTTTCCCGCATGAGCTGATTGGCCAGAATGTTATCGTAGGTGAAGGATTCAAAAGTATAGGAGAATTCTCCTTCCGTGTCGTCCAGCAGCAGGTACCACACGCGGGGGGTACCCTCGTTGGCGGGCATTCCGATCACGCCGGCGTTGAGCCAGTAATGGTCGTTTTGTTCGGTGGAAAAAGGTATCCCGGCGTGGCCCGCCAGTATGACATCCGTGGCGGTGGCCTGGAAATGCTTTTCCTTGGTAGCCCAGGAGGTAGAAGCAAAAACGAATTCTGACACCTGATCGGGGGAGCCGTGGACAACGGCTACGGATTTTCCGGCGTAGGTAAAGTGCAGACACTGAGGTAAATCCGCCATCCAGCGCACCGAATCGTCCGATAGCGAACGAACAGCATAGGGAAACCAGTTCCTGGAAAATAGGTCGCAGCGCCCGCCTTCGGTGTAGTTGCAGCCGCAGTCATCTTCACCGCTGACGATGTTTTGCTCTACATTGCCCGAAATGCAGGGAATGCCCCACAACTTTACCAGCTGCACCGATTCTTCGGGTTGGGCGCAGTACCCGACCACATCGCCTGTACAGATGATGTTTTGGGGCGGGATGCTTAGCCGCTCGGCGATTCTTTGTAGTTCCGACAGCGCCTGAAAATTGGAATAGGGTCCACCAAAAACCAGAAGCTTGCCGTGAAGCGTACCAAGATGTCGGGTGGAAGAAGGATTATTCATGCGGTTTTTTTGCCAAAAATAGCACTTATCCCAAATACCGAAAAACAGTACACGGAGGTAATGAAATTGGCACTGAGAAGTGCCGCGTATTTGCCTTCGGTGAAGAGTAGGTACTCAGGTAGGGCGATGAAAGATAGGGTGCCCCCCAGCAACAACCCACCCACCACCGACAGGTGAAAGGCAAGGCGGGGTACCTTCGCATTCCAGAAAAGGAACACGGGGGCTAGTCCCAATACGATGGTGCCGCTGATGGTCGTCGCGGAGAGAATGGTAGGGTCGAAGAAAACGGGGATGGTACCCAGAACGGTCAGCACCACCATCGCCAGCCGTCCCGTGGATACCTTGGGCATGGGTGAGCGGCTCAGGTCGACGCTTACGAGTTTGGAGAACGAAGCCATTGCCGAATCCAGCGTAGACGAAGCGGAGGTGACCATGATGAGGTTCATTAACAGCAGCATCGGGGCACCGAAGTACCGGGCTGCGGCCACAGGCGCTTCGCCTTCCAGGCCCTGCAAACGGGCGAAAATTCCCACAAAACTGAAAAATACGATGCACAGCGCTCCGATGAGGCCCGCCCATAGGTAGGATTTTAGCGTCGTTTTAGGATCAGAAATAAAGCCCCTGTCGGTCAGGACGGGATCGTGGAAAGGGTAGCTGAAACATTGGATCACCGCCACCAACAACAGGTCGAGGCCGTGGGCCAGGTCCCAGGTTCCACTTGTGACGAAAGACTGAATACCCCCTTCCTGCGCAGGAAAAATGAAGCCTAAAATGACGACCAGAAGTACCACGAACAGCGCCATTTGAATCACGTCGGTCATGATCGAACTGCTCATCCCGCCTTTGAGGGTGTAGGCTAATGTAAGAAGTGTGAAAACCACAATGGCCACGTAGTAGGGTAGGGTACCCGTAGCGCCGAAGTAGCTGCCAATAACGATGGTGTTCGACCAGATTTCATTGTATAAGCGAATGATAATCAGGAAAGTAAATACTACAATTGCCCCACGCCCAAACTTGGTCTCCAGAAAATGGTGAATGCTGAGGTACCCCCCTTTGGTGCGCAATCGGATGATGACCAGTCCTGCTACCACGAACGACAGGTAGTAGCCCGCATAGGCTACCCCACCAACCAGTCCGAAGCTTTGACCCAAATTGGCGGCATTGGTAATGGACTTGGCAAAAAGCCACGAAATCACCAGACTACTCGTCAGGAACAGCGCATTGGGTGCCCGCTCCCGGCGACTCCCCCGGAAGAATTCAGAAGCAGTGCGGGCCAGCGGAGCCACAAAGTACAGCCCTACGCTGGAACCCAGCACAAGAAGCCATTGGAGGATGGTGACGGTCATTTTCTAGTAATCAATGAGTGACGGGGCAGCCCGCGCTGTGAGTGATTGAGTGAATAATCAGGCGAAAGCAACATTCTCTCAATCACTCAATCTCTCATTATTTTTACTTCCCCCCCCACCAAGTAGGTACGTTGACGCTATTGTTGTTGGTTTTGGCGGCGGCTTGTTGGAAGGCTTCGCCGTTGAGGGCGGCTTCGCTGCCGGGGTAGGGTAGCCGGACGGGAATCAGGTTGTTGTTCAGACTCGCTGAAATGGCTTTCAACTTGGGAAAGCCCGTGCGCCGCCATTCGATCCAGCCTTCGTAGCCGTTGTCGAGGCTCGCCAGCCATTTCTGGGTGACGATCTGCTCGATGGGATTCTGACCGTTGGCTTTGTAGGCTACTTTTTCGCTCGTGAGGTAGGTGGCGGGCAGCGGCGTAAGCCAGTAGGAAAAAGCCTGTGTGATGCCCTTTTCGTACCATTCCTGCGCAGAAGCTGTAATAAGGCCTTTCTCGGCCGCTTCGGCTAGCCAGAAACTGGTTTCGTACGCCGTCATGTAGTTGGCGTTCAGCTTGTCGGAATTCTCGCGGAATATAGCCCCCGACAACGAGTAGTTGGATACCGAAATGGATAGCTTGGAGGCATCCGGGCCATTCAGTAAGCCTTTGTAGACCTTAGAATCAGACGCTGTCGGGCGGAAGTACACCGCCACGCGTGGGTCGTTAAGATTGGCCAGAATCTCCTCAATGGTCTTGGACATAATGAATAAATTGTAATCGCCGATTCGGGCCGTCGCCATACGGAAATTGTTGGGTTGCGAAGCGGTAAATCTATAAGTAGCGTTGTCGGAGGCTGACTTGATAAAGGTACCCTCGGTATAAATCGCCTGCAAACGCGCCTTGACATCGACTTTACCGGAAATCCGCATGAGATATTTGATTTTCAAAGAATTGGCGAAGAGAATCCATTTTGTCAAATTACCACTATACAAAATATCACCGTCAAGTTTGGTAGCCCCTTTATAGTTTTTCAGGGCCGTAATGGCCTTGTCGAGATTATCCAGGATACCATTCGGTGCGGTGTATATGGCTTCCTGAGTGTCGTATTTTGGTAAAATAATCCCGGACTTTCCTGACAATGCCTCCGAATAAGGCACATCGCCGTACAGGTCGGTGAGGGTAGCGGCCATGTAGGCTTTCAGCACCAAAGCCGGACCTTCAAAAACATTGAAAGCGGGATTTGAACGAGACTTTTGCAACAAAATCTCGTTATCGCGCAGGTTGGTGTAAATAAACGGCCACGCATTGCCGCCGTACTGAGGCTCGGTGAGGCTGTGCCGATCGAATAGGTTGAAGTCGATGGCCGTAAAGTATTGGCCCAGCAGGTTGCCCGCCACAAAGCCCTCGTAGGACATCTGCTCGTTGTAGTCGAACAATACCTTACGTAGCAGCAGCGAGGGCTGCACGTCCACAGGAGCATTGGGGTTAGTATTTATTTCTTCAAAATCTTTGGTGCAGCTCAGGCAGAAGCCCAGCAGTGCAACCAAAAGGACTCTGGAACATATTTTTGTACGAAACATCTTGGTGTTGGAGATAAATCAATTAAGAGAGTTTGGGATAAGAATTAAATCAATTTATCGGGAGTAATCGGTAGTTCTCGAACCCGCTTACCCGTAGCGTTGAAAACGGCATTGGCCACTGCCGCTGCCACGCCCACGATGCCCACTTCGCCCAGTCCTTTGACACCCAGTTTATTAGAAGCCGTTTCTTCTTCGCGTATAAAAATAGCCTCCATCGTGCCAATGTCCAGGTTAGCGGGAACGTGGTAATCGGCCAGGGAGCGCGTAACGAAATTTCCCATACGCGGATCAACGACCGACTCTTCGGTGAGCGCCATCCCGATGCCCCACACATTACCGCCAATGACCTGCGAGCGGGCGGTTTTGGCGTTCAGAATTTTACCCGCCCCCGTTACCGCCAGAAAGCGGTGTACGCGTACCATACCCGTGGATTTATCGACCCATACTTCGGCAAAATTGGCGTTGAAACTATGGGAGGAGTAATTTTCGGCGCTGGCGGGGGCTTTGGAATCAGCCCGGGTCTGAAACTCGCTGATGTTCTCCGAAAGCATCATTTGTGCTGCCGTGGGACGGGCGAAAAACTGCTTGCCTGACTTGGCGATCAGCTCATCCGTAATTTTGTTACAGGCGTCATTGACGACATTGGCGTAGCTCGCCGCCCCCACCGATCCCACCGAACCAGCGGCGGGCGGTAGGTTGGAATCGCCAAGCTTGACGGTGATTTTGGTCAAAGGTACCCCCAGCGCATCAGCGGCGGTTTGGGCCAGGATGGTGTAGGTACCTGTGCCCAGATCGGCGGCAGCCAGTTCTACGGTGGCATTTATATCTTTACCCTCCCTTTTCAGCTTCACAATGGCCGAGCTGGGCCTTTGGTGCGCTGGGTAGGTACCGCAGGCTACCCCGTAGCCAATCAGGTAGTTGCCTTGTTCGTTTTGACGGGGTTCCGGTTTGCGCTTCTCCCAGCCGAAGGCTTTCGCCCCTTCGCGCAGGCACTGCACCGTGGCCCGCGACGACCAGGGCTTGCCGTTGGAAGGGTCGCGTTCCGGCTCGTTTTTGATCCTGAACTCGATCGGGTCGATGTTCAGCTTGTGGGCCAGTTCGTCCATGGCCGATTCGAGCGCAAAGCTACCCGTCGATTTTCCCGGTCCCCGGGTATAGGTGGGTAGAATGAGGTGCATGGGTACCACCCGGTAGCTAATGAGTGAATTGGGCGTGTCGTACATGACTTTTGAGCAGTCGCCGCAGGGCTCCACAAACTCATTATTGATGGCGCAGTGGGTAGTGGTCTCATGGGCCAGGGCCGTGAGTTTTCCATCCTGGGTGGCGGCCAGACTTATCTTCTGATGGTTGCGCTGCCGCAGTCCCACCGAATTGACCATCTGGTGGCGCGTCAGGGCCATTTTTACCGGGCGCTTGACCACCTTCGCGGCTACGGCAGCCAGCACCATGTTGGCCCACTGCCCGCCCTTGGAGCCAAATCCCCCGCCAATGTACGTCGAAACGATGCGAACCTGCTCCGGTTTGAGGCCGAGGGTACTTGCAGCAGCGTTCTGGGCACCGTTGACTATTTGCGCACTATTGTATAGAGTTAAATTTTCCCCGCTCCATTCGGCGATGGTGGCGTGGGGTTCCATCGGGTGGTGGTGTTCGATGGGGGTTTCGTACACTTCTTCAAGTTTGTGAGTTGCATCACTGAGGGCGGCTTTTACGTCCCCGCGTTTTATATCCTCCTGATCTTTGGGCTTTTTGGCTTCTTTAGCCCACTTTTCAAAATCCGCCCGTGGTTCGGCCTTTAGGTACTCTACCTTGATCAGGTGGGAGGCATAAATGGCTTGCTCAAAAGTTTCGGCCACGACCAGGCCGATATGCTGTCCGAAAAACTCGATTTCCGGGCTTTGTAGCATAGAACCGCCCCGGATACCGCCCTTCTCATTGAGCTTGGGCACGTTTTCGTGGGTAATGATGGCCAGTACGCCCGGTGCTTTTTCCGCGGCCTCTTTATCTATCTTGACAATTTTCCCCGCCGCGATGGTACTCTTGAATAGCACAGCATAGGCCGCATCCTTGACCGCATGATCCACCGAATAATCGGCTTTTCCTGTTACCTTCAAAATGCCGTCGATGCGGTTGACGGGCATTCCGACGAGTTTATTTTTATCTTCCATACAATTCGAATGATTTTACGATCAGGCTTTACCACCCTGATGAGCCATCTGCAACGCTCTAACGATACTCCGGCGACCGAGCTCTACTTTAAATCCATTATGCTCCAGGGGCCGGGCGTCGGCCATTTCTTCTGCTGCGGCCAGCACGAAATTCGCTTCGGTAGCTTCTTTACCAACCAACATTTTCTCGGCTTTCAGGGCCCGCCAGGGTTTATGGGCTACCCCCCCCAGCGCAATGCGGGCCTGTTTGATCCGGGTACCATCCAGTTCCAGCGCGGCGGCCACCGAAATCAGCGCGAAGGCGTATGAAGCGCGGTCGCGGACTTTGAGGTAGTAGGAGTTATTGGAAAAATTATTTTTAGGTAGCTCAATAGCGACGATCAATTCCCCGTGTTCAAGATTGGTATCTTTTTCGGGCGTATCGCCGGGCAAGCGATGGAAGTCCGCAAACGGTATCGTCCGCTCCTGGCCCCCGGCATTCCTGACTCTGACGACCGCATCCAGCGCCGCTAGGGCTATGGACATATCGGAGGGGTACACGGCTACGCAGTTTTCCGACCAGCCAAAAATGGCGTGCAACCTGTTGATGCCTTCGCGCGCCCCGCAGCCGGTACCCGGCTCTCGCTTATTGCAGGGCATGGATACCTCGTAAAAATACGGGCAGCGGGTCCGTTGCAGCAGGTTACCGCCGTTGGTCGCCATATTGCGGATTTGTCCCGATGCGCCGGCAAGAATCGCCTGCGAGAGCAGGGGGTAGTTTTGCCGGATAAGTGGATGATTGGCGGCGTCGGTATTTTTGCCTAGCCCGCCGATCGAAAGCACCCCGTTGGGTAGAGTTTTAATCTGCGTGAGATTCAGCCGGGTAATGTCGATCAGCTCGTCGGGGCGCTCGACATCTTCCTTCATCAAATCGAGCAGGTTGGTGCCCCCAGCCAGAAATCGGGCATTGGGATTCGCCGCCAGCCCTTTGGTGGCGGTGGAAACGTCGGCGGCGTTGGTATATTTGAAAGGTCTCATAGGCTGTGTTTACGCTCTGTTCTTCTTCTCTCAAAATAGCAGACAGGAATATTGGATAACCGAATCCTACTTGTTTTTTTGCTTAAAATCAGATACTGAGTAAGTCTCAAATCCAGTATCGGGTATCCAGCATCTTTTTAGCCCGCAAACTGCCAGGTCTGCTCCACGGGTTTGCCGCTATGAACTTCCTGAATCGCGGCGACGATATTGGGGTAGGCTCCACAACGGCAAATATTGCCCGACATCCGCTCCCGGATTTCCTCGTTGGAGAGTGAAACGGGCGTTGGTCTTTTGCGAATAGTTTCGGTCACGTAGCTGGCGTCGCCGTTTTTGGCTTCGTCCAGCAGGGCTACTGCCGAGCAGATTTGTCCCGGCGTACAGAATCCACACTGAAAACCGTCATGTTTCAAAAAAGCCTCCTGAATCGGGTGCAACGTATTGCCCTGGGCGATACCCTCAATCGTTTTGACCGATTTGCCCTCGCAACTCGCGGCCAGCGTAAGACACGACAACACCCGCCGTCCGTCAACTATGACTGTACAGGCACCGCACTGCCCGTGGTCGCAGCCTTTTTTAGAACCCGTAAGTTCCAGCCTTTCGCGCAGGGTATCCAGTAACGTCATGCGGGAATCGACTAGTACCTTCTTGGCGGCACCGTTGACCTTAAACGCGACGTTGACGCCATTTTCCAGCGTCGCCGGATCGAAAGCCGGGGTAGAGGTACTGAGTGGCCGCGTCAGTACCTGCTCGGCGGCGGCTGACTGGTAGGCCAAGATTCCGCCGCCCGCCAGAGCCAGCAATTTCATGAAATGCCGACGGCTGACGCCTTCGTCCATGATTTCGGCCAAGTCTTCGGGCATCAGATCCGCGAAGAGTTTCTTTTCGTCCTCGGTCAGTTGTGAATGTTCGTTTTCTGGGTTCATAGGACAATGATAGAATGAGTGAATGATAGAATGTTAGAAAAAGTGAATAAGCTAGTCAAGCGAAAGCAATATTCTATCGCTGGTACTGTCTTGAAATACAACTTTTAAAATAGAATTTTTTTAATAAATTTGGACTGTGTAGGAGTGTCGTCCTTCAAGCCGCCACATCCTGTGTAGTCCCGCCAGTCGGGACTATTTTTTTAATATTTTCACAGCCG
>JBBRDE010000019.1:0-31679 GCA_038204185.1 Cytophagales bacterium
ACAAGTCCAATGAGGACTTGAAACGGACCGCGCGGATGCTGGAAAACTACCAGGGCATCGCCGACCGGGCGGGGGCGGACAGCGGCTTTTTCAGTACTCGCATCACGACCTTGGATAAACTGGTAACGACACAAAACCGCCTGTCGGGTAGCTTTACTTTTAACTTGCAGCAGGTTTCCAACACGCAGTTTAAGGACTACATCGACTTTGCCCAACTCAGTGATCCGAGCAGAGCTTTGGCGGATATTCTGTTTTCGGGAAAGTCGATAAACAAGCGTGATGAGGAGGTGAATCTTCTCGACGTGGAGATGGACATTGGTTTTGTCGGTAATCCCAACATCGGGAGCGTGGTACTGAATCAGTTCAAAGATTCGGAGGAATTCAAGGAGGTAGCCTCCAACTTCAATGCCGACGACCGGATTTTTATCATCAGTTCCATTTTTGGCGGTACGGGGGCGGCGGGCTTTCCGACAATTCTGAAAAATATCCGCGACGCGATGAACAATCGCAACATCGACGGCAAGGGTTTTCTACAAAATGCCAAGATCGGGGCCATTACGGTACTCCCTTACTTCAATATTGAGAAAGACCCCAACAGCCCGATCCAAAAATCGGATTTTATTGCCAAGTCCAAGGCGGCGCTGTATTATTATAAAGACAACGTGACGGGCAACAATTCGGTAAACGCACTATATTACATTACCGACGATTATAGTGGCAAGCCCTACAAGAACGACGCGGGCAACGAGGGACAAAAGAACGACGCGCATTTTGTGGAACTAGCCTCGGCGCTGGCGATTCTGGACTTCCTGGAAATGTCCGACCGCGAGTTGGAATCGGTGGATGGTAAAGCGTTAAAACCCGTTTATAAGGAATTTGGTATGAAAACCGACTCGCCGGATTTCAAGTTTTCGGATTTTGAGGATACCACCGAATACAAAATCAGTCTGCGGCTGTCGCAATTGGCACTTTTCCGAAAATTCCTGGATGAACGTCTGAACGAATCCATCGAAAAACAGGCGTGGAGCAACGATGCCCCTACCATCGACCGCGCTTTCCTGAGTGATTCGTTCTACCGAACCAACGTATCAGAATTCATGGCGTCATTTGGCGATTGGCTGAAAGAAATGTCGGGCAATCGGCGCGGTTTTACTCCCTTTAACCTGAACTCAACGGTCGATTCGCTGGTCGTGGATAAGTCGGTAAAAACGGGCTGGCTGGCCAAAAAGGTAGATTACCCGTACTTTGACGGTGAACTCAGCCAACAATCCAAGGGCAAGACCTACCCCTCGGCGGAACAGAAACTAATCAAGCTGTTTTTTGACACCACAGAAGAAATCCTGACCGATAAATTCGGCTTTAAAAAATAACCTACCCATGAGCAAAATATTCGGCCATACCAACCGGGGCGGCAAGAACTGGTTTCTTTCCGACGCCTACTCCGATAAAGAAATTGAGTCTATCAAAGATCCCGAAGGGGGTAGCGGCGATTCACTTTCACCTGCTATACCCAGTCCCTTCGCGCGCATCGACCTGGCAAAATCCGCTTTTCGCAACATCAACAAAACGTCCGAACTGAATGCCAACACCAGTAACGGCAACGTGTTGGCTAGTAAAATGGACGAAAAGTTGGTATCCAACTGCCTGGATCTGGCCGAGATGCTGTTCAACAGCGACAGTCTGCGCGAGAATCTGCGGATTATCGTGTGGGATAAGAATGCCGAGATTTCAAAAATGAAAGCCTCGTCCAACGCGCACCGCCGCCTGGCCGAAACCCTGGAACTTTACCTGCAACAGGACAAGGAGTCCTACAACTTCGATTTGCTGCGGCGGCTGTACATCCTGGAATTCAACCACAAGATCATTGGCTGCACCTCGCCCGCCACGCTGTTTTTCCCGACGGCCAACGACCTGACGCACGCCCAAATCAAACTGACTAAAAACGATGTGCTGTTTGACCACCATGCCGTACCCCTGTACGAGCGGGAAGTAGAATTTCAGAAGTACGTACACCATCTGTTCCGGGCCAATCCGTTGCTGGCCAGCAAGATGAAAGTAATAAATGATTATCTGGTCAAGAATCTCGCGATTCTGGATCGGAAAAATCATGCACTGTACGAAGAAATCAACAAGCTCAAACCCGCCGATTTTGCCATCAACTACTCCGAACTGGATACGGGCTCGGCGGGCGATGTCATTGAAGTCCTGGGGGTACCTTTGCGCAAGCGGAAGAAGGAGGATATGCTGGGGTCGATCGGAGAAAGCGATTTCCGCATCAACGCTTCTAACAGTCTGCCGGGCGCGACGCCGCTGGTGTTGCAGAATAATTTTAATAAGCGCCTGCGCTACGTCAACGACGAGTGGGATCATACCATCGAGGTACCCTACGCCGATACGGAGGCGGTTCTGGAAAAACGCAGCCTGCCCGGTGCCCGGATTCAGTATCCTTATCTGACCGTCAGCGACTTTCTGGAACCCTACCTCATTCGGTTGGTGTACCCTATTAACAAAGAGAAGTTTTTCGACGGCAATGTCGTCACGGAAGTCGGCGACGACTCCAAGGGTTTTCTATTGCCGCTAAAAAAGCAATTTTTCGAGTACTTTACGCCGAATGACCTGTTGGGAGCCGGACCGGGAAAACCCAGCATCGAAATGACCCAGGGCGTAGCGGGATCAGTGAAAGTGACGTTGCGGATTCCCATCATGCGCGAGGGCGAGTACATCGCGTTCGAACGTACCTACTACCAGTCACTGGAACACCAGGTGACGAAGCCCGACGAAGCCACCAACAAAGGTGTCGTGGTAGAGCAGCAGGTAGGTCTGACGCTCTTTCCGTTCGTTAAAACCAACATCCCCGACCTCGCCTCGCCCTACCGGGTGCAGGTCATCGACCGGAACGTGGCGGGTGTTTTCAAGAACTCCGAGTACGTGTTGCAATTTTTCAATCAGCGCAGCCACGTACCCATCAAGGTCATCAATGAAGAAACGGCCAACTCTGGTAAGCCGCGCAAGCGCACCCGCAAGCAGGCTGCCGACGCCACGACGCAGTACTACGTGCTGAACGACGAGTTCGACTACATCTACCTCAGCGATACGGGACAGGTGGATATGGGCGGCGTGGTCATTCCCAAGTGGCCGCACTTTTCCAATGGGAACACCGTATTCACCTTCGCATTGGACTTTGGTACCACCAACACGCACATCGAGTACAAAGCGGGGGCTTCGGCCCCGAAAGCTTTTGATATCACGGTGGAGGATATGCAGATCGCCACCCTCTTCGATCCGGCGAAAACAAGCGAGGACTTTGGCGGCTCCGGCGCAATCGCCATTCGCGAATTTGTGGACTACGAGTTCTTGCCGGAACAACTGGGAGGGAATAACCGATTCAAATTCCCGACGCGGACGGTTTCGGGTGAAGGCAAAGATTTGGATTTGAATAAGGAAACCAACAGTCTGGCTGATTTCAATATTCCGTTCACTTATGAGAAAACGCACGACGGGGTCAACGAAATCAAATCGAACCTGAAATGGGCGAAGGTAGAACCCGGCAACACCAAGCGCATCCGGGCCTACTTCGAAACCCTGCTCCTGATGATGCGCACCAAGGTACTCCGCAATGGCGGCAACCTACACGAAACGCGGCTGGTGTGGTTTTATCCCAGCAGCATGACCAACAGCCGCAAGGACAGCATGGAAGGGCTGATCAATGATTTGTTCTCAAAATATTTTAAGGGTACCACCCCTCCCATCGGCATCAGTGAGTCGCTCGCGCCGTTTTACTATTACAAAAATACGGGACAGTTGCCGGGGGGTACCTACTCGCCCGTGGTGTCCATCGACATTGGGGGAGGCACCACCGACGTGGTGGTTTTCAAGGCTAATAAACCGATCCTGCTTTCGTCGTTCAAGTTTGCGGCCAACGCTATTTTCGGTGATGGATTCTACGAATTTGGCGCCACCTCGAATGGGCTGATCAAGAAATACACGCAGCATTACGAGACCCTGCTGAGCGCCAACAAGCAGTACGACCTCATGAAGGTGCTGAATTCGATCAAGGAAAAGAACAAGTCGGAAGATATTATCGCCTTCCTGTTTTCGCTCGAAAACAACTACCGCATCCGGGACGCCAGTTTGTTCTCATTCAATGCTTTACTGTCCGAAGACAAGGATTACAAGATCATATTCCTGTATTTCTATTCGGCGATCATCTACCATGTGGCGCAGTTGATGAAAACAAAACTGCCCGACACCGAAATGCCGAAGAACATCGTATTCAGCGGTACGGGCTCCAAGATCCTCCGCATCCTGACCCGCAACCAGAAAACCCTGTCGGAACTCTCGGAGCGTATTTTTGAGGCAGTTTTTGAAAAAGAATACGGAGACGATAATCTGGTGATTAAAGCTGAAAAGGATATTCCTAAGGAATTAACCTGCAAGGGCGGGCTGATGACGAATCCCGAAGACCTGGATATCAACATCAAGAAAATAAAGGCTGTACTGACGGGGCTGGAAGACGAGTCGGTGACACAACTCCGCTACTCCGACCTAACCAATGACGTGCAGAAGCAACTCACGGATTACGTGGCCGATTTTAACAAGGTATTTCTGGAACTGAATAAGAAAATGAGTTTCTCGGACAATTTTGGGGTATCGTACGACGCGCTGGAAATTTTCCGGCACGACATGAATCGCCACCTGCGCGACTACCTCGCCGAGGGGCTGGACTATACCAAAAAGCTGGACGAGGTACGGTCGGACGAGAAAGAGGTGGAGGAAACTTTGTTTTTCTATCCGATCATCGGCATCATCAACCATTTGTCGAAGCAATTGGCGGAGTTGACGCCCGTGACTAGTTAAATCCCGGCCACCCTACCTACCCATTAATTTTGATACACCTATGGCCGCTTACGGTAACCAAATAGATAAAAAAGTGGAAGGTCTTGAAAATAAAGTCAAGACCCTGGAAGGCGAAATAAAACAGCTCAGGGATGAAGTCAAAGCCCTGACTACCAAAATACGAAGCGCAGAAATTCCAATGGAAATTTTTGTGGGCGGAATCGTGGCTAAGCCAACACCTCAGGTACCTCCCCAAATTTCTGTTACCGCGCCCCAGCCCGAAATTCCAAAAACGCCCCCCTTTTTTTTCCTGTCTACGCCCAATTCCGACGGGAGTTTCAACAATAGCTCGGCCAATTTTTCCTTCAAGGAAGGGGCCTCTATCTACAAATTTCAAAACACTAAGGACAACCGCGCCCAATTTTGGGTCGACGCACGGGATGCTTCGGTGAAACTTGCGTTGAGTTATCCCGACAAAAACATTGACCCCGTGTGCGACGCGCTGAATGCCTTCGATCCCCGCGCCCGTAAAATCTTCACCGTAGAACCCGGACTGGCCGAGCTGGTGGGCGACAGATGGCGGGTGATCACCAAAGCCCGCATCCGGTATGAGAGTTGAAATCTTCGAAATTTTTCTCATCGGGGTTATTATTGTCATCCAGTTTGTGGTGTTTTTTCGCACCCGGCGACAAATCAGTATTTTCAGGAATATCATTCCGGAAATTAAAGAACTCAGCGTTTCGAAGGTACTGGTACTGGCTTCGGATTTGGAACGACTCCCACCCCGGATTATCCTGGAAAATCTGGACAAGTACCGGGGTAAGGTACAGGGTACCCCCTCCATTTTTTTGCAGATTGCCGATGCGAATGCGCCCAAAGACTTTCAACACGAGAATATCAGCAGCGAAGAATATGAACTAGACAGCTACCAAAAATTGACCGCTATGCCAAAAGCGCAGGTCAACCTTATTGAAAGCAAAGCCGAAGCCAACGAAATATTTTCCAACATTCTGTTTTCGGTTAACAACTACCTCATCCGTAACCGGGGCGCTTCGTCGGATTTCAATCTGATCCGCGACATTGTGGATCGCAACGTCAGCGCGGTGGAGGAAGATATCAACCTGTCCGTCAGCATTCCGCTGTACCTGGGTTTGATGGGTACCATGCTGGGTATCGTCATTGGCCTGTTTAGCATGCCGGACATGGCGCAGGCCGTCGATGCGGTCGCCAATAACGACCTGCTGAACGAGGGAATTTCGTCCCTGATCGGCGGGGTGAAGATTGCGATGATCGCCAGTTTTACGGGATTGTTGCTCACGATCATTAATTCGGGGGGTACCTTCAAGGGTTCACGGACCCTGGTGGAGGCGCGGAAGAATGAGTTTTACACCTTCGTGCAGGTGGAGTTATTACCCATCATCAACCAGGGTATGGCCGCTACCCTCGAGTCGCTGCAACGTAATCTGTTAAAGTTCAACGATACGTTTTCGGTCAATCTGACCAAGATGTCGGGCATTTTTGATACCAACACCCGGACCATCATGGCGCAGAAAGAATTGCTCGACGCCATTGACGAAATGAAGGTATCCGAGATGTCGCAGTACAATGTGAAGGTACTGCAGCAGCTGGATGGTTCGCTCAAAGAGTTTGAAAAATTCAATCTTTCGCTGACCAATGTAAATGCGTTCGTAACCAACGCGCAGCGTATTGTGGAGCGGACGAACGAACTACTCAAACGCACCGATAACTTCCAGACCATTGCCAATCACCTCGACAGCAAACTCACCCAAAGCCAGCAACTGATCGAATTCCTGACGTCGCATTTTACCAATCTGGAACAGCACAAAGCGTTCACGGCTAACGCGGTGGCCGACGTGGGTCACGCGATTTCCGATTCGTTCAAGGAGTTGGAAATACACATCCTGAATTCCAGTGAGGCAGTGAAACAGTTTACCGTGGACGAAACCGAATCGTTGCGCAAAGCGCTGTCGGGCAGTCAGACGAGTCTGAATAATCTGCAGCATTTGACTACTATCACGCAGGATGTGTCGCAGTTTAAGGATAGTGCCGCTTCACAGGGCGAACGTACCCGGCAGCGGCTCGACGAGTTGAATTCCAAGATGACGGCGCTGGTCGGGCTACTCGCCAAAGCCGAGGAAGACCGCGCCAATCAGAAGCTGGGTGCACGCCTGAAACGGATATTTGTTTCTGGAAAATAGCCGCGCATGAAAGCACAGAATTCCGGTTTTTTCTGGCCTAGTTTCGCCGATTTAATGACGAGCCTGTTCTTTGTCATGCTGGTGCTGTACGTGCTCACCTACCTCAAGCTCACCAATCAGCAGCGCGTGACGCAACAGCAACTCAACAAAATCAAGGAGGTGCAGGCGGCCGTGAAAGAGCTACCCCGGAAGTACTTTGCCTATGATTCGGTCTACAAGCGGTTTTCACTGGTGCAGAATATCCAGTTCGCCCAAAAAAGCGACGAAATACGGGAGAGTGACATTCAATATCTGGTCAATGTGGGCAAATCCATCAGTAACCTCATCGAGACGCTGAAAACCAAATACGCCGGACAGGACATCAAGTATGTCGTCATCATCGAAGGCATGGCCTCGCGGGATAACTATTCCGACAATTACACGCTGAGCTACAAACGAGCTCTGGCGGTACAGACTCTGTGGAATGAACGCAATATTCGGTTTGACCAGACGATTTGTGAAGTGCAGGTGGCGGGGTCAGGTACGGGTGGCATCGGGCGTTTCCCGCGCTCACAGGAGACGAATAATCAACGAATTCTGATTCAGATCGTGCCGAAAATCGGAGAGATCAAGGTAGAGTGAGGTAGGGGTCACGTCAAATCAAACAAAGCCTTCAATTCCGTAGCTTCTTCGGGCTTGATGCGCCCAGCCAGTACAAGGCGTAGCTGACGGCGGCGCAGGGCACTTTTATACAACTCTTTATCGGCGTCGTTTTCGGGAATCAGTTCGGGGACTTCAATGGGCCGGCCGTTCTGGTCTACGGCCACGAACGTGTAAAACGCGGTATTGGTACTGACACGATTGCCGGCGGGAATATCCTCGGCCCACACTTCCAGAAAGACCTCCATCGACGAATTGAACGAGCGCGTCACCCGGGCCTTCATACTCACGATGTTGCCAAGCTTGATGGGTTCGGTGAACGATACGTTATCCACCGAGGCCGTGACCACGATGCGATTGGAGTGTTTTTGGGCCGAGATGGCCGCGCAAATATCCATCCAGTGCAGCAGCCGTCCGCCCATGAGGTTGTTGAGGGTATTGGTATCGTTGGGCAGTACCATTTCGGTCATGATCACATCCGACTCGCTGGCGTTCTTGGGTTTGGGCATGGAGAGGTTGATTTTGAATAATAGAATAATTTTTAATTCCCGACTGGGCTATGTGTGTTAAGACGGCATGACGAAAGGTGAATAAAGTGCCGAATATGCTCCCTGAATAAATGCCTTAAAACTATAATTCTATCATTCACTCATTCACAATTGAATTTAAAACTTCGGGCAGCGCGTCTTCCTGCGTTGCTGGGCAACGTAGCGGCTTGTGAGCAGGTACTGTGCTTTGACGCTCAGAAACACGTACGAATCTTTCACCTTGGGATTACCCCGCTGAAAACCCGGCTGATTGGCGGGCTGGCCGATTTCGGGACTACGGTCGGAGAGGCGTCGGGCCAGGTCACTGGACAGGGCGTCGGGCTGGGGGTAGAATGTACTCACGTCGTCGAGGTAGTCCGAGGTCAGGAAGTTGTTGCAGAGTTCCAGGCCCAAGCCCCAGCGGTCGGTGAGGTGATAGGTGACGCCAATGCCTGCCACCACGAGCAGGGGCGTACGGGAGTACTTCACGCCTTCGGTGGTCAGCGGCGGCAGGCTGTACCAGGTACCTTCCAACTGGGTTTTTGGATTGAGAAACGTAGTACCTACTCCCCCAAACAGGTAGGGGTTGACGCGGGTTTTTCTGGAAAAAGAAAAAAGATCGCCCTGCGCGCCTACATAAAAATCGGGATTCTGGGTACGGAAAGAGAGGTTATTCTTCGCATTGCGGGAGTATTTCTGGTCGGCCTGCACCTGGTAATAGCGAAGTTCGCTCCGCAGGCTGACGTGCTCCGTAAGGCGGTATAGTGCCCCCAGGGACAGATTGGGTCCCAGTCCCAGATGCTTAAAGTCCACCCCATCGCTAAGGTCACCCATGTAGTAGGCTATCCCCGCTCCGCCAAGCAGCGTAATCACGCCCTGAGGCGGTACGTTGCCCAGGCCTTCAATCTGGGTTTGAGCATGGGCGTATTGGCTACTTATAGATATTCCCCAATATAGGAAGAATAGAAATGATACAGTTTTGCGCATAGGGATCCTGATTGCCTTGAGCTTTAACGAAGGGTACTATGCAAATTAGATACAAAAGTATAATAAACGCCAAAAGCCGGAATAAATCCGGCTTTTGGCGTTTAGGATTAGTCTAAAGTTCAGGCTATTTCGATGCCCTGTTTCTGCACTTCCCGTAGGAAATCAGTGTCGTCGAAGTCGCGCTCGATGAGGATCGGTTCGATACGGCGGTCGATTTGCTTACGCAATTTCCACAGCAGCGGACTGACGGAAAAGTAATCGCCCTTCACGCGATTGACTACCACGACTACGTCGATGGTACTGTCGTCGCTGTGGGTCTCATTGGCATAAGAACCGCAGAGGTACACGTTTTCGAGCTGGAAATGATCTTTCAGCAACAGGCGGTACGCTCTGACTTTATCTATCGCTTCTCCCCTATCCATCTCGTTGCCTAGTTGCTCCGGCTGATGGAACTTGCCCCTGAGGTGCTCGAACGTACCTGCTTGGCACTACCCGTATAGCGGATGCGGCTGGCCCCGCTGGCGTCGGCCTGTAGCGCGCTGCTGGCCACCACGGAGGCCCTGCTGGCACCCGAAGCCTCCAGATTGGCCTCTTTCACAGGAAAGTCTTTTCCGTCGAAAGTAGAAGCACCCGACATTTCTCCTTCCAGTATTTCGGCCTTGCCCATCAACACCAAACGCGAGGCACCCGAAAGATCTACGAATACCTTATCCGCCGAGAAATCCATCTCGACTTTGGAGGCCCCGGACACGTTGATGTTCATGTCGCGACTGCCCCGGAAACCTTTTACTTTGGCATTGGAAGCCCCCGAAAAATCAACGCCATCGAGCGCTGGCATCGTGACCTCTAGCTGCACGCCTTCGCGGTTTTTGCTCCAACTGTTGTTTTTATAGCCGACTTTCAGGGTACCCCGACTGACGCTATATTCGAGATCATCGAGATCAGCCTCCCGGCCCGAAACCGTCACCCGAAAACTGCTACCCTGGTCTACACTGATCTTGAACGCGCTGCCCATGGATAGCTTGGTAAAATCCGATACTTTCAGGGTGCGGGTAGTTTGGGGACCCTTATTCTGCGCTACGCAGGCCGTCACGGCCAGCCAAATGAGCGATAATGTGAGTATTTTCTTCATGATCATACGATTTTGTTTGATGGAATTGTCAGAGAAGAACTTTGGGTAAGGATGGTGAAATTCCCCCGAAGGTTGCTTTCGCGCTTGTTTTTATTCCTGTGTATCAATTTTACTCACGCCGAGGGCGGTCTTACGGAGGTTCCGCACTTTGCCCAATTCGGCTTTACTGGCTCCCACCGCTTTCACATCGGCTTCGTCGATGGACATTTCGGTAGCTACCAGTTTACAAGCTCCGGCCAGCGAAATATCCACCGTGCGGGCACGACCCCGCAGCGTTACCTTCGAGGCGCCCGAAGCAGACACTTCCAGGCGATCGGTGGTCACGTCAATCTCCGAACTTGTAGCTCCCGTGAGCCCCACATCGAGGCGGTCCAGATTCCGAAAGCCAGCAATGCGCGTTTTGTTAGCACCCGATAATTGTACACCGCGCAGATTGGGCATGGTGATAATTAACCCTATGCGGCGTCGCTGATTGTTGAAAAAACCAGCGCCTTCCCTCCGCTTCACTTCCAGGGTACCATTATTGACCGACACATCCAGATCTTCCACATCGTCGCGCTGTCCATCGGCCGACACAGCGAAGTCGCTGCCCTGCCGGATTTCGATGGAATAGGCCCCACTGATGTCTACCCCCTGAAATTCTCTGGCGGAAAACTGCTTCACAAACTCACCCCGTTCGCCCAAGTCCAGGCGCTCGGAGTCGTCGCTGTCCTCGTATGAAGTATCATCCGATTCGTCTTCTGAACTTTCGTTGTCCTCATCGTTCCGGCTATATTTAGCGGGCAGATTCAGACACACAAGCCCCGAATCACGCTTTACGGCCCAGCGGAGTTGCTTCCAGTCGCCGTTGTCGCGCTCGTCGAATGCCCGCCGGTACTCGTCTTTTATTTCCCAGTCGGAATATTTTCCGTGGAAAAAATCGGGCGACATCACAAACGCCTGATCGTAGGGCATCAGAACCCGCAGCCGTACTTTCTGATCCCGAAAACGTCCGTCGGGGCTGAGAGTGGGTTCTTCGTCGAATCGCAGCACCGAATCCTTCTGGACAATCCGGTAGCTCATGGCCATGGCGTTGCGGCGGGCATCCTCAGGCGAGCTTCCTTTCGCGGTAGTTTCGCGTTCGATCTTGATGCTATCACCCGCATAGCCCTCTACCATGAGTCGGACATCCCAATTGAAATCATCGTTGTCGTCGTTATCATATTCGTCCAGCACGGGGGTACCTGCTACCTGATAAAAATCCGTTTGCTGCACTTCGCCCCGGCGCGAGAACTTCTGCTGGTACATCCCTCCTGCAATGGCCGCTCCAATCAGGCCTATCACCCACAGACCGGCCAGAGTGAGCCACAGCGTACCGCTGGCCACACGGCGGTTGGCGATGAGCGTCAGACCCAGCAACAAAACGACGATGAACGGAATAATCACCACCAGGGCAATCGACAGAATCAGTGTGGAAGGTGCTTCCTGCAACAGTAAAAGGGGCGGAATACTCCCGAAGGGCAACATATTCCGCATCCCGATACCAAATCCCCCGCCGATAAGAATCCCCAGCAGGGAAGCCACAGCAGCGCCAATCAGCAGCGCCCCGATGACGATGCGCAGAATGGGCCCAATACCTTTCAATAATTTACCTAATGCACTGATGATGATGGCAATAGCACGAAAAGGAAAAAGTAATAGGCGGGTTAGAGGCGGTTCCTGTCCGTCGGCTTCGCTCAGGTTCAGGCCGCGCTTGATATTCGTTTCGATATTGGAGAGCGTAATAGGCTCACCCTGCATTTCCATTTTTTCGGTAAGCGTATTGGCTGCGGGTGAAATGATCCACAGTATGATATAGAGCAAGAAGCCCGTTCCGAAAAAGAGGATGGACAGCACCCACAGGAACCGCACCACGCCCAGGTCGATGCCAAAGTAGGAAGCTACCCCGGAGGCTACACCACCGACTACCTTGCGGTCGGGATTGCGGTAAAATTTCTTGATGCTCTTGTCCTCTTCCAGCGTAGTCGAGCCCGGAAAAGCGATCCACATGGCGATGTAGAGGAGTACCATAATGCCGCTCACCGAACCGGCGAAGTCATCGGGGCCATTCGTAGCGCCCACCAGCGCCGGAAAGCCAATGACCAGCACCAGGAAAGCCAGCCGCACCCACAGAGGGTCTACGGTGAAATAGTGCGCCAGTCCCGAAGCTACCCCTCCGATCAGTTTACGGCGCAGGTCGCGGTACAATCGGCGCGGTGCGGCTCCTTCGGTCGGGAGAGTTTTAGGGGACTCGGGGGTTGTATAGGGTGTCTCAAAGGTACCCTGCGCCTGACGGAGTGAAGCGGGTTGCAACGGCTCGGTCAGCAAATCTTCCGCCTGCTCGATGGCCTCGAAATCGGCCACGGTACCCATGGCCCCGATGAGCTGATCCACATCTTCCAGAGAAATAACCTGTTTGTTCTCGGCTTTTTGTTTGGCCAGAAAACGCTCGGCAATGCGACCCTCGATGTCAGACAGGATTTCCTTGCTGTCGGCAAAGGATGAGAAATACCGTTGTACTGAGCCCAGGTAACTTTTTAGCTTTTCGTAGCCGTCCTCCTCGATATGGAAAACCACGCCGCCTATATTAATACTGATTGTCTTTTTCATGATTAGTTTTGTCGGATTTCAGGGGTGAACAGGGTCAGGAAGTTTTTTGGGTCTGAATTGACTCGTCGGTCTTTCGGATGATCGTCTTCACGGAATCGGCCAAATCCAGCCACGTTGCCTGCATTGCGTCTAAAAACTGCTTTCCGTCATCAGTCAGTACGTAGTACTTGCGGGGTGGCCCCGACGACGATTCCACCCATTTGTAATCCAAAAGTCCGGCGTTTTTGAGCCGGGTCAGCAGCGGATACAGGGTACCCTCCACGACCATGATACGGGCTGAGGTCAGCTCGTCCAGCATGTCGGAAGCGTACACCTCACCGCGCGAAATGACGTGCAGAATGCAGAATTCCAAAATCCCCTTCCGCATTTGCACCTGGGCGTTCTCGATGTTCATAATTTTTTCTGGGGTTTGAGAGTGCTTGCGCACGGGGTTGATCCTAACATGTACTTTTACTCAAGACTTTTTCATGGCTAATAGATGCAGCGAAAAAACGAGCCGCTGATCAGATCGGTTTTCTTTTTCGACTGTACAAAGGTATGGAAAGGTACTTTGCTATGCAAGGTACTTGGTTGGGTTAAATACCTTACTTGTGATGAATGGTGGTATTGCTGGGATGAGTGGTTATTTTTGTGGAATAATCAGATGTATAAAAAATGAAAAGCGGTCTACCCGAGCCCAAGCACTTATCCATTATCGTAGCCATGAGCGAAAACCGCTGCATCGGGAAAGGGGGCCACCTACCATGGAACCTACCCGACGAATGGGTATACTTTAAAAAAATTACGGACGGCAAACCATTTCTTATGGGGCGGAAGAGCTACGAATCGCCCGACGGGCTATATTCCAGTTATCGCAACGTAGTGGTGAGTACCCGCGACAGCCTTACACTCGACCACCAGCCCGCCGAGCAGGCGCGCAGTCTCGCCGAAGCCTTGTCTGTACTGGCCAACGAAGCCCAGGTGCTGGTGCTGGGCGGAGTCAGCCTTTTTGAGAAAATGCTTCCCAGGGTCGACAAACTGTACCTCTCGATTATCCATGCCGACATCGAAGGGGACGTATTCTTCCCGAAAGTTGATTTTTCGGAATGGAAGCTGATGTATTCGCAGTACCACCCCGCCGACGCCCGTCATGACTACGCTTTTTCGATGAATCAATACGTACGAGCCGAGAAAACATGAGTTCGATAGGATCGCTTCGTACCTTTATCCCGAGCAAAAAAAAGGATATGCGCTACGGTTGGCTTTGGTTGCTGTTTCTACTTACCCTGAACGGGCGGGCCCAAACGCCCTACGGGAATGAGTGGATTCGCCCCGGACAGTCCTACCTGCGGCTGGGCGTCATCCAGGATGGATGGTACCGCCTGAAAGCTTCTGATTTACAAAAGATTGGCGTCGATCCCGCCACCATTGCCCCCCAATCCCTGCAACTGTACCGGCGCGGGCAGCAGGTACCTATTCAGGTTAAAGGCCAAGAAAACGGCAGGCTGGACTCGACCGATTATCTGGAATTTTACGGCCAGCGCAACGACGGCCTCCTCGACTCGCTGCTGTACGTTTCTCCACTGGCCCAGCCCCACACCCATTACAGTCTTTATTCCGACACCGCCACTTATTTTCTGACCTGGCGTTCGGTGGAGGAGGCCACCGCTGGGCCGACGGGCCAAAGAATAGAACAGGTACCTGCCCTGCCGACTTCCGGAAAGGCTGGGTACCACGATGAAAAAGTCCTGCAACTTTTTACGAGCGAGTACCCGGCGGGCAACATCTACCCCCTCGGGGCGGGCTACGAAAATGGCTACATCCAGACTCCCTACGACTACGGCGAGGGCTGGACCGGCCCCACCCGAAAGACCGGGCAATGGGAAACGCTGCGCCTGCAAACCACAAATCCGGTTCGGGAAGCCTTTGCAAGGACAGAGGTTGAAATTCACTTCGTGGGTCGCAACGCGGGCACCCATCGGGTGGAGATATGGGCAGGTGATGCCGCCCAACGTACCCGAAAGTTGGGAGAAATCCAGTGGGGGGATTATAAAACAAAAATATTCCGAACCCACCTGACCTCCGCCGATCTTACCGAAACAGGACTTATCACTCTGGTGTATGTAGCCACTACCCCCGGCGAATCTGTGTCGGCTTCTTACGCGCATTGGACCTATCCGCAACGCATAGAACTATCCTCCGCAGAAAGCCAAAAACTGCTGCACCCTACTGGGTCTGAGACCATTGCTCTAAGCAGCCCGGACAGTCTGTTATTTTTTGATATAACCAATACCGCACGCCCCCGGCAACTCGCGTCGGTGGGCTTGAAAGGCACCCAGGTCGTTGCGCCGGGAAGTAGTAAATCTTTGTTGGTGGTCAGAAATCCTTTGTCTATTTCCAACATTCACCCCGTCCGCTTTCCCGCGCTGGATTCGGCCAATACTGACTACCTTTTTATCACGCACCCCCTCGTGCGCAAATCCGTCGTCGGGAGCGCCGACCCGGTGGCCGACTACGCCGCCTACCGGGCCTCCGAAACTGGTGGGGGATTCACCCCCATGGTACTCAATGCCGACGAAGTAGCCGATCGGTTCAACTACGGCGAGCCCGGCCCCGGCGGAACCCGGCGCCTGCTGCGATGGCTGCACGATCGGGGAATGTTGCGCTACGTTTTTCTGGTGGGCCGCTCGCGCTCGCCCCAGGCCGTGCGCAAGCAGGCCAATGCCCGTAGCGAGGACATGGTACCCAGCGCGGGCTGGCCCGACTCAGACATCGCGCTGGGCATGGGCCTCGATCCCGAAAACACGGGGGTACCCCTGGTGCCCATCGGGCGTTTGAATGCCTATAATGCCCAAAATGTGTGGGATTATTTGCAAAAAGTAAAACAGCACGAGGCCGTTCCCGCCGCCGCACCCTGGCGTAAGAACGTCCTCCACCTAAGCGGCGGACGATCGATCAGTGACCTGCGTACCTTCCGGGGTTTTGTGGACGACTACGCCAACCAAATAATTCCCTCCGGGGTAGCCCCGGCTTTACAGACAATTTCCAAGAGAACCGACGAACCGGTGGAACGCTTCGCTATCGCTCCCCTGATCAACGAGGGCGTGGCCCTGATGACGCTTTTCGGCCATTCCAGTCTGGACATCACGGATATCGACATTGGCTTTGCTTCCAATGACGCGCTCGGTTACCGGAACGCAGGACGCTACCCGGCCGTGCTGGTGAACGGCTGTGCGCTGGGCAATTTTTATTTTGGGCCTATCCCCATCAGCACCGACTGGATTCTAACCCCTAACCGGGGGGCGGTACTTTTTCTGGCTCATACGCACAACGGTCTTTCGGCTGGAATGTATCGGTACAGCGACAGCTTTTACAAAGCCCTTTCTGATCCGTCATTTACGAGCCGGGGCTTCGGGGACATCATGCAGGAAGGAATCAGGCGCTATCTAGCCATCAACAATACTCTTTCGGATCGCGTTACGGCTCAGCAAATGAACCTGCAGGGCGACCCGGCCATCAAGATTTTCCCGGCAACGCGTCCTGATTATACCTGGTCTTCGGCGGTTCGGATTACCAATCCCCAGGGCAGCGCCCCGACGGCCTGGGAAGATTCCTTGTTGGTGAGAGTGGACGTTGCCAATTATGGGCGGTTTAAAAACCAGAACTATACCCTCAGAATTCGCCGGATACAGGATTCGCAAATCGTCGCTACCTACACGGTAAGTCGTCCGGGGGTGCCCTTACGCGATTCGCTGCGAGTGACAATCCCAAATACCAGTCACCGGGGCGGAAACGAAACCTGGGAACTCGTGCTGGATCCGGAAAATGCTCTGGACGAAGAAAACGAAATTAACAACCTGCTCACCACCACGATTCAGATCGCAGAGGGCGGGGTCGTTCCCCTCCTACCCGCCGACCGGGCGGTAGTTGGTAGTCCTCAGGTAGAACTCATAGCGCAACTGCCGCCCTCTCGCGCCGACGCCAGGGTTATTTTTGAGTGGAGTGCCAAGCCTGATTTTGGCTTGACCACCCAACGCGACACGGTACCTGCCCGTGGGGTACTGGCCCGGCGGATGCTTGCCCTCAGCGGCCCCCCGCCCCAAACCACGTACTGGCGGGTACGGATTGTCGGCGACTCTGTCCAATCCTACCGATCGTTTACGTATGATCCGAAGCAAAGTACCCCCTCTCTGCCCGAGGGCGTCGCTATCCTGCCGGGCACCTACCCTCGCCAGGTCGACGAAGGGGCTCCGTTCTCGGCGCAAGTAGCTTTTGACAATATAACGGAGGTACCCTTCCGGGATTCCATTCGGGTAGTGGTTCGGGAATTTTGGGGAAATAGCGTGGCCGAGAAATCTTTTTTCATTGCCCCCCTACCCCCCAAAACCACATACAAATTTACCTACCAAAAAGGCACTCTCGGCCAATCGGGACTGAATCGCGTGTCGATTCAATTCAATACCAGCCGTACACCGGAGGAATTCTACAACAATAATGCCGTTGAACTCGCCTACACCGTCCGGCCCGATCAGTTGCCTCCCGTCCTCGACGTGCTGGTGGATGGGAAGCGGCTTCGGGACGAAGAGGTGGTTTCGATTCAGCCCGGGCTTCAAATCCAAATTCTAGATGCCAATCCCTACTTGCTCCGCTCCGATACGACGGGGCTACGGGTGAGCATTCGGAAAAGTTGTGATCAGTGCACCGAAGTACCCATTGGGTTGAGTCAGTCCCGTTGGTCGCCTATTCCGACGACTAATTTTCAGGTGGACCTCAACCTACCCCCGCTCACGGTGGGTACCTACCTGTTGACTGTGAAAGCGCGGGACGTAAAAGGTAACGAAGCCGCGCCTTACCGCATCAGATTTCGGGTAACGGAGGAAAACAAAGTCATATCGGCCACGGCCTCGCCCAATCCCGCCGACCTGTGGGTGAAATTCAGCCTGGAACTGGAAGGAAAAACTGCGCCCCAGAATTGGGAAGTAGCCGTCTTGGACATGAATGGAAAAGCCGTAGGTACCTTGTCAAAGAAACCTACCCTGGGCCAGAACGAAATTTTTTGGGTACCTACCTCACTCGCGCCCGGCCTTTATTTATACAAAATGAAACTGGAAGGAACCGAATGGCCCACAGCGGTCGTGGGACAGGGCAAAATTCTTTATTACCGCTAAACGCTACCCCCCTCACCCGTGACCCGAAACACCCTTTTTCTGGTTCTGATCTGGCTGGGGCAAGGTACCCTGGTGCTGGTGCTGGCCTACCTGAATCCCAATCATTTCACCACCATCGACTCGGGCTACTACCTCGAATCGGCCACGCATTTGCTACACGGCGAGGGACATACCTACCTGGCCAACGGCCGTCTGATCTGGAATGGAATTTTTCCCGTGGGGTACCCCGCCGCCATTTCGCTGATCTCCCTGATCACGGGGATTGGTACCCTATGGGCCTCCAAAGTGGTCAATCTGGTCGCTTCGGCGGTATTTCTTTACCTTTTGCGTCACTGGTTCGGAGAGCGCAAGGCGGTTGTCACGGGCTGTATTTTATTGTTAGGTCAATTTGTGAAGCTCTGGGCGCACACCTGGTCGGAGCCTTTATTTTTGGTAATCCTTTTTGCGTGGGCCTACCTGTTTTTTAATTCGTCCAAATCCTACATTCTTATTTTTCTGATAGGTACCTCGCTGATGTTGGTTCGTTACGCCGGAATTTTTATCATTCCGTTTACCGGGATTTTGGCGGTGGCTGATTTTAGGAAAACACAGAAAGTACAGGCCAGGTCACGGTTGCTTCTGGCGCTGGGTTGGTCGGTGGTCATGGGTATTTATCTTTTCTATAATTTTAGCCAAAGCGGGGAATGGTACGGCGGACCGCGCTTTACCAAGAGCGAACCATTTATGCAAAGTATCGCGCAATTCGGTCAGGGGATTTTGAATGAATTCTTTCTTTTCCGGGACACCGATTTCATTCACTTCGATTTGCTTTTCGTAGCCGGACTCTTATTACAGATGATTCTTATTTTTTTCTTTTTTAGAAGCAATAATCCCCCTACTTTATTTCTCCCTTTGTCTTTACGCTTCGCATGGGGAACGGCTTTTGCCTACCTGATTTTTTTGTTTATTATCCGTCTGTTCAGCCCCTTTGATGCGCCGGGCTACCGACTATTGGCGCCTTTCTCCTTTCTTTTTTTCTGGATGTGTGTGTACCGGATATCAGATACCACTTTCAACGGCAGGCGCGCGCTCACTGGGGGAATAACCCTGGTAGCTTCGTGGCTTCATCTACTCCCGCAAATGGGTATGGAAGCTAAATTAAGGCCGTTTTGGGATTGGATAGGGGTAGCTTAGAAATCAATCCCAACACTCCATAATCAACAAATCCCCGGTCCCCGCCGCAATGCGCACGAATCCATCGGCAGCCGCTTCGTTGCTATTGCCCGAGCGGTACCCCAGCGTCAGCGTTTCATTGGCGAGGTTGTATTTCAATCCATTGGTCACGATGCCGTTCACATCACCGACGGGAATCAGCGAAAGAGGCGTTCCGGCGGTGTACCACTTCTCGAAGGTACCCACGAGGGGAAATATTTTGGAATGATCGTCGTACATCACCAGCCTAATTTGGGTTTTGTACCGCACCATGTTGGTGATATTCGTGATGGCGTGGTCGGCGCGGCGGCCCGTGGCCCACACGATGTTGGCAGCCGGGAAGCCCCGCCCGATCAGGAATTCGATGGCTTTTTCGAGATCGGTTTTGTCCTGGTCGGGGGTAGGTACGATTTCCAGCGGGTGCTGGCGCTCGCGGATGGCGTCGAAATCGTGGCCGCGATCGAAGTCCCCCAGCCAGGCATCTACCTTGATGCCCCGGTCGAGTACGCGGTAAATGGCATGATCCAGCACGACTATGAACGGACTCCATTCCAATAATTGGCCAAGCATTTCGTCGCTGCACGACTCGCCGTTGGCGATGATGAGGGCGGGCTCCTGCTTTTCGCGGACGATGTGGTGGGATGACATAGCCTAGTTTTTAGCTTCGGTTTTGGCGAGGTTCCAGTATTCGTCCATTTCGGAGAGCTTCATATCGGCCAGGGCTTTTCCGTCGGCTTTGGCGTGTTCTTCCATGAACTGAAAGCGTTTGATGAATTTCTTATTGGTGCGTTCCAGCGCAGTTTCGGGATTGAGGTCGACGAAGCGCGCGTAGTTGACCAGCGAAAACAGCAGGTCCCCAAACTCGGCTTCGGCCTCTTTCTGATCCAGTACGGCATCGGTTTCGGCGTTGAAATGGGCTTTGAATTCCTGCATTTCTTCCTCCACTTTTTCCCATACCTGACTTTTTTCGTCCCAGTCGAAGCCCGCGCCCCGCGCTTTTTCCTGAATCCGCATGGCCTTCACCAGCGCAGGCAGCGACTGAGGTACCCCCGACAGCACCGAACGGTTGCCCTCTTTGAGTTTGAGTTGCTCCCAATTCTGCTTTACTTTTTCTTCAGTATCGGCTACCACCTTATTTCCGTCAGCATCGGCGTAGATGTGCGGATGGCGCGAAATAAGCTTATCGCAGATCCCGTTCAGCACATCGGTGATGTCAAAATCACCGGTTTCGGAACCGATTTTGGCGTAAAAAACCATGTGCAGCAGTAAGTCGCCGAGTTCTTTTTTGACTTCGGACAAATCGTTTTCCAGAATAGCGTCCGACAGCTCGTAGGTTTCCTCGATGGTCAGGTGGCGCAGACTTTCCAGCGTCTGTTTACGATCCCAGGGACATTTTTCCCGCAGATCGTCCATAATGGTGAGCAGGCGGTCGAAGGCTTTTAGTTGATCCTGACGGTTGTTCATTGGTAAATTGAAAAGTAAAAGCAGGTAGCCGCTTTAATTGAAAATATTATACTCCAAAGGTATCAAATTCCCTTTACCCTCTCCTGATAAAGTACCTCGTACTCTGCCAACAGCGTCCAGCAGTGGGCTTCGCAAGTCCAGTACATGTGGAATAATTTATTCGGGGCCAGTCGATATAAAATTGGATTTTCGTAAGCGGTCAACAAACCAGCGATGAAAAAGAAAAAGCCGTTAAAATCGTGCGATGTGTAGTTTTCCACCGCAATCCGGGGGGGTACCTCGCCCAGCCGCAGCAACGAAGTCGCCAGCAGAACGCGGTACATGGGCTGGGTTTCATTTTGGAAAAGCACCTCAGAATTAGCAATAAGCTTGGCGCGGATGGGTACCAGAGCTTCGGGCGAAAAAGTCGCGATGAGCCGCGCAACGTGGTAGACGATCAGCGCGGTATGCGGGTACTGATGCGCGCAGCGGAAAGGCTCGCTGATGTATCGGTCAGTTTCGATAACGGAGCGGATGTAGTTAAGACTGTCTGTATCGTGCTGATTCAAAGGCATATTATACTGAAAAATGCAGTACAACATGTTGCTTAGCACACAGGCATCGAACTCCACGTACATGTTTTTGCCAAACCAGGTCGAGTACGCCCGCAGGGTACGGTACTCGGGGTAGGTATTTTTGATCCATTGTTGAGTACCATTGGCGTGTTGGGCGAGTTTGTTTTTTAGCCAGAGTAATTCTTCTTCCCTGGGGTTTTCGGTGAGGTAGACAAAGGCCGTGTCGTCCAGGTCGTCGGGAATGCGGAAATGCTCGAAGTGCCGGAACAGGTACCCGTTAGGGAAGTGACGGGAAGGGAGGGTTTTCCAGAAGTTATAGGTTTTCAGACCGTCTTTGTTTCTGAAATCCGGGTAGTTTTTTTTCACCCGACCAACAATCGCGTCGATCAACGCCTTGGATTCCACCGAAGCACGATCCCGCAGCGATTGGAGCGTGAAACTCATGATGACCGAAAAGAACAGCGTGGTGTCGGGACGGGTGTAGCCCAGGTAGGGATTGGCGCGGTAAGCCGGGAATAATCCTTCGGGAAAATATCGGTCTCCGACAGACTGCCCTTTTGCGATTTTCTTTATTAAGTCATTCAATAAATCATTCATTGTCAAAAACTTATAAATTGGCATGGTAATTGAGAATACTATAAATACTACTGTATTTCCCTATCCAGGCCATGAAGCATCTTGTACTACTGCTGACTACTGTACTTACTATTTCAGGCTCGGCTTTGGCGCAACGCACCTTTATTCTTTCCACGCTCCGACACAAGAGCTTCGTCAGCCTGACCGCCGCGTGCAGCCGACCTATGGCGACCCCCTTTGGCAAAAATACCCAAAACTTATTAGGGAATGGTCAATCGGTGCAGGTCTCGGTAGGCCACCGTTTGGGCTGGCACTGGGGAGCTGTCGGCTCCTACACGTATAGCACCAATCCCGTTCGCCCAAATGACCTCTTGCGCCTGGTACGTGAAGACGTGGAGCATAGCGTTCCCTGGCAAAGTACGGCCACTAATTGCACCCTGCAAAGTGCACTCGTGGGCCCGATGTTCACGGTGCAGGCCAGCCGGTTTGTTTTTGATTTTCAGGTGACGGCTGGCTATGCGCAGGGTACCAGCTCCCACATGGAATTCAGATCAAAGTACCGGAAGGAACCTACTTCGTACATGACGTCGGCGCGTACCATCCGCGGTTTCGCCGCCGGAGCGGGTGTCACGGTTCGTTACAAGGTGTTCCGATGGCTGGCCCTTCACACTTCGGCGCAGTACGTTACGGCTGACCTGAAATACGATAATTTGTACCAGGAAATCGAGGTAGGTCGCCAGGGCACAGCAGAAGCCATCACCTCGCACCAGCCACTGGGTTTGCTGAATGTGGGCGGTGGGTTGAGTTTTTTGTTTTGACCCTACAACCCATATTTCACCTTGATCCGTTTTACGATGGGGCCCAGCGTAATGCCCTGGATGAGAATGGAAAAAATAACAATACAGTAGGTAATGGACAGGATGATGTCCTTATTCATGGCAGCGGGAAGCGAAAGGGCCAATGCAATGGAAATACCTCCGCGCAAGCCGCCCCAGGTCATAATGAGCGGGGTGCGGGGCATGAAGTTGACTGAGCGCCTTAGGGCAAGTATTGGAATATAAACCGAAATGAGCCGCGCCGACAGCGCAATCACGATTCCAATCAGACCTGCCTGCCAGTAATCGTCCAGGAAAGGAATCACCACGATTTCCAGGCCAATCAGCACGAACAGCAGTGCGTTGAGCAATTCGTCGATCAATTCCCAGAACTTATCCACGTACTCCACGGTCTCGTCCGACATCGCTTCAGAGCGACCCTTGTTGCCAATGAACAAACCGGCCACAACCACCGCCAGAGGCCCGGAGAAGTGCAAAGCCGATGCCAGGGCATAGCCGCCCATAACCAGTGCCAGCGACAGCAGTACTTCGGTTTGGTAATGGTCGATGGACTTCATGAGTTGAAAGGTCACGTAGCCCAGCAGGGCCCCCAATGCGAGTCCCCCGCCTACTTCCTTCCCAAACAGCACGGCCACCTCGGGTGGGGAAATTTCGGCGGGCCCCAGGACAGCAATTTCCAGGATGGTCATAAATATTACGACTCCGACCCCATCGTTAAACAGTGACTCGCCGGTGATGACGATTTCGAGGTTTTTCGGAATCTTGGCTTCTTTCAGAATCCCTAATACCGCGATGGGATCGGTAGGCGAAATCAGGGCACCCAGTAACAGACAATGGATGAAGGGAATGTCGAATCCGACGTAGGGCAACAGATAGTAAAACAGGCCGCCCATCAGGAAGGTCGAGAGCACCACGCCCAGCGTCGCAAAGCTCAAAATACTCCACTTCTGCTCCCGCATGAGAGCCATGTCGGTGTGCAGAGCCCCCGCAAAAAGCAGGAAGCTCAGCAGGACTTCCAGCAGCACGCGCGGAAAATCAATCTCGCTCACTAGCGCCTTAGTACCTTCAAGGACAGTCTCGTTGAATTGTCCCACGATAAGCAGGGCAATGGACGAAAGCAGGGCAATCAGCATGAGGCCGATGGTCGAGGGTAACTTTACATACCGAAAATTGACGTAGGCAAACAGCGCACTAATGGTGGTGAGAATGGCTATTACGGTAAACAGATCCATTAATGAAGGGAGTTAGTTTTACTTGAACAGGTACTTTTTAGTTAATCAAATATATATAGAATTATATTTGACCTATTCTTTTTTATCCTCCCGACCCTATGAGTGATTCGATGCAGTCCCGCCGTACGGGCGTTTTCCTGCGTAATATCCGGGATTTTGTCTCCCATATTTTCAACCTCGAAGAAGGCAAGGCCGATGAACGTGAGGTTATTGAAGATATCAAACGGGGCGTAACGTTCCGGGGAACCAACCTGTGGATTTTGATCTGCGCCATTTTCATCGCCTCCATCGGCCTGAACATGAACTCTACGGCCGTAGTGATTGGAGCCATGTTGATTTCACCTCTCATGGGGCCCATCATTGGCGTGGGACTCGGCATCGGGATTTTTGACCTGCAATTGATTCGCCGGGCCTTGCTGAATCTGGCCATAGCCGCGATCATCAGCGTACTTACTTCTACCATTTACTTTCTTATCACCCCACTCGACGACGCCCAAACTGAAATTCTGGCCCGCACCACCCCTACCCTTTGGGATGTTCTGATTGCGCTTTTTGGTGGCTTCGCAGGAATCATCGCCAGTTCGCGCCAGGATAAAAGTAACGCCATTCCCGGTGTGGCGATCGCTACCGCGCTGATGCCCCCCCTGTGTACGGCAGGGTATGGGATTGCCACGGGGCAGTGGAATTTTTTTATTGGTGCCTTTTACCTGTTTTCCATCAACTGCGTGTTCATTACGTTTTCTACGGTAGTCATTGTCAAGTACCTGCGGTATCGTCCCAAGCAATATGTGGACGCAAAAATGGAACGCCGGGTAAGAATATGGATCAGTCTTCTGGTTATTGCCACCATGATTCCCAGCATTTTCATTGCCTACAATGTGGTGCAAAAAAGCTTTTTTGAGCGCAAAGCGCGTACATTTCTGGAAGAAGAGCTAAACCAGCAAGCCACGCAGATTATTAGCCAGCAGCTCGTCTATCGGCCTGATACCTCGCAGATTGTCATTACATGCATCGGGCAAACCATCGACAGTACCAAGATTTTGAAAATGACCCAACGTATGCCTCACTATGGCCTCGTTAACACGCAATTGATCGTAAGGCAGGACTACAACGAGTTCAATTCCGGTATGCTGGCCAAGCTCAACACGGATCTGCGGACGGGGATTTTGGAGGATTTGTACACCAAAAACGCAGAGCTGGTTCAGAACAAGGACGCCCGGATTGCGATGCTGGAGAAGGAGGTGGTTCGGTACCGCACAATAAACTCCCAATCAGGCGATATTGGGAAAGAAATTAAGGTACAATATCCCAATTTGACCGAATTTTCACTTTCGATGTCGCCCATCCATAACCTCCAAAATGCCAAGATCGATACGGCCTACGTTGCCTACGCCAAGTTTACAAAGCGACCTACCTGGCGCGAAACCAAGCGGATGGAAGATTGGCTGAAGGTACGCACCAAGTCTAAAACCCTGCGGCTTATCACGGAATAAAAAAAATAAAACCCCACCATCGGCGGGGCCTATTCACTCCTTGTCATGTTTTAGTTGTTGATAAAAACGATATAGTTTAGGTTAAGAAAATGCGCTTCAAAATATCAGGGGTACCCTAAGCCGTCAGCAGACCTACATTAAAATTTCCTGTTCGGTAACGATGGTCAGCACCTCGGGGTCCATCAGCCGCGTTGCCAGCGCCTGGGTTTTGGGTACCTCATAGTGAAAATAAAATTTCATGGTGTGTAGTTTGCTCTCGTAAAAGGCTACCTCTTCATGCGCCGGATTCTGGGTCAATAGCACTTTGCTGGCCGTAATGCCCTGCTTGAGCCATTGCCAGGCTACCGTCACGATGCCAAACAATTCCATATATAGCGTGGCGTCCATCAGGTATCGCTCGTAATCACCTTCGGCGGCGAAGGGGAGCAGACTTTGCGTTACTTCCTGCAGCCCTTTAATTTCCTTACGCAGGGTTTCGGCGTAGGGTTTCAGCGCTTCATAAGTATCGGCTTCCGTTAAGGTTTTATTTATCTCAGCAAAGAGCAATCGGGGTGCTTTGCCACCTTTAATGGTCATTTTCCGTCCCAGCAAATCCTGCGCCTGAATGCCCGTAGTTCCTTCGTAGATAGGCGTGATACGAATATCGCGGTACATTTGCTCCAGCGGAAAATCTTCGGTAAATCCGTAGCCGCCCAATACCTGAAGTCCTTCGCTTACCGACCGCACGCCCATTTCGGTAGGAAAAGTTTTGGCCACGGGCGTCAGCAATTCCAGCAACAGTTCGTTATTTTCTTTCTCCTCGCCTTCGGTCACCCGCACCAGATCCGACAACCGGGCGCTTTCCATCAGCAGCGACAGCGAGCCTTCCACGATGGATTTCTGAAACAGCAGCATCCGCTTCACGTCGGGATGATGGATAATCATAGTTTGGGGCGAATCCAGCAGATTTTTCTCATTGAGACGGCGGCTTTGCGGGCGTTCTTTGGCGTATTCAAGGGAGGCATAGTAAGCCGCCGACGCAATGGCCGCGCCCGTCATACCCACCCCGATGCGGGCCTCGTTCATCATCTGGAACATATAATACAGCCCACGATTCTGTTCGCCCACCAGCCAGCCGTGGCAGTCGTCGTTCTCGCCCATGGTCAGGTGCATGGCCGGGGTACCTCGTTGGCCGAGTTTGTGGTAGATTCCCGTGGGGGTCACATCATTATTTTCAAAACTCCCATCCTCATTGAGGCGGTACTTAGGTACTACGAAGAGCGAAATACCCTTGGTACCTTTGGGCGCGCCTTTAATCCGCACCAGCATTAGATGCACCACATTGTCCACGGCATCGTGGTCGCCTGCCGAGATGAAAACCTTCTGCCCTTTGATGGCATAGCTCCCATCCGCCAGTGGTTCGGCCGAGGTCGTAATGTCCGACAAAGAACTACCCGCCTGGGGTTCTGTGAGAGCCATGGTGCCCTGCCACGTCCCATTCAGTAGGTTCGCGACATAGGTGTCGATCAGAACCGATGAACCAAAGGTGGCAATCAGATTGGCCGCTCCCGACGTCAGGCCGATGTACATCATGCCGTTATTAGCCGCCATCATGATGAAACTCACGCAGGAGCCAATTAACTCAGGTAGCTGTTGGCCGCCCTGCTCAAAGGGAAAACCGGCTCCAATAAGCCCGCCTTCGCCCACCGCTTTCAGAAAAGCCCTGATTTGGGGATGTACCGTTACCTTGCCTTCCTTTAATTCGGGCTGGTTACGATCCACGTCGCGGTAATGGGGATACATGACGGTATCGGCAATCTGTGTCGCCGAGTCCAGCACCATGTCGAACGTCTCCCGATCATGCGCCTCGAAGTAGGGGTACTTCGAGAGTTCGGTAGCATGATGAACTTCATAAAGCAGGAAGTCCAGGTTGCGGCGGCTGAAATAGTGGGCCATTTTTTAGTGCTTAGTTCGAAGTACTTCATTCAGAAGTGAGAAATTCTCAAATAGGTATGCTTGCATACTGTTTTCAAAGATAAAACTCATTTTTAAATTAATGGTTTAATACTTGTGAAAATTTTAAGAATGTGAAATTTGTACCTATGGTAGCCATACGCTAATTTGGCATTGAAATTGCGGGATAACCGAAGGATGATTTGAAAGAGGATGAAGAGAAAATACAGAAGTCTTTGGCTATTTTTGGCAGTAATATTGGGGTTGGCACTACCACTCCGGGCTTCTCACATCATAGGCGGCAACCTGGTATTGACCCCCAAAGCTAGCCCCAAGGGTACCTACACCGTGTGCGTAGTTCTATATTACGACGCCCAAAGCACCGACCCCAATGCCGATCAGAGCGAACTGACCGTATCTTTTTTTCGCAAAAAAGACAACGTCCGGCTCAACGACCTAAGCCTGAAGCTGGTTAGCCGCGAACCTCTGGCGTTCACGAATCCGGGCTGCGCTGCCTCCCGCAACTTGAAAATCAACGTGGTAAAGTTTGCCGCTGACATACCACTTCCCCTCAGTCAGTACGGCGATCCTCAGGGCTTCTATGTAAGTTGGGAACGCTGCTGCCGTAGTGGTAGCATAGGCAATCTCAAAAGTGCCGGCACATCCTCGCTGGTACTTTATGCCGAGTTTCCGCCCGTTTCCACGCAAAACAGTTCCCCCGTATTCAGTCCGGCCAACGGCGAAGTCCTGTGCCGCGACAAGCCCTACACGTTTGCGTCGGGGGCTACCGACCCCGACGGGGATGAACTCCGCTATCGGTTGGAAACCCCTTTCAACAGTACGCGTCCGCCCTATGGCATCGATCCGCTTTCGCCCTCCACAGCGGGCCCCTATCCCAAAAGCGAATGGGAAGATACTTTCAATCTGACCAATCCCCTGCCAAGCACTCCCGCCTTCGCGCTCGATGCCAAAACCGGCAGCATTAGTCTCACCCCCACCAAAATCGGTCTGTTTGTGTACCGGGTGGTCGTAGAAGAGTACCGCAACGGCCGCAAAATCGGTGAAGTCCACCGCGACTATCAGATGGTGGTGGTCAATTGCTCTAATGAAAACCCATCGCCCGTTTCGCTCACTTCCGCTACCTTTCCTCCCGGCACGTCGGTGGTCGAGGGAGATTCGCTGATTGAAGTCGGTATTTGCCGGGGCGACATAATAGCCCTCAAAGCCGAAGTAGATACCCGCTGGGCCTATCAGTGGCAGCGGGATGGGGTGAATATCGAAAAGGCCAAAGGACCTGCCATCGCTATAACCCAGGAAGGAGTATACAGCGTCATTAAAACGTTTGCCGATCGCTGCGCCAATACCAGCACCCTGAGCGAGAAATTCGAAGTGAGATACCGAACCCAGGAAAAGGTGGAGATTGTCCCCGGCCCGAAAGCCGGGGTTTGTGAAGGTTCATCAGTGGACCTGAAAGCCAATGTAGGCGGACCGGGATGGACGTTTCGGTGGCAAAAAGATGGCGCTGAGCTAAGCGGGGCCTCGCTGAGCACGTTGTCAGGTATTCGGGGAGCCGGGATGTTTGTCGTGAAGGCCACTGATGTGGTAACGCGCTGTGTGAGCTTCGATACTGTGACGGTGACCCTCAACGCCCGGCCTCCGGCCTTACTTAGTGTTCCGGTAGGCACGCAGCTCTGTGAGGGCGACTCGCTTCCCTTACAGGCTAACAAGGGAAACAATCTCAAGTATGTATGGTACCGGGACAACATCGCCCAGCCTAACCCACTGGGTTCATCCAATTTTGTTCGCACCGGGGGGATTTTTTCGGTGCAGGTGAGCGACACTATTACGGGCTGCTTTCGGCGATCGGATACATTACGAGTTGTACTCAATCCGGTACCCAAAGTTCTCTTCGACTCCATTCCGCTGGTCTGCGGCCAACCGAATGCGCGTTTATCGCTGGTTGCTACCCCAGCCGGAGGTACTTTTTCGGGAAGGGGGGTAGAGGGCGCCTCGTTTGATGCCCGGCAGGCCGGTGGGGGCAGCCACCTGATCACGTATCGTTACCAGACACCCACGGGCTGCAGTGCCACCGCAACCCGGATCGTCCAGGTACTCCCTGCGCCGAGGGCCCTACTGGGAGGCGGCAGAACCATTTTACAAGGAGACAGCCTGCTGATCCGTAGCTCGGTAACCGAGGGCGCTGCTTACGCGTGGTCGCCGCCGCTGGGTCTGAATAACCCGACACTGGCTCAACCCACCGTTTCGCCCGAACAATCGACTACCTACCGGCTGCGCGTGACGGCGGCCAACGGTTGTTTTTCAGAAACTGATATTAGGATAGAAGTACTACCGCCGGTCAAAATCCCCAATGGCTTTACCCCTAACGGTGATGGTACTAACGATACCTGGGCGATAGAAAACAGCGAAGCCTATGCGGATTGTGAGGTAACCGTATTCAACCGCTGGGGCAACAAGGTGTATTCTTCCAGAGGGTACAACAGCGATTGGGATGGGCGGATCAACAATGAAGAATTGCCCGCTGCTACCTATTATTACGTCATCAAATTCCACCCCGATCTACCCGTGAAAAGCGGCAGTGTGACGATATTTAGGTAGTGGATAATTGATAGTGGAGAGTTGATAATGAAAAAAGGTGCCCGTTTTGAGTAACACTGGCCCAGTGATTTCGAATTTAAAAGCACTTTCAACTATCCACTTTCAACTAAATTTAAACTCCTTCCGCTACCACCGTTTTCACGCCGGGCACCATGCGGGTCAGAAGGTTTTCGATGCCTGCTTTCAGAGTAAGGGTAGAAGAAGGACAGCCGCTGCAAGAACCCTGCAACAGTACCTTCACCACACCTGAATCGTCGTCAAACGAGTGGAAGTTGATCGCACCGCCGTCTGACTCGACAGCCGGACGCACGTACTGATCCAAAGCTGCCTTGATTTTCTGCACCGTTTCGGTATCGTTGGCCTCCACCACAAGCGTATTGCTTTCGATGGTTTTGGGCTCGAAGACGGGCTGGTTCTCTTCAAAGTATATTTTCAAAAACTGCTTGGTATCGTACAGAACCTCTTCCCAGGCGCTGGCATCGTCTTTCGTGATCGTAACAAAATTACTGGCAATGAATACCCGCTGTACGTGGGGGAACTGGAATAAATCCGCCGCCAAAGGCGATGCTTTTCCCTCCTCCATAGCAGCAGCATGGGAGGGGTAGTCAAACGACAGTCCATCGGGAACCAACTCGAAATTCAGGACGAATTTCATGGAGTTAGGGTTGGGACTGAGTTCCGTATAGATATAAATTGGGCGATTCAACATAATTAGAAAAGTGATGGTTGATAATGACTGCTTTGCTGAAACCGACTGTCTGTTCAGCAACATGATTTCAGTACTTGAACATCGGATAACCTGAATTGGTTTGTTCACGAAGAAAGCCCACCGGAATTACTCCGGTGGGCTTTCAGATAATGCAACGTAATTCAGCGTGATGCTGAAACTGAGCGAAGGCTAAGCTTCGGCCGCTACGGGCTCAGCTACTGCGATGGGCTCAATAGAAACGTACGACTTGTTGCCGGCTTTCTTTTTGAACACCACGTGACCTTCTACCAATGCAAAAAGCGTATGGTCGCGACCCAAACCGACGTTACGGCCCGGATTGTGCTTCGTACCACGCTGACGAATAATAATGCTGCCTGCTTTGGCGTGTTGTCCACCAAACAGCTTAACACCCAGATATTTGGGATTCGAATCCCGTCCGTTTTTGGAGCTACCTACCCCTTTCTTATGTGCCATAATAAATGTGAATGATAGAATGAGTGAATGATAGAATGAGTGAAGAATTTCTATTCTATCATTCGAAATTAAATTATAATACCGTCAATCCGAATTTTCGTCAGGTACTGACGGTGACCGTTCTTCTTACGATATCCCTTGCGGCGTTTCTTTTTGAAAACGATTACTTTCTCACCTTTGAGGTGTTCCAGAATCGTGGCGTTTACAGTGATACCCTCGATTCCGGGGGCACCGATCTGAATCGCGCCTCCGTCGTCGACGAGGAGGACTTTGTCGAAAACAAGTGCAGCGTCCACATCCCCTTCAAGCCGGTGCGTGAAGATGGTGCGGTCCTTTTCAACCTTAAATTGCTGACCTGCGATTTCTACGATTGCGTACATGTATCTAGCTTCTTTTTTTGAAATGAGGGGCAAAGATAAGGACTTGGGCCTGATTTTACAAAGTACACTGCTGAAATATTTCAATTGGCAAACACTACGCCCAAAAT
>JBBRDE010000020.1:0-31399 GCA_038204185.1 Cytophagales bacterium
TAACCCTTTAAACCCTTTTCACTTATGGATCAATCTTTCGTAGGATCAATTGCCCTTTTTGGTTTCAACTTTGTTCCGAAAGGATGGGCCTCATGCAATGGTCAATTGCTGGACATTTCATCGAATAGCGCCCTTTTTTCCCTGTTGGGTACTACCTATGGGGGCGATGGGCGAACCAATTTTGCTCTACCGGATCTGCGGGGTCGCGTTGCGATCGGCTACGGTCAGGACCCGCGAAAGTTTGGGCAGGCAGGAGGGTATGCCGCCGTCCATGCAAACTCGGGCGACACCGGTAGCAACGACCCTACCCCCACCGTGCAGCCTTATCTGGTACTCAATTACTGCATCGCCTTGCAGGGAATTTTCCCAGCCCGCCAATAAGAACTGGACCAGCTTACACGGCTAGGTAGAGGGTACCTGGGTTTTGGCACCCACGGCAAACGTGCTTTTCGCCTCGATCTATTTCCCCATCCCCTCGCGCAGAAGAAGCCTTCCATTTTTCACTTAATTTTCTTGAACCTTATGAAAAAGGATTTACTTTTCCTCACCCGCAATGGTCGTGGTCCGGCGCAGGGACTTCTCCCGCTGGCCGTCATTCTGTTCTGGCTGTTTCAGAGCGCCGCCCACACCCAAACCATCTGGACGGGTGCCACCAGCAAAGACTGGGCCACGGCCCCAAACTGGTCGGCCGTGCCCTTCCTTCGCCGGTGGGTGATCCTATTCGTGCTGCTGTGCCTGTCGCTGGCTGGGCAAGCCCAGACCCCCTACGCGTCAGCAGGCAGTAGGTAAGTCCCCGGATGGTTCCAGACATAAGTATCGAAACGGCCGGCCACGCATCACGTAGCCGGCCGTTTCCTTGTACCGGACTCGTCGCTACGGTGAGGTAAAAACACCAACGACCTTGCTAAGACCGATTGTAATCGGGGTCGAATTCCCTCGCGTTTGCACCGCGATCCGCGACAAAGGAAAAGTCGATACTTGGATCGTGACTGCGTGTCACAGGCGCTGTCAGCATTAGAAACGAAGAATAAGCAAAAATTCCCCAATACCAGTACCCCGCCAGCAAAACTACCTCTCCTTCAGCCGCTCAAACTCGTATTTGTGTTAGAAGTTTTAAGAAGAGGAAGAGTTTTTTTTGTAAAAAATCAATCGTAGGTTAGAGGTACCCAAAAGATTCAACAGCCTGTCGATATGATAAAACCGCTACTCGTCAGAATTCTTCTTGTTTTGATCGGTAGCGGATTTATTCTCTCCACCGCTTCTCCCGCTCACGCCCAAACCCCACCCCGCCGCGAGATCGACATCCAGCAGTTTGTGCAGGAATTGTTTCCGGTACCCAGTGAGGATATAAATTACAGCGATTTGTTCGAATCGCTGTTTCAGCTGTACACCAACCCGCGCGATCTGAACATCGCCACCCGCGACGAACTGGCGGCTACCTACATTCTGTCGGGAAGTCAGTTGGATGCGTTCATCAAGTACCGCACCGAACTGGGGCCGCTGCTTTCGCTCTACGAATTGCAGGCTATTCCCGGTTTCGACCTACCTACAATCCGACGCTTGCTACCCTTCGTAACCGTACAAACGCGGCAACTTTCGCTGCGTGAATCGCTGAAAAACCCGACCCAGAATTTTCTTATTTTACGGTCGGAACGTCTGCTGGAACAACAGAAAGGCTTTTCGGACATAGACACGACTTCCCGTTCGCGGACGCGCTACGCGGGCGGGCCCTACCAGACCTACGCCCGCTACCACTATTCGCGCATTGGAGCGTATAGTTTTGGCTTCACCGCCGAGAAGGATGCGGGAGAGGTACTTGCCTGGCGACCGGATCGGCAGGTTTTCGGCCCGGATTTCACATCCTTTCATGCCCAAATTATGAATCGGGGGCGATTGAAAAACCTCATCATCGGCGATTTTCAGATGCAGGCCGGGCAGGGGGTGGTGATGGCGGCGGGTTTTGCATTAGGCAAGGGTACCGAAACCATCCTGACGACCTACCGAAGCACTCTAGGCTTGCGCCCTTACACCTCGGTATTGGAAACGGGATTTTTTCGCGGTGCAGCAGCTACGATCAATGTGCGTAAAAATCTGGACGTGACGCTGTTCGGCTCGGCTATCCGGCGTGACGCCAGCCTGAGTGACGTGGCCGATGGACCTGACGGAACGGTGATTTCCTCACTGCTCACCGCCGGGCTGCACCGCACGCCCACAGAACGCGCTAATCAGGGCATCATTCCTGAAAAAAACGCAGGGTTTCACGCGCTGTACACGTTCCCCAAACAAAGCGGAAAAATTGGCTTAACGGCTCTTTATACACACTTCAACCGAAGCTTACAACGGCGCGACCTACCTTACAATACTTTTGAATTTAGGGGAAAAGAAAATCTAACCATTGGCCTGCACGGCGACTATCATTGGCAGAATGTCCACTTTTTCGGAGAAGGGGCGCGCTCACAGAGCGGCGGGCTGGGTGGCGTGGGTGGACTGATCGCGACGTTGAGTAAGGCGTTGGATTTTACGTTTCAACTCCGTCACTACGACCGCGATTTTCATACTTTTTACGGCAATCCAATTACCGAGGGCTCACGGCCCATCAACGAATCGGGTACCTATTGGGGCTTGCGCTACAAACCCAACCGCCGGTGGCAGCTCAGCGGTTTCTACGACCGCTTCCGGTTTCCATGGTTAAAGTACCAGGTTAACGCGCCTTCCGAGGGCAACGACCGACTGCTGCACGTGCAGTACACGCCCAACAAGCGCCTCACGGCCTTCGCACTTTTCCACGAAGAACACAAACAGCGCAACCGACCAGGTCCAACTGCGCCGTTAGCCGACGTAGCCACCACCATACGCCGTACGGCTGTATTACAAGCGGAATATGACGTGCCGTTAAAATTTGCGGTGCGCACCCGTGTGCAGGGCGGGGATTTTACGTTCAAAGGTACCTCCCGCTCGCAGGGAATCACGGTGATTCAGGATCTGACGTGGCGATTTCCAAAACTCGAATTAAGTGGCAGGGTAGCCTTCTTTGCCACCGACAATTACGATAGCCGTCAGTATGTGTACGAAAAGGACGTGCTGTATGCTTTTTCCTTACCCGCCTACTACGATAAAGGTACCCGGCACTACCTGATGCTACGCTACGCTTTATCTCAAAATTTGCGCATTTGGCTGCGCTGGTCGCAGTCACGGTTTTTCAATACCGAGCTAATTAGTTCGGGTCTCGGCGAGATTAAGGGCAATACCCGCAGCGAAGTAAAGGTGCAGGTGATGTATCAGTTTTGAGGATACTGGATGTTAGATTCTGGACTTCGATCAAGGCAATGAGAATCAATCGTTTTGATCTAGTGTCTAATACCCAAAATCCAGCATCTTTCAACTCTTCGGTTTCGCTTTCCTGGGGTCGATCACCGTTTCGGCACGGCTGACAGCGGAAGTGCCGAAGAAACCCAGCGCTTTCTTGCCGTTGGGATTTAGATTCTGAATATTGGTGGGTATGTTGGCCGGCGGTACGGCAAAGATGCCCCCGTTGGCCGATTCTTGCCGGACCTGTAGTAGGAAGTAGAACGTTTCGGGCGTAATGCTGTGCAGTTCCACACCGGCCGTGTCGCCTGCCGAAAACAAGCCGTTGGTGGTGATGGACTGCCGGAGCGGCTGAATGAAAATAAGTCCATCGGAGGGCGACCCCGGACTGAAGGCTCCATCAAAAGCCAGGGAAATGGCACCGGCCTCGGTCCCGTTCAATTTTCCGCCTTTCAGGGGCTTTATCCAGTAGGTGTCCCCTATCCCCAAAAAATCGCGGGCATAAAATTCGGCAACGTAGCCTTCCTGTGGCCCTTCGGGAGGTTTGATGGGGAATTTTTCATTCTTGTAGGCCAATGAATCAATAGTTGGCACACGCTTGATTTGGTTGATGGCTATATATTCTTCTCCCTCATAGCGGATGGTAAGCGTGTAGGTACGGCCAATACGCGCCAGCTTTACGCTATCCTGCGGCGGCGTCCATTGGTATATTTTCTTTTCGGTGATATAGCGGAAAGGGAACGTGGTACCCGCATCGTCCGTGACTGTCACTTCTGCTCCGGTAACCGGGGTAGCGGGACTATTATTGAAGTATGCCGCCGACAGCGTTAGGCGTATCGCCTGGGGGCCGGCCTGGTCGGTGATCCAGCCATCCACCACGAGTTGGGCGGGGCCGGTTTCGGTTTTCAGGTCGATGACGTCTTCGCAACTAGTCAGCAAGCCCAGCGCTAGGAAGGCTACTAAATAGAAAGGATATATTTTCTTTTTCATGGTTTCCTAGGGTAAAATAATCGGCTTCCGGTAAATCACATAAACAGGAACACGATTCAACACATCAACATTTTTTAGAATTTAAAATTATAGGTTACCGCCGGAATGATCGACCCAATCACCGAAAAGCGCACAGCTTCGGTTGTCAAAGGGTTATCCTCATTCTGCTGCACATAAATTGAGTACGGATTGCGGCGGTTGTAGGCATTGTACACCGAAAACACCCATTCTCCCTCGCCCGACTTGAACAGTTTGCGTTTGGACTTCAACGTTGCCGCCAGATCCAGCCGGTGATAAGCCGGAATCCGGTTGTTGTTACGGGCATTGTAGACATTATAGGGCAAGGCCCAGCCATTGTACTCAAACCGGTTGGTTGGGAACGTGGCGGGGGTACCTGAAGCCATCGTAAAGTTGGAGGATAATGTCAGGCGGTTGTTCAGGTCAAAAAGTCCTACGGCCGTAAAGTTATGGGGCTTGTCGAAGCGGGCCGGAAACCATGTATCATTATTGACGCCCTCTACCAGGCGTTCCGTCCGGGCCAGGGTGTAGCTCAGCCAGCCCGTCAGGCGGCCCTTATTTTTTCTTAAGAAAAACTCAGCTCCGTAGGCCCGACCCCTGCCAAACAACAAATCGCCCTCGACGTAGCGATTGAGCAGCAAATCAGAGTTGCGCACGTAGTCGATTTGGTTCTGCAAATCTTTGTAATACACTTCTACGGAAGCCTCATAGGAGTTGTCCCGGAAGTTCTGAAACCATCCCAGCGCTACCTGATCGGCGATTTCGGGTTTGATGAGGTGGGTACTCAGCGTCCACACATCCAGCGGTGAGCTTGCCGCCGTGTTGGATAGCAAGTGCAGGTACTGCGCCGTACGGTTGTAGCTGGCTTTGAGCGAAGCCGTCGAAGACAGGCCAATATTGAGAGAAAACCGGGGTTCCCAATTGCCGTAATGTTTAATGGTTTCGCCCTTCGGTACGGCGGTTCCGGGAAGCACCGGGTACTGGCGTTCGCCTTTTTGAATTTCCTGGTACGCATACACCTGTCCTGGACCCAGATTACGGTAAAACGAATACCTGATTCCGTATTGTAATGACACGCGCTCGGAAACCTTCTGCTCGTTGGCAACGTACAGCGCCGACTCGTCGCCGTAACGCGAGTCCAGGCTGATGTTACGGCTCTCGCCGTTCGAAATAGCCACGGCGTTACCGGGACGGGTATTATAGTTGATGTACTGTCCGCCGAAGCTCACCTGATTGTTTGGGGTCAGGTAGTAGGTGAAGTCCGGCTTGAGGCTCGAACTAATGATTGTAGAATTCCACGTAAACTTGTCCTTCACCTCCTTCTTTTTCCGGTCTGACTCGATGGAATAGTCGTAATTGCTGTAATAGGCCGTCAGATTCAAAAAGAGTTTGTTGGAAAAAATGTGGTTCCAGCGCGCCGTGGCCGTACCGTTGCCCCACCCAAAACCAAAATCTGCCGACCCGAACACATCGCGCCCGAAATAACCGGAGGCGTAGAAGGTATTCTTGTCGTCGAGGCGGTAGTTGACTTTCGCCGTGAGGTCATAGAAGCTGAAGCGGCTCTTTTTCAGATCACCTTTCAAAAAAGGCTTCGCCAGCACATCGATGTACGACCGCCGCGCCGCCACGATGAACGAACCCCGGCTTTGGGCAAAAGGTTGCTCGTAGGTCAGGCGGGAGAAAATGGTACCGATGCCGCCGTTAATTTCACGTTTCTTGGTATTGCCTTCCTTCATCCTTACATCCAGAATAGACGAAATCCGTCCACCATATTGCGCCGGAATTCCGCCTTTGATCAGCTTGACATCCTTGACGGCATCGGGGTTGAATACGGAAAAAAAGCCGAACAAATGGGAGGAATTATAAACGGGCGCTTCGTCGAGCAAAATCAAATTCTGCGACACATCGCCACCGCGTACGTTGAAGCCCGAAGCGCCTTCGCCCACCGTAGTCACGCCGGGCAGTAATTGGATACTTCTAATAATATCCACTTCACCGAGAAGGGCCGGAATCTTGCGAATCGTCTTGATATCTATCTTGTTGACCGACATTTCCAGGCTTCGTACGTTATCGTCTTCTTTCTTGGTCGACACGACCACTTCCTGCAATTGCCGGCTCTCCGCCGCCATTTCCACGTTCAGGCGCTGGTCGGCATTGAGAACGAGTTGACTGGTCAATTTCTCGTATCCTATGTAGCTGAACACCAAAGCGTACTCGCCTTCGGGCAGTGTGATGGAGTAAAATCCGTACGGATTGGTAACGACGCCCGTACTGGCTTCCCGCACGTAAACCGAAACCCCGATCAATCCCTCGCCGTTGGCTACGTCCTTTACATAGCCGCTGACCGTGTACTTTTCCTGAGCGTGGGCATAGGTACCTTGTACCCATAGAAGTAATCCGAGGCCTAGTACGCGTAGTATATTTTTCATGAAATTGAATTTTTCCTGTTTTCGCACCCACAAAACAACACATAAACAAAATAGTTTGATTCCAGGATGTGACGAATGTAAGGAGATCGGCTACGAACGGCAGAAACAAGGGTAGATCCTACGTACGTGCGGGCTTACCAAGCACAAAAAGCCTCTCCGGTACCCGGAGAGGCTTTTCAAAAAAACAGTAAAAAGGTCTTAGATGCTCAGGGTACCTTTTTCGTAGGCCTTGCGGATTGTAGCCTCGAGGCCATTTTTGTTGATGGTACGCAGCGCTGAGGTAGAAACCTTCAACGTAATCCACTCACCCGTAGAGGGAACGAAGAAACGCTTCTTCTGCAAGTTGGGATAAAACTTACGCTTGGTTTTATTGTTGGCGTGAGAAACGTTATTTCCGACGCGAGTTCTTTTTCCGGTAATTTGACAAACCTTAGCCATGATCTTTCAATTTTTGCAAATGAGGGTGCAAATATAGAATTCTTAGTTTAGAGTTCAAAGTTCAGCAACCAAAGTTTTTCTTAATATGCTTTCTAACAGCATTTTGTGCTTTGTTTTTTTAGAAAATCTACTGCGGTGAATTAGTCCAAAGCCTCGGTCGTACGAAATCCGTAGGGGCAGTGCCGACAGCCACTTTTGCAGCAATAGCCCCTTTTAAGGTGATAGGCAGCGGTAAATACCATCAATCCTTCCTCATTGAAGTAATAATCTTCATCAGAAAGGCCGTTGCGGGTACTAATGGCAGAAGCATTTTTACGAGTAGGGTTCAACTTTGCGCGGCGGTAAGGGTTTTACTACCTTTACTCCACAACCCGTCGGTACGCTCGTTTGTTCAGGCAGGACGCTCTCCGACCGTTTTCTGTTGGGATTTGTCTGGAACAAGCTACCCCCATAATTCATCAATCATCATTCATCATTCAAAAATGCACTATACAGATACCACCCACTCCGAAGCCACCGAACGCGCCATCGAACTCGAATGGAAGTACGGCGCGCACAACTACAAGCCCATGCCCGTGGTGCTGAGCCGGGGCGAGGGCGTACACGTCTGGGACGTAGAGGGGAACAAGTACCTCGATTTCCTGTCGGCGTACAGTGCCGTCAGCCAGGGGCACTGCCACCCGCGCATCGTGAACGCCATGATCGAACAGGCCCATAAGCTGACACTGACCTCCCGCGCCTTCCACAGCGATCGCCTGGGCGAGTGCGAAAAATTCATGGCCGAGTACTTTGGCTACGACAAAGTACTGATGATGAACTCCGGCGTGGAAGGGGGAGAAACGGCTCTCAAACTCACCCGCAAATGGGCCTATAAAGTAAAGGGGGTACCCCAAAATCAGGCCGTGACGGTGTACGCCACGGGCAATTTCTGGGGACGTACCCTGGCGGCAATTTCTTCCTCCACCGACTCGTCCAGCACCGACGATTACGGCCCCTTTCTGCCAGGTACGGCGCTGGTACCTTACAATGACCTCAACGCACTCGAAGCTATTTTCCAAAAAAATCCTAACATCGCCGCCTTTATGGTCGAGCCCATTCAGGGTGAAGCGGGCGTGGTGGTACCCCACGAGGGGTACCTCAAAGGTGTTCGTGCGCTTTGCACAAAGTATAATGTCCTGTTCATTGCCGACGAGGTACAAACGGGCATCGGCCGCACGGGCAAGCGACTGGCTTGTGACTGGGAGGGCGTAAAGCCGGATATTCTGGTATTGGGCAAGGCACTTTCGGGGGGTACCCTACCCGTGTCCGCCGCCCTGGCCGACGACGAAGTGATGCTCACGATCCGTCCCGGCGAACACGGTTCCACCTATGGCGGCAACCCGCTGGCCTGCGCCGTGACGATCGAAGCCCTACGCGTAGTAGAAGACGAGAATCTGGCCGATAACGCCGAAAAGATGGGGAAACTTTTTCGGGGACGTATGAAGGAGTTGCAGGCTAAAACCGAGCTGATAAACCTCGTGCGGGGCAAAGGGCTATTGAACGCTATTGTTATCAACGACACCGAAGAAAGCAACACCGCCCATAAGCTCTGTATGAATATGATGCATAAAGGGCTGCTTTGTAAACCCACCCACGGCAACAAAATCCGCTTCGCTCCACCACTGGTCATCGACGAAGAGCAGATGGATCGCGCCTGTGATATTATTGAGGGGGCGTTTTTAAAGGGGTGAATGAAGGTGGGTAAAATCCCTATTTAATTGTTCCGTGCCTCCGAGTCTGAGCCTATCACGGTGCACTATAAAATTATGAAAAAAATTCTTTTACGCCCCGTCCTGATGACCCTGGTGCTCAGCCTCCTGATGGGGGTACCTGCCTACGCCCGCCCCCGGCTGATCGACCCCCACGCTACTGCTGAAACCAAAGCGCTATACTACAATCTTGGCAAACTCGCCCGGAAGCACATTCTCTTCGGCCACCAGCACGCTACCGAATACGGCCACGGCTGGCAGGGTGAGGCCGCCCGCTCGGATGTGAAATCCGTGACGGGTTCGCATCCGGCCGTCATCGGGGTCGATTTCAGCGGTCTGTCAGGCCGACCACCGGCCGCAATTGAACGGGCTAAAGAATCCTTGCGACGCCAAATTATCGATACCTACAACCGGGGTGGAATAACGACGGTAGCCTGGCATTTTGCCAATCCGGTCACGCCCCAAACGGGCTTTTACTGGAAGGATTCCGTGACGGCCCCGGCAGTGGCCAACCTTATCCCGGGTGGTTCGCACCACGAAGAATACAAGGCCATTCTACAAACAATCGCCGATTTGGCCCAGTCGGTTCGTGGTAACGACGGCAAGCTGGCCCCCCTGCTTTTTCGTCCTTTCCACGAACTGGACGGCGGCTGGTTCTGGTGGGGGAAATCGCATTGCTCACCCGAAGAATTTACGAACCTCTGGCGATTCACGGTGTCCTACCTGCGCGATAGTCTGAAGGTGCATAATTTCATTTATGTGTTTTCGCCGGATGCCCTTTTCAAAACCGAAGCCGAGTACCTGGAAAGGTACCCCGGCGATTCTTGGGTAGACATGGTGGGCATGGACAACTATGCCGATTTTGGCCGCAACGGCCGCTACAACCTCCCCGCGGGAATCGCCAAATTAAAAATCGTTTCGGATTACGCCCGCAAAGCGGGAAAACTGGCGGCTTTTACCGAAACAGGCCTGGAATCAATCCCCGACACGACCTGGTGGACGGGTTCATTGCTCAAAGCCCTGAAAGCCGAGAAGATGCGAATTGCCTATGTGCTGGTCTGGCGCAACGATGCGCGTAGTGCCACGCATTTTTACGCCCCCTATCCGGGTCAGGTCAGCGTTCCTGATTTTATGAATTTTTACAAAGATTCCTATACCGTCTTCGAAACGGATCTTCCCCGCATGTACCAGCGCAAAAGATTCCTGTTTTTTTGAGGGGTCAAGCTATCAAATCAGTACGGTTGCAGTAGTAGACCTTGCGATTCCGCTTTTTGGGTTGTCTTACTGAATTAGTAATGCTTTGCCCCAAATTTTGCTAACCAAAATACTTTATGAAAATCCTGAGACAAATCCTGTTGACTTGCCTGGCCATTCTAGCCATCGCCATTCCGTTCACAACGCTGGCGCAAAAAACGGATCTGGGTATCTTTACCGGGCATGGCGATGTGGGCGATGTCCTAAAACCCGGCTCAGCCCAATACAATCCACAAAAACGCCAGTATGAGATGGCTGGTTCAGGTTATAACGTGTGGTTCGACCACGACGAATTTCACTACCTGTGGAAGCAGATGAAAGGCGATTTTATCCTCTACACCCGCGCTGCGCTCGTGGGCGAAGGTGTCGATCCGCACCGCAAGGTAGGGTGGATGGTCCGGAGCAGTCTGGACGGAAAATCACCCCATATCAATGCCGTAGTACACGGCGACGGCCTCACCTCCCTGCAATTTCGACGTACTTCGGGCGCTAACACCGAAGAGATTAAAGCAAAGATAACCCATGGCGACGTAATCCAACTGGAACGCAAGGGCAACACCTATACCATGCGGGTCGCAAAGTTTGGTGAGCCGTTCGTAACCGAGCAGGTAGCCGACCTGGATTTGGGAGAAGAGGTATACGTGGGGCTATTCATCGGTTCGCACAATAAAGATGTGCTGGAACGGGGCGTGTTCCGCGATGTGCGCATCAGCGAACCGGCGCCGGATAGTCTGGTTCCCTACCGCAAGTACTTGGCCAGCAACCTGGAAATTCTGGACGTAACGACGGGCGACCGAAAGGTAGTTTTTACCCATCCCAAATCCATTCAGGCTCCTAACTGGACGCCCGACGGCAAAACCCTGCTCTACAATGGGGACGGATTGATGTACACGTTTGATCTGGCAAAAGGCAAAACTTCGGTACTGAATACAGGTGAGATAAAGAACAACAATAACGATCACGTCCTTTCTTTTGACGGAAAAATGCTTGGCCTCAGCAGCGGCGTGAAGGAATTGGGGGGCTCCATCATCTACACCGTCCCGACAAAAGGGGGTACCCCCAAGCAAATTACCCCTCGTGGGCCCTCGTATCTGCACGGCTGGTCGCCGGATAACAAAACACTGGTCTTCACGGGGCAGCGCGACGGCGATTTTGATATTTATGGGGTACCCTCGGCGGGTGGCCCCGAAGTGCGACTGACCAACGCCAAAGGGCTCGACGACGGTCCCGAATATTCGCCCGATGGCAAGTACATCTACTTCAATTCCGCCCGCGACGGGAATATGCGCATCTACCGCATGAAGCCCGACGGCAGCGAGCAGGTAGCCCTCACGGACGACAAGTTTCACGACTGGTTTCCCCACATCTCGCCCGATGGCAAGTGGATGGCATTCCTTTCTTTCCTGAAAGAGGAAGTGAAAGCCGACGACCATCCTTTTTACAAGCATGTGTACCTTCGTCTGTTGCCCATTTCAGGAGAAGGAGAACCCAAAGTGATTGCCTACATATACGGCGGACAGGGTACCATCAACACGCCCTCCTGGTCGCCGGATAGCAAGAAAGTTGCTTTCATTAGCAACACCCTGGAGAACAGCCTGAGCCCCGTGGAGAAGTAGTTTTTTAAGAAGCGGTTAACTAATATTTCTTAAAAAATGTCAGGCTGAGCGGCCTTGCCCGCTCAGCCTGACAGGAAAACTACTGTATATGTAGACTTAACTTTTCAACTTCATTCATCTAGTACAATCTCATAATTCATTATCCTGTAAATCATAAAAATGCGGTTCACTTCTCTATTCACTTCCCTTAGTAGCGTACTGCTGCTCCTGTTTCTGACGGGCTGGCACCCCAAAGCGGACAAGGGCGTGCTTATATTTTACAAAAACACCACCAATCAGCCCGCCGCTATTGTGGCGGCCAGCCAACTGCGGAGCCTCATCGAGCAGAACGGCATGAATGCCGATACGGCCAGTAAGGCTATCTACATCACCGAAGATTCACTCAAAAACTATACCACGCTTATTTTCCTGCAAACGGCGTCTGATGTGCTGGAAACTTCGCAGCAGAACGACGTAGAGCGTTTTGTGCAGGCTGGGGGCGGGCTGGGCATAGTCAATGCCGCAGGCTTTACGACCTACCAATGGCCCTGGTACAACGCTCTGCTGGCAGGCGGCGATAAACCAGCTAACCAGAATAAAGCGGTTTTCTGGTCGAAGGATTATGACGGGGGCCGCGCCTTTTACGCCGCAAAGGGCAATTTAGATGACAAGGCATTGGCGAAGCAGATTTTGGACGGTATTAAAAAAATGACGGGAACCCCAGCCCTAAACTACCGCGAAGCCCACACGGCCCGCATGCCGGAGGAGAACCGCTTCACAACCACCGTCCTGGATTCTTTCATGGAAGAACCCATCGAGATGGAGATTATGCCCGACAACCGGGTGATTTTTGTCGAGCGCCGGGGCAAGATCAAACTCTACGATCCGGCTACGAAGGCCACCAAAGTCATCAATACGCTACCGGTCCACCTGATTGGAAACTACGAGGATGGCTTGCTGGGGATGGAACTAGACCCCAAATTTGCAACCAACCACTACGTGTATCTGTACTACTCGCCCGTAGGGGACAAGGCCGTGCAGAATCTTTCCCGCTTCGTGTTTACAGGCGACAGCCTGCAAATGAGTTCGGAGAAAATTGTGATGCAGGTGCCCGTGCAGCGCGAAACCTGCTGCCATTCGGCGGGGAACGTGTACTTCGGGCCCGATGGGTTGCTGTACCTTTCGACGGGCGATAACACCAGCTCCAAGGAATCGGACGGATTTTCGCCTCTTGACGAGCGGCCGGGCCGGAGTCCGTTCGATTCTCAAAAATCGTCGGGCAATACGCACGACCTACGGGGCAAAATTCTGCGGGTAGCTTTGAACGCCGACGGGTCGTACTCGATTCCCGATGGCAATCTGTTTCCCAAAGATGGCTCGGCGGGGCGCCCTGAAATCTACGTCATGGGCGCACGCAACCCCTACCGCATCACGGTGGACAAGCGGGGGTACCTCTATTGGGGCGATGTAGGGCCGGACGGCGGAGTAGCCAATGAACGCGGACCCAAGAGCCAGGACGAATGGAATCAGGCGCGCAAGGCGGGTAACTATGGCTGGCCCTACTTTGTGGGCGATAATAAGGCGTACGCGGATTTTGACTTTGAGACCAATAAAGTAGGGGCCCGCTACGACCCGGCGCGGCCGTTGAATGAGTCGCCGAACAATTACGGTTCCAAGGTACTTCCTCCCGCGCAAAATGCTATGATCTGGTACGACTACGGCAAATCCACCGAATTTCCCATGCTGGGGGTGGGCTCGCGCACGGCGATGGGGGGACCCTTCTATTACCGCGAGGACTACAAGAAATCGGAAGTTCAGTTTCCTGCCTATTACGACAAAAAAATGTTCATCTATGAATGGGCGCGTAGCTGGATCAAGGTACTTACCTTCAACGAGGCGGGCGATTTGCAGAAAATCGAGCCTTTCTTGCCTTCTACCTTTTTCTCCAAGCCCATTGACATGAAGTTCGGGCCGGACGGGGCCATGTATGTGCTGGCCTATGGCGCCAATTACTTCGCCCGTAATCCCGATTCGCAGCTGGTGCGCATCGAGTTTTCGGAGGGCAACCGTCGGCCCGTAGCCAAAATCATGGCCAATAAAACCGTCGGTGCGGCTCCGCTTGTAGCACAGCTCTCGGCGCGTGAGTCATTTGACTATGATCGGGGCGATAAAATATCCTACGCCTGGGAATCGGGCCACGGAAAAAAATCGACTGAGGTGAATCCAAGCTTCACCTACACCAAACCGGGTACCTACCGTCCCAAATTAACGGTAACGGATGCCGAGGGCCAAACTGCGACGACGGAACTGGAAATTAAAGTAGGTAATGAAACGCCACAGGTAGACATCGCCCTGCGTGGAAACAAAACCTTCTACTTCGACAAGGTACCCCTCAATTATACCGTGAGTGTCCGTGACAAAGAAGATGGTGCCTTGAATAAGGGCATTACGTCCAAGCAGGTGAAATTTTCCATCGACTACCTGGCCGAGGGTAAAGACCTGGCTCTGTTGACCAACAGCGAAAGCATGGGCGATGTGGGAGCGAAGTATATTCAGGGTAAAACCCTGCTGACCAAAAGCGATTGCGGTTCGTGCCACGCGATGAATACCAAATCCATCGGGCCTAGCTTAGTAGAAGTAGCCAAACGCTACGCTCCTGCCGGAGAAGCAGCGGTGCCCATGTTGGCCGGAAAAATTATCGCGGGGGGTAACGGTAATTGGGGTAAAAACGTGATGTCGGCGCATCCACAGCATTCCGAAGCCGAAGCGGGCGAAATGGTGCGGTACATTCTATCACTGGAAGGAGAAACAAGCGCCCTGCCCTTGCAGGGGACTTATACTTTTAATTCACAGGCAGGAAATAGCGAAGCGGGCAGTTACGTGCTCTCAGCCAGCTATACTGATAAAGGGAGTCCGGTAACGGGACCCCTAACAGGTCGCAAGCTTATCATTCTGCGAAACCCGCGCGTTGAGGCCGAAACCTTCGCGCTGTCGGCCAATGTAGACCGCAAGCATCAGGATGGAAGCAACCAAACGTGGGTGGGGGATATCAAGGATGGCTCGTACATTGGTTTTGCGGAAATAGACTTGACAGGCATCACCCGACTGGAATTCAGCGCCGCCGCCCTATCCACGCGAGGTGGGCGGATTGAGGTACATAGTGGCTCGCCCAGCGGCAAACTACTGGGTGCGGCTACCCTGGCGCCCGCACCAGATAAGGGAGATGGTCAGAAAGGGCCGCAATGGCAAACCATCTCAGCCTCTATTACGGATCCGACGGGTATGAGCGATCTTTATTTCGTGTTCCGTAATGACGAGGTAAAGGACAAGAACCTGATGATTCTGGACTGGATACAATTCCGGAAGTAAGAAATTGGTGATTCATAATAGTGGCCAACCTTGTCAGGTTGGCCACTATTTATTTTTTACCGTACCCGTTCGTCGTCCTTGTAGTACCCGGCTTCCCGGGTACCGTTGGCACGAGTCAGCACGCCATAGCCCTCGCGGATACCCTTTCGAAACGTGCCCGAAAACCGTTCGCCGTCAGCGTAGTGGTAGGTACCCTTGCCCTGGGGGACATTATCCAAGAAGTAGCCCACGTACTTATCGCCGTTGGTGAAGTAATAGGTACCCTGCCCTGAGCGCGAATCTTCCCGGAAATCACCCTTATAGCGCACCGCGCCGCCGGGGTAGAACTGCACACCAAAACCGTGCTTTTTCCCATTGGCAAAATTTCCCTCGTAGCGCTCCTGATTCTCACGAACCAAGATACCTGGCCCATTGAAACAATCGCCCGACGCACAGCCTTTGGGGGCATGGTAGGTAATATCCGTCTCGGTGGTTTCTGCCCGTGGGGCGGGCTTCGCAGCAGGTGCACGCCGCTCGGCGGGACGGTATACACTACCCTCATTACTGCGCGGGGCCGAAGCCGTAATGACCGGAGCGGGGCCGGGTGAGCCGTTTTTGTTCCACAAAGGGTACATCCGTTCGGCCTCGTTCCAGCCTTTGCTAATCCAGTCGACCCGAATTTGACGGCCCGGATGCGAATCGGTATTCTCCTCACTCGACAGCGTACGGATCGCAATCAGGGACTCGGGCAGCGAGGCGCCCAACTGGTGCAGAACAAAGCCCGAAAAGCGGTCGGCTTCCAGCTCTTTTTCGGGGCGGCTGCCCATGCCGTCGATGGTGTGCCCCTGCAAGTGGTGGCCGATCTCATGCGCCACGATGCTAATCGCCGACCAGTCGGTGTTGGTCAGGTCCTGGATCTTTTTCATGAAATTGCCATCGTAGATGATGAAACGCTTGCCATCCACCACCGTCGCAAAGCAGTTTTCGGTGTTGGGGCACTCGACCACCACAAAATTTCGCTGCAAACCCACGGGCTGCAAAATGCGCTCTACTACCCGCTCGGCGTGTCGATTGGAGGTGAAAGACAGGTAATTGCAAATTTCCTTCGGCGAACTGAGTCGGCCGTTACCGACATAGTTGCACACAAAGTTTTCGGAATTCGAATCGGTGGACTGCGCGTTAACAGACCCAGAAATCAGGAGTGTAGCACACAGGAGCGGACCGAAAAGCTTAAGGTGGGGAGAGTTCATGGGCAAAATGCAGCTAAGGAAAGGCTTTTAGTATTTCGTAAATAATAACGGGAAAAGGCCAGATGTCTTGCGTAAGACTTTGCCAAAAATAAAATTAGTGTCCAGACTAGATTTTCGCTTAGATACCGTTTCAATCAAGAGATTCTTATACCCCAAGGGATTATCCACACGAATCCTTGCATTTTTCCCGTTTTGGCTACAACTTTGCGGCCCAATCCCCAAAGATCATCCGGCTTGAAAGCTAAAAACCGACCTACTACGAAGATACTCAGCAGTTTGCTGGCAGCACTGATGCTGTTGGTGGCCATAGCGGATAAGTCGTGGTCGGTAGTTTCACCGACCGTCGACAAGGACCGGACGGAGCAGTCGGCTGAAAAGACGAAAAAGGGGTCGGCGACTGATGGCACTACTACGGTGAGCGAATTATCGCTCCACGCGGTAGTCACACCTGCCTTGTCCTTCGACTTTACACAGTCTTTATTTGTACCGCCGCATACCTTCCTGTACCATTTAAAGGAAAAAGTAGCCATTCCCCTGGCAGCGCGTACTTCTTTTTATTACTTCTCCTACTTCTGCCATGTTTTTGGCCACCATATTGCCCCCAACGCCCCGTAGTTTTCAATTTTGAATCGGTACGCCGAAGCGGAGTGATTGAGTGGGTGGATGGATAGGCTTTTAAATCATTTATTACTACTCGCCTTTATTATTGGCCCTACCAAATACTTTTTTGTAGGAATCACTCTTTCCTTTTTGCAATAGCTGATATTTCTGAATTCCCAAAAGGTAATCCGCCGGATGGTATTCACCTGTTCAAAATTCACCGAGCGGCGATCCGCTCATTCAAAATTAATTTTATGCAAAACAGAACCGGAGTAATTGCCTTAACGATTGTAATAGCGCTTATTAGCATCTATTACCTCTCGTTCACTTTCGTGGCGCGGAAGTACCAAGCCAACGCCGCAGCCTACGCCACCGATGCCCAGGGTAAGGTGGACTACACCAAAAAGCAAAGCTACATTGACTCGCTGTGGCGCGAGGATGTCTACATCGGCCACACGCTACAGGAAGTCATGGAGCGCGAATTGAGCCTGGGTCTCGACCTTCAGGGAGGTATGCACGTGGTACTGGAAGTAGCGCCCGCAGACATTATCAAGGGTTTGGCCGGGGGCAATGCCCGCAGTGCGCAGTTTCAACAGGCAGTGAAAAAAGCCACGGAAGATCAAAAATCCAGCCAGAGCAGCTATGTGAGCCTTTTTGTCAATGCCTATAAGGAATTGGCCCCCAATACGAGCCTGGCGAGCGTGTTCGCCAACAGCGCTAACCGGAGCAAGATCAACAGCACTTCGTCCGATACAGAGGTGATTCGCCTATTGAATGAGGAAGTGGAAAATGCCATTGACCGAGCCTATAAGATTATTCAGGCACGGGTGGACAAATTCGGGGTAACCAATCCGAACCTGCAGCGCCTCCCCGGCAAGAACCAGATTCTGGTCGAGCTACCCGGCGTGGACAACCCTGAGCGGGTACGTCGCTTGCTGTCAGGTGCGGCAAAGCTGGAATTCGCCGAAGTGTATAATGTCAATGAAATCAACGCGGGTCTCGACCAATTGGGTCAGTACCTGACCCGTGAAGAAGCCGCTGCCAAAGCCGTTCGCCCCACAACAACGACGACTGCGACTGATACTACCAAGAAGTCAACGTCGAGCAATCTGGAAGATCTTCTGGCCCAGCGGGGCGACTCTGCCGCTGCCGATACGTCAGCCCTGGCGGCCCAAACTGCGGCTTTGACCAATCTTTTTGTGCCACTGCCGCAGGGATTGGGTGTATACCTGAAAGACACGGGCCGCGCTGGTGAAATCCTCCGCCGCGCTGAAGTACGTTCGTTCTTTCCCAACGACCTGGTTTTTATGTGGGATCGTCAGGGCATCGACGCTACCAATGGCCAGCAAATTCTACCACTTTACTTTATCAAAAAGCCCAACGGACAAGCTCCGCTGGAAGGTGACGTGATCGTGGACGCTACAAACGACTACGACGAGCGTGGCCGCCCGGAGGTGAGTATGCGTATGAACGGCGAAGGTGCCCGAAAATGGCGTACGCTGACCGCCAATAACGTAGGGCGTCAGGTAGCCATTATCCTGGACAACCAGGTATATACCGCACCTAATGTTAACGGTGAGATTCCTAACGGAAATTCCAGCATTTCGGGTAGCTTCACCGTGGATGAAACCAAGGACATGGCCAACGTACTGAAAGCCGGTAAACTACCCGCTCCCACCAACATCGTGGAGGAGGCCGTGGTCGGTTCTACGTTGGGATCGGAGGCCGTCACGGCGGGAATACTCTCGTCGCTGGTAGGCCTGATCGTGGTACTGGTGTTCATGGTGGCCTATTACGGTCGTGCCGGTTGGATTGCCGATATAGCCCTTTTCATCAACCTGTTCTTCCTGATGGGCGTTATGGCCTCGCTCGGGGCGGTACTGACGCTGTCGGGTATTGCGGGTATCGTGCTGACAATCGGTATGTCGGTGGATGCGAACGTGTTGATTTACGAAGGAATTAAAATAGAACTGGAAAAAGGGAAACCGTTCCCCGTAGCCGTCCGGGACGGTTTCAAAAACGCACTATCGGCTATTATCGACTCTAACGTGACGACGCTGCTGACGGGCGTAATTCTATTCATTTTCGGTACGGGACTAGTACTGGGTTTTGCCACAACACTGGTGATTGGTTTGATCACCTCGTTGTTTGCTGCCATCTTCATTACCCGACTCTTGCTGGAAGCATCCATCAAGCAGGGGAAGACAATGAAATTTTACTCTGGTCTGACCAAGAACTGGTTCAAGGATACCCACTTCGATTTTATCACCCAGCGCAAGCGTTTCTACTACATTTCGTCTGCCATTATCCTGATTGGTATTGGGTCGTTCATCTTCAAAGGATTTGGACTGGGCATCGACTTCAAGGGCGGACGCTCCTACACCGTACGTTTTGAGCAAAACGTCAGTACCGATGAAGTTCGTAAAGCCATGACCGAGGCCCTGGGCACTACGCCCGAAGTAAAAACCTTTGGTGGCTTCGACCAGGTGAAAATCACAACGGCGTATTTGATCGACGATACATCGCCCGAGGCTGATCAAACCGCTGAGGCGAAGATTATGGAAGGGGTATCAAAAGTACCCGGTAACAACAAGGCGGAAATCGTGAGCTCGGCCAAGGTAGGTCCTACCATCGCCTACGATACGATGATCTCGGCCATATGGGCGGTCCTGTTGGCTGTGGCAGCCAACTTCATCTATATTTTCATCCGGTTCCGGCGGCTGGCGTTCAGCTACGGGGCGGTGGCTTCGCTTTTCCACGACGTGATCGTACTGCTGGCTATTTTCTCGTTGTTCAACGGCTGGCTGCCCTTTTCGCTCGACATCGACCAGGCCTTCGTAGGGTCGGTACTCACAATGATGGGGTATTCTATGAATGATACCGTCGTGATCTTCGACCGAATCCGGGAGTACCTCAATGAGAAGGACACCCGTAAGGAGAGTATTCCGACGATTATCAACAATGCCCTTAACAGCACCCTGAGCCGTACGGCCGTAACGGGTATCTCGACAATCCTGGTGCTGGTGGTACTGTTGATCTTTGGAGGTGAGGTTATCCGCGGCTTCACATTCTCGATGCTGGTGGGTGTTATCGTAGGTACCTATTCCTCGCTTTTTGTAGCTACGCCTATCGTGGTAGATACCCTGCAGCGGGAGTTGCTGAAAAACCCAATTGCGGATGAGCCTGCTCTGGTAGTAAAAAAAACCAGACCGGCGAAAGCTTAGTAGTAATGCATAAAAAGGGGGAAGGTCATTGACTTTCCCCCTTTTTCTTTGGTGTTCTTTTCGTTCCTGCCAAATTTGGATTAGTTTCGCAAACCAACGAAAAGTAAAAAATAGCTCTTCATCACTCATTCCTTATCAACTATATCTACCCTACTTACCTATGAATCAACTTTGGATTACCAAACCCTTAGATAAGCTGATGACGGAGTCGTCCGGCGAAGGCAACCAATTGAAGCGTACCCTGAGTGCGACCAGTTTGGTGGCGTTGGGCATCGGGGCCATCATTGGAGCCGGACTATTCTCATTAACCGGGATCGCCGCCGCTGAGCACGCTGGCCCAGCCGTGACGATTTCCTTTGTGTTGGCAGCCTTTGGTTGTGCCTTTGCAGGACTTTGCTACGCCGAATTTGCCTCTATGATTCCCATTGCGGGCAGTGCGTACACCTACTCCTATGCTACCATGGGCGAATTCGCCGCCTGGATCATCGGCTGGGACCTGGTGTTGGAATACGCCCTGGGCGCGGCCACGGTGGCTGTAAGCTGGTCCAGGTACCTGCTCGAATTCCTTGGAGGCATCGGCATTCACCTTCCGGTTGAGCTGGTCTGCTCTCCTTTTGAGGTCATCACGCTGAGTGATGGGACAGTCGTGGATGGGGGCATGATTAACCTGCCCGCTATTCTGGTCGTGTGCCTGCTTTCGCTGCTGCTGATTCGGGGTACCGAGGGTTCGGCACTGCTGAACAATATTCTGGTTACGCTGAAACTGCTTGTGGTGGTGATGTTCATCGCGCTGGGCTGGAGCCACATCGATCCGGCCAACTACACGCCCTATATTCCCGCCAACGCGGGCGACTACGGACACTTTGGCTGGTCGGGCATCGCCACAGGAGCGGCGGTGGTATTCTTCGCCTTCATTGGTTTTGACGCGGTGTCCACAGCGGCCCAGGAAGCCAAGAACCCGCAGCGCGACATGCCGATCGGCATTCTGGGTTCGCTGGTAATCTGTACGATTCTGTACGTCCTGTTCGCCCACGTCATGACGGGGCTAGTCAACTATACTGTATTCGAAAATGACGCTAAGCCTGCTGCTACGGCGTTTGCCGTAACGGGTTACGATTTCCTGCAAAATGCCCTGATTTTGGCTATTCTGGCTGGTTATACCTCCGTGATGCTGGTGATGCTTTTGGGACAAAGCCGCGTGTTTTATACCATGAGCAAGGATGGTCTGCTCCCCCCTTTCTTCAGCAGCATTCATAAGAAATTCCAGACTCCCTGGAAGACCAACCTCTTCTTCATGGCGTTCGTGAGCTTATTTGCGGGTTTTGTGCCCGTGAGCGATCTGGGCCACATGGTGAGCATTGGCACCCTATTCGCCTTCTGCCTGGTGTGCGCCGGTGTATGGATGATGCGCGTAAAAATGCCGCACGTTCCCCGCTCCTTCAAGGTACCCCTCGTTCCTCTTGTACCCATCATGGGCATCGTCGTGTGCCTGTACCTGATGTACTCTCTGCCCATCGAAAGCTGGTACCGGCTGGCCATTTGGCTGGCCATCGGTCTGGCCATTTATTTCTTTTATGGCAAAAAGCATAGTGGTATGAATCCCGAAAATTCCAAAGAGTAGCAGTACCCCATTTCAAGGCAGAGTCCGTGCGTTTCGTAAGCACGGACTCTTTTTATTTATTTGAAAGAATTTATGGTAGTTTAGCATTTTACATCCTATAAAAGTCCCAAAACCCCTTTTGACCAAATCTTTTATGAAAAAACGTTATTCCCTCCTTACCCTCCTTTTCACGGTTCTTGCCCAGGTTCCACTTTTTGCCCAAGCTGACCAGGAAGGGCTGGACCAAAAGATCAACGCCTGGGTACAGCCTGCCACCGACCTGATCAGTACCATCGTTTTTTATCCCATCCAACTGGGGGCCGAGGCTACTACGAGTATGCCATTGGTGATCATCTTCCTGCTTTTTTCGGCGTTATTTTTTACCGTTTTTTTCAAGTTCATTAACATCCGGGGATTCGGCACGGCTATCCGAACCGTGCGGGGTACCTACAGCGATCCCAGCGACGCGGGAGAGGTTTCCCACTTTCAGGCACTCACCGCTGCCGTATCCGGCACAGTGGGTCTGGGAAACATAGCCGGAGTGGCTATTGCCATTTCGCTGGGTGGCCCGGGTGCTACCCTGTGGATGATCCTAGCGGGGCTACTGGGTATGTCGTCCAAGTTCGTGGAGTGCACGCTCGGGGTTCGTTACCGCGAAATCGGACCCGATGGGAAAGTGTACGGCGGTCCGATGTACTACCTGACCAAAGGACTGGCAGACAAGGGCCTGGCCAAAACTGGGAAAGTATTGGCTGTCTTTTTCGCGATCATGTGCGTGGGGGGTTCATTTGGGGGCGGCAATATGTTTCAGGCCAACCAGGCTGCGAAACAGGTGCTGGATATGACGGGGGCTACCTCCTCCTCGGCGGGTACCATTTTCGGTGTATTCATGGCCAGTATGGTGGCGATGGTCATCATTGGCGGAATCAAGCGCATCGGAGCCGTAACCGAACGAATCGTGCCCTTCATGTGCGGTATCTACATACTGGCCTCTTTGGTGGTATTGATAGTCAATGCCGCACAATTACCAGAAACCATTGCAAAGATATTTAGTGAAGCATTTAATCCCGTGGCCGTGGCTGGTGGATTTGTAGGCGTGCTGGTGCAGGGGTTCCGGCGTGCAGCCTTTTCCAATGAAGCAGGGGTAGGATCGGCAGCCATTGCCCACTCCGCCGTAAAAACCGACTATCCCGCCAGTGAGGGTATTGTATCTTTGCTGGAACCTTTCATCGACACCGTGGTAATCTGTACCATGACCGCCCTGGTGGTGATCATTACGGGCGACTACGACAATGCCGGGCAGATGGGTGGAGTCGAGATGACCTCTCAGTCTTTCGCTACGGTGATGCCCTGGTTCCCCTACGTGTTGACGGTTACGGTGGTGCTTTTTGCTTTTTCTACCATGATTTCCTGGTCCTACTACGGCTTACAGGCCTGGTTGTTTTTATTCGGCAAATCCAAATTCAACGACATCCTTTACAAAGTGCTGTTCTGCTGCTTCGTGGTGGTGGGAGCAGCGGCCAGCCTGGGTGCGGTTACGGATTTCTCGGATGCCATGATTTTCGCCATGTCGGTACCCAACCTTATCGGGCTATTCTTCCTGCTACCTGTGGTTAAGAAAGAAGTTAGTAAATATTACGCCTACATTCAAAGTGGGGAATGGAAGCAGTATCACCCCGAAGCGAAGAAGTAATCAGACTGAGGGGGCAGCGTGTATTCTTTGTCCCCTCAGTCTACAGGTTTTCGCCCATTTTATGCTTTTTTCCACAGGCTATCCGTAAAGTACCGCTTCGAATCGAAGAAATTCTTTTCCACAGAAAAACCGCTTTCGGCGGCCAGAGCCGCAATTTCGTCCAGGGTGTATTTTTTGGAAAGTTCGGTGCGAATGAGTTCATTCTTCCGGAAATGGAAAGAGGTATCCAGGGCTTTCATAAAAACCTCTTGCTCCGCCAAACTTACCAGCGCGCTGCGGACTTCACCGTTATAAGGATTGTAGAAGCTGTAAAAATCAAATTGCTCCACCACAAAATCAGCCTCAAGTTCGCGGTTCATGCGGGTAAGTAAATTCAAATTAAAAGCCCGGGTGGTACCCTGGGAATCGTCGTAAGCCCGGCTGATAACCCTCGGATTTTTGCGAAGATCGAATCCGGTGAGCAAACGACCGTTTGGCTGCATAATCCCTTCCAGCATGCGAAGCAGTTTGACGGCACCTGCTCGCTCGTAATTGCCGATGTTCCCCCCCATGAAAAGGTAAAGATTGGGGCGGCCTTCTGAATTGAGGGCATTTATTACCTCAAAATAATCACCAATCAACGGCCTCACATCCAAATCCGGCAGACTCGTGGCCAGCTTGCTTTCAAGTTGCTGCATGGCCTCGCCGGAAATGTCGATGGGCATATAGGTGAAATCTACCTCGCTCCGTACCAGAAATTTGAGCAACTCTTTCGTTTTTAGTCCATCACCCGCGCCCAGTTCGATAATGTTGAACGGCTCCCGGTAGGGAAGTGCTGCCGCGATAGCCGCGGGTTGGCGAGTCATGATTTCCATTTCGGCCCGGGTGAGGTAGTACTCCGGTAGCTGCATGATTTCCTGGAAAATCCGGCTTCCCTCGTCGTCGTAGAAATACTTGGACGACAGCGTTTTTTCGTCAGCCGAGAGGCCTTCCAGCACATCTTCGGCAAAAGGAGTTGAAACAGTTGATAGTTGATACGGGATCGCCCGCCGGTTGAAAGTTGACAATGTTGGTGCGGGGTTAAGTGATTAGCGTTTTGATGAACGGTATAATTGGCAATTCTTTGTTTACAGATAAACCAAGTGAGTATAAAGCCTTGAAACAGCAGACAACTCTCCGAGAGAAAGCCCCTGTCAACCGTCGCCTGTCAATTATCAACTGAATTCACCAGCCTAACGCCCATGCACTGCCATTGCAGGTGAGGCTGGAAAAAATTGCGGTATGTAGGTCGGCTATGGCCCGGCGAAGTAGCAGTGGAGCCACCCCGCAGTACCATTTGGTTGATCATAAACTTGCCGTTGTACTCTCCGATAGCACCAGGGGCTTTGCTAAAACGGGGGTAGGGTAGGTAGGCGCTGTGCGTCCACTCCCAGCGCTGCCCCCACGAAAACTGCGGTGAAGCGGCTTCCCATTCAAATTCTGTGGGTAGACGCATCCCTTTCCAGGCTGCAAAAGCAGCAGCTTCGTAAAAGTTGACGTGACACAACACCGAGTCAGAATTTAACTTTTGCAGGCCACCCAAGGTGTATTGGTGCCAGGTACCCTCTATTTTATGCCAGTAAAGCGGAGCCTGAGCCGCGTGTTGCTGCACCCATTGCCAACCTTCGTCCAGCCAGAGGTCGAAATTCTGGTAGCCGCCCGCCTCGATAAAATCCAGGTATTCTCCGTTGGTAACGAGCGCCCTGCTGATTTCAAAGTCTTCCAGGTACACCTGGTGACGGCCCAGCTCATTGTCGTAGCAGAAATCACCTTGCTCAAAACCGATGTTGTAAAGCCCAGCCTTTACCGGAGCCCAGCCCGACGCCTCGTTGTTGACCTCGGTCAGCGAGAAGCCTTCCTTGTACACTGGAAATATGGGATTGTGGCCGAAAATGTATTTAAGATCCGTGATGAGTAATTCCTGGTGCTGTTGCTCATGATTGAGGCCAAGAATAATGAGTTCTTCCAGTTCGGGGGTGGTATTTTCGGCGATAAGCTGTCGCATGGCTTCGTTAACATGGCTTCTGTACCGATACACCTCCTCCACGCCTGGTCGTGTAATGTTGCCCCGATCGGTTCGTACTACGCGGCTGCCCATGTGGTTGTAGTAGCTATTGAACAAATAGCTGAAATCCGGGTGATAGCGCTCATAGCCCGGACTAAATTTTACCAAGATAAACTCCTCAAAAAACCAGCTCGTGTGCGCCAGATGCCACTTGGGTGGACTCACGAAATCGACTGGCTGTGGGATGTAATCTTCCAGTTGTAGCGGTACGCACAGGTCTTCGGTATACCGGCGCACCACTTCGTAACTGGCAGCCAGGTCGTGGTGTTGAGTGGTTTCGGGAGAAGCAATTAAAGTTTCGGTAGCGGCATCCATAGCATCTGGTAATGGTTTTTATTAGAAAGGCAGGATAATAAATCCGTGCCAGTCTATAAAAACCACTTAGTTCCAGAAGTTGTTTGCAGAAATCGTCCTGTGAACAGCCGATGGCTGTTCACTAATGGATCATAAATTTTCATGAAGGCTTTTGCCGCTCTATTTCACAAAGAATACTTTTGCCAAATACCCCAGCCAATGGCCGTAAACCATCAGCTGATAGCCTCTTTTACCGCAGCTTCAGCGTCACTAAAGTCATGATGGCAAGCATGATGCCCACGATCCAGAAGCGGGTAACGATTTTGGATTCATGGTAGCCTAATTTCTGAAAGTGGTGGTGCAGAGGCGACATGAGTAGAACGCGCCGTCCCTCGCCGTAGCGTTGTTTGGTGTATTTGAAGTAGCTCACCTGCATGATGACTGAAACCAGCTCGGCCAGGAAGACGCCGCACAGAATGGGAATCAGCAGTTCTTTCCGAATGGCCAGGGAAATCACCGCGATGACTCCACCCAGCATCAGGCTACCCGTATCGCCCATGAAAACCTGCGCCGGATAGGCGTTGTACCACAGAAATCCTACACAAGCCCCCACGAAGGCCGCACAGAAAACCACCAGCTCGCCGGAGTTGGGGATGTACATAATGTTGAGGTACTGCGCGAACTTGACGTTACCCGACAGGTAGGCCAGCACACCCAGCGTAAGGGCAATGATGCCCGACGTTCCGGCGGCCAGACCGTCGATTCCGTCGGTAATATTGGCACCGTTGGATACCGCTGTGATAATAAAGATGGCGATCAGGGTATAGACAATCCAGGTATACTCATCGGGCAGCCAGCCAAACAGGAGCGCGCTGTAATCGAATTCGTTGTTTTTTAAAAAAGGGACAGTCGTAATGGTAGGGTTAACAAAATCGCGGTAGCGCTGTACTTCGCCCAGGGTAGAGCTTAACAGCGGCTGGTCATAAATCCTGATCCTGACGTTCTGATTGAACGAGAACGTCAGGCCCACGATTAGCCCCAGACCTACCTGTCCGATAACCTTGAAGCGGCCGTGCAGGCCTTCCTTGTTTTTCTTGAATTTTTTGATGTAATCATCTACAAAACCGATCATCCCCGTCCAGATAACCGTAATGATGAGCAGCACGACGTAAACGTTGGTCAGTTTGGCGAATAGCAATACCGGAATAAGCAGCGAAGCGATAATGACAAACCCGCCCATGGTGGGGGTTCCCTCTTTTTCCAGTTGGCCTTCCAATCCCAGGTCCCGAATGCTTTCCCCTACCTGTTTCCGACGGAGCAAATCGATAATTTTCCGGCCATATAGGGCGGCAATGACCAGCGAAAGTATCGTGCAGCTCAGTGCCCGAAAAGACAGGTATTGGAATACTCCGGCTCCGGGAAAATCGAATTGCTTATCAAGATATTCGAATAAATAGTAAAGCATAGCTAGGGAAATGGGTTGCGTCGCGCAAAATTGCAGCTTTATTTAAAAGAAAGGAGGTTGATTTTGGAAAAATTCTCGGTAAGTAAAAGGTAAACGGTCATGGGTGAACAAGGGTAAAAGGTGTTCTAAGGGATTAAAAAGTACGATGAGGCACAGGGTCTAAGGTACCCTAGCTCATGATTTTCCATGGATTGTTCCCCCTTTTACCGTTTACCGTCAACCCCTCTTTTCTCCGTAGCCGCGAAGGCCTCCCGCAGTACCGCCCGATCGTCGAAGTCGAACTTTACGCCCTTTATTTCCTGATACGTTTCGTGGCCTTTGCCCGCGATCAGCACGATGTCGCCCGGGTGCGCTTCAGCGCAGGCCTGATAAATGGCCTCCCTTCGGTTAGGTACCACGGCTACCCGTTTGTGGTCAACGAGGGGTACCCCCGCCAGCATTTGCTCTAGAATAATGTCAGGCTCCTCAAAACGAGGATTGTCGGAAGTAAGGATTACGCGGTCGCTGAGTTTGCAGGCAATAGCCGCCATTTTGGGCCGCTTTTCGGCGTCGCGGTTACCACCGCAGCCTACTACGGTAATAATTTGCTCATTCCCCTGCCGCAAGTGGGTGATCGTTTCCAATACATTCAGCAGCGCGTCGGGAGTATGGGCGTAATCCACAATGCCTACAACTTTCTGTGCCGAATGGACCTGTTCGAAGCGGCCTGGCGGGCTTTGCAACTCCGATAACACCGCCAGCGCTTCCTCGGGGGCTTCGCCCAGCAAGACGGCCGCACCGTACACCGCCAGCAGATTGTAGGCGTTGAACCGGCCGATTAGCAGGAACCACACTTCCCTTCCATCGAGCTCCATGTGCATACCGTATAGTGTTTCAGAAAGAAGCTTTCCCTTGTAGGTAGCCATTGTTTGTAGGGAATAGGTCTCGACTTTGGCGGCCGTATTTTGTACCATCACCGCCCCGCGCCGGTCGTCGATATTGACCAGGGCAAACGCTTTTTTGGGTAATTGATCAAAGAAACCTTTCTTGGCTTTGATGTAGTTATCAAATGTGCCGTGAAAATCTAGGTGATCGTGGGTGATATTGGTAAAAATCCCCCCGGCAAACGTCAGCCCGGCCACGCGTTGCTGCGCTACAGCGTGGGAGCTAACTTCCATAAATACGTGGGAGCATTTCTGCCGCTGCATGTCGGCCAGCAGTGCATTGAGGGTGATCGCGTCCGGTGTAGTATGGGTAGAGGGAATAACTTCATCTTCGATCTGATTCTGCACCGTAGAAATCATCCCGCAACGATAGCCCAGCGCCCTGAACATCCGGAAGAGCAAAGTAACCACGGAGGTTTTTCCATTGGTGCCCGTGACTCCTATCAGGTCAAAGGCCCGTGAAGGATGACCGTAATAGGCAGAAGCTACTAGCCCCACGGCCTGCGCCGAATCTGGTACCTGTAGGTATGTCACCTCGGGAGCGAGAGAGGGGGGCAGCGTTTCACAAAGGATTATATTAGCACCCAGAGCAATCGCTTTCTCAATAAACGTGTGGCCATCGGCCTGGGTACCTCGTACGGCCACAAATAGGGTATCCTGCTGGGCCTTCCGCGAATCGAGCGTGACGGCAGCCACCAGCCGATCGGTTGAACCCGTAACGGTAACTTCGGGGAGTACTGCCAGTAAATTATTTAAGTGCTTAGGGGTATTATTCGATTCCATGGATTACTGTAAGCTGAGCATAATATTTTTCTGGCCCGAAACTTTCGATCCCGGTTCCAGGGACTGCGTTATCACTTTTCCCGCTCCTTTGAAGCTTACCCGGAAGCCTTTGTTTTCCATAATAAAAAGGGCATCGCGTAGCGGCATACCGCGCAGGTCGGGTACATCCGATTTTTCAATGGGACGGGCTTGCCACGTTGTTTTTCCCTTTGCTCCGGTGCTTCCCTGAACCCACTCGGTACCTTCGGGTATTTTTTCGGCGGGTGGACTGAGGTTGAGGGCCGTGGCCACGATCTGCAATTCGCTGGCTCTCCCCGCCCATTGTACCATTACTGCGCCGCTATCGGACCCGAATTGGGTGGGGGCGTGGAGGCTCAGGTCGTAGGCGTAGATACGGTCGGCTACCTGCTTGAAAACCGGGGCCGCCACCGTACCCGCGTACAGGTCCGAGGCTCCCCCCAGTGAATTGTCCACCATCACGATACAGCTGTATTTGGGGCGGTCGGCCGGAAAGAAGCCCACGAAAGACGTACGCAACCCTTTGCTTCTCTGATATTTACCGTTCACGATTTTCTGAGCGGTACCCGTTTTACCGGCTACCCGATAGGGGCTTTTCTTCAGCATGGGTGCGGTACCCCGCTGTACTACACCTTCCAGCATAGTCCGCAACAGACGGGCGGTACGCTCCGAACAAATCGGCTGGGGATCGACGTAGGGCTCGTAGTTGTCCACGATTTCGCTGGAGCTGCGTACTTGATCCACGATCATGGGCCGCACCCAATAGCCGCCGTTGGCTACGGCATTGTAAAGCGTCAGAATCTGAATGGGGGCCAGCCGCATCTCATAGCCGTATGACATATAAGTGAGAGAGGTTTTGCTCCACTGCTTGGCGCTGGGATCGCGGATGAGCGGTGCGGCCTCGCCGTCCATGTGGACACCCGTACGGCTTTTTAGCCGGAATTTTTCGAGGTAGTGTATGTACCTGTCCGGCTTGCTGTAAAAGTATTTCTGCATCAGCAGGTGGGTACCAATGTTGGACGATTTTTCCAGTACCTGGCTAGCCGTCAAATTACCGAAACCGCCCCGGTGGGCGTCCACGATGGTCATACCCCGGTAGTTCATGCGTCCGCTACCCGTATTGACCCACACCTTGTCAGGGTCGATATCGTTTTCTTCCAGCACGGCCATCATGGTGGCTAGTTTGAAGGTTGAACCGGGATCTGCCCCCATGGTGAGAGCGTAGTTCTGATCGTCCAGAAACTGATTGGGACCTTTACGGGTCAGGTTAGAGAGAGCTTTGATTTTGCCAGTAGCTACCTCCATCACAATCACGCAGCCGAAATTGGCCTTGAACTCTTCGAGAGATTCTTTAAGGGCCGATTCGGCCACATCCTGAAAATTGATGTCTAACGTGGTATGAATGTCTGAGCCAGCTTCGGGCCGGATATTCAACTCATCGCCTACCGGAATTCGGATGTTGCCGGGCAGCACTTCCACCCAACTTAGGCCGTTGGTTCCGGACAATTGCTTGTCGAAGCTGGCTTCCAGGCCTACCCGCCCCCGGCCCGTGGCGCGGTCCAGTGTACCGACGGTACGATCAGCCATGGGTGAAAAAGGGCGATAGCGGCGGTATTCCGGATCGAATTTTCCCCCGGCCCGCTTCTTTTTCTGAAAAAACGGCCACTGTTCAATCTGTTCCCTTTCCAGGTAGTCTATGGACCGGCCCAGCAGGGGCACATACCAGCGCCGGTCACGCCTGGCTTTACTGATTTTATTTTTGTAGTAACTTTTGGAATGCTCGCCAAAATTTGTAGCCAACTTACCTGCCAGTTCATCCAAATTATTGTTGAAATAGGCGGTGTCGGCCACATTGGGGTCGAGGCCGACACGGTAAAAAGGCAGGGACGTGGCCAACAAACTACCATCGCTGGCAAAAATATTACCCCGCATGGCCTGGATCGTATCCAGTTTCTGGTCATTAAGAGAAGCGTGCTTAGCCCATGACTTCCCCTTGTAGGTCTCGTAGTACTGCACCCGAATTAGCTTGAATATCACGCCGAAGGCTAAAAGCAGTAAGAGGGCCGCTACTGCGTAGGACCGCCGGATGAGGGCCTGCTTTTCGTTAGTCTTGGGCTGCTGAACGCGTTTCATGGATTAGTGTATGAATTTATGGAATTGTGAGTACCTGAGCACAAAAGTACAGAAGTTTAAGAGTGCCTTAGGTACTCTTGTTCTCCTTCCTACCTTTCCTCTGATGGTGATACGATTTTCAGGGGGGGCGTGAGATTTTCTTCCAGTCCCACTCCCTGCACTTTTTTAATTACCACTGATTGCTTTCCGCTTTTCATGTAATCAGCT
>JBBRDE010000021.1:0-30830 GCA_038204185.1 Cytophagales bacterium
GTACCACGGGTACCATCCATACCCTCGACCAGGAAACCCAACTGCTGATGCTACGGGCGCAACGCGGCATTCCGGAGTTTTTACTGCCAAAAATGTCCCAAATTCCCATAGGGAAGGGCATGGCCGGAATTGCGGCGGAACGCCGGGAAGCCGTGGAAATGTGCAATCTGCAAACCGATGAATCGGGGGTGGCACGTCCGTCGGCCAAAGAGACCAAGGTAGAGGGCTCCCTGGCCGCGCCCATGCTGCTGGACGGCGAGTTATTTGGGGTGATCGGCATCGCCAAACCAGTCCCGTATGATTTCAGCGAAAAGGAAATCAGTGAATTGATGAAAATCGGCGAAGAAATCAGCCGCCGCCTTAGCCAGTAATCCAACGGGAAAGGCTTTGACCGTAGTGTAATAGTCTGTCCTACCTAACCCTATTCTATGAAGTGGTCTTTTGTCATTCAGCAAAAAATGAAAGCCGCGCTTTTGCTCGGTAGCATCATGGTGTTGGTATTGGTAAGCGTAATGCTTTCGCGCAATAATATTGAAGGAATTGACAAGTCCTTTTCATCCATGTATACCGACCGGTTGATTCCGGCCACGGACATCGTGTACCTGACCGAAAGTCTGTATCAAAAGCGCTTGCTGATGGAAAAGCAGTTGCTGACTCAGGAAGAAAGTTCCTGGGAAAATGTGCTCGGGCAGTTGAATGTCCATAATCAGCGAATCGATTCGCTGGTGGGGGAATTTGAAAAAACGTACCTGGTCAAAGACGAACTAGCGAGCCTCCGGGCTTTCCAGAGTCGGCATTCTGAATACGCTCAGGTAGAGCAGGAAATCGTGGTCCTGGGAAAAGCTGGAAAGCGAGCGGCAGGCCTAAGCCTGCATGCCAAGAAGGGTGAGGTGCTGTTTCAGAAAACGATGACTCGCCTGCGTGAACTTACCCAGATTCAGTCGACGGTAGGTAAAGAGTTATTCAAAGAGTCTCATCGGGATGTCGTGCAGTTCGTGTTTCTGTCTACTATTCAGATTGTCATGGTAATCGTGATCGGGATGATAGTGATGGGGCTGATCCGAAGTTCCAAAATCATTAATACAAAATCAGAGTCCTTTCATTTAAACTGAAAAATAGACTCCTTGCTTTTGGCACAAAAAAAACTCCGGCCAACCTGACCGGAGTTTTTGCATTATTGGCTTAATTCGATTTATTAGGTAGGGTTAAGATTTGCCTGCGATCAGCGCGGTCCACGGCTTCGGCTGGAAGAGGAAGGAGTGCTGCTGCTACCGGAATTGGAACGTGGCGAGGCTTCCGAACTACGGCTGCTGGAAGCCGGGGCCTCCATGCGGGGACTGCTGCTACTCCGGCTCGGTTGTGAGTACTCGCTACTGCCACGCGAAGGCGCTGACTCCATACCGCGGGAGCGACTTGATGGACTGCTCGATCGCGTTTCGGGAGTGCTGTACTGACTTGAAGCACCACTACGGGTACGACTCGATGGACTCTCCATGCTCGATCGGGTTTCGGGAGCGCTATATGGACTTGAGCTTGGCGACATGGCCTCGCTGCGATTATAACCGCTGCGGGCCCGGCTCGATGGTTCGCCCGATTCATAGGTGCGACCGGAAGAAGGTGCCGAGCTTTCGTAACTGCTGGAACTGCCCGACGGACTTCCCGCCTCGTAGCTACCCCGACTTCGACTGGAATTCCCGGCACCGTAGGTGCGGTTGGAGCCAGCATTGTTATCCATTTCGGCAGACTGCCGTGAGTTGCGGTTGCTATTGCCACGATCCTGACGGTACAACCTGCTTTCGCTATTGCCGTTGGCACGATAGGATTCACCATCACTTTGGCGGGCTGAGGTGTAGCGGCTTCCTCGTAACTCTTCGGCGCGGTATACGGGCACATTGCCTCGGGTTACCTGCTCTATTTCGCTATGACGCGGGCCGTAGGCATATACGCGGTTATCGTTGCGGTAATAGTTGTTGACGATCGTCGTTTGGTTGTAGACGCTCCGATAGCCATTGCCATATACACAGAAGCCAAACACCCGTGGGCGGTAGACATAGCGCTGGGGCACAAAAACCCAGAAATCAAAGGGAGTATTGAAAGATGCCCCTACGCGCATACCGGGCCACATGGGTGCCCAGCCGTAGTACCCGCCGCCCGAACGCCAATCGACCCAGGCAGGCCCCCACTGGTAGTCGGGTACCCAGGCCCAGCCATTAAAATTGTCGTGAAACCAGCGACCGTAGTGAAAAGGCGCCCAGCCCCAGTCGTAGTCGGAAGCCCAGGTGTTGCCGTACTCGGTCATTATCCATTGGCCGTTGGTAGCATAAGGCTGGAAGTCACGATCCACATTGTAGGGCGTCCAGATGGATCCGTACTGCGGGTGCGAAGTCCAGCGTCCGTAAGGCGAAAGCTCATTATAGAACGTTTGGAAGTTGACTGAAATGCCCGGCTGGGCCGAAGCGGAGTTGCTCAGCCAAGCGCTTAGCGCAAAGAAGGCGAACAGATAAAGGATTTTTGATTTTTTCAAGGCTTAAAGTATTTAGGAAGACGTGGGAACTGGATTCCGGTTATTGGACAATTTCCAAAAGAAAAAGTTTAAACCGATTTAAATGGTAGAAAGGTTGTGCCTCGCAAAAAAAAACTTGGAAAAGGATTCTACCGTTGCAAACGTTAACATGGCCTGAAAAGTATACAAGATAAAGGAGTAAATAATTCCAACCCTGCTAAAGAAATCCCGATTAATTATCAGACATTTAATGCGGCACTTACCCTTATCTACATCCAAATTCTATCTGAATTGGTAACCAATCTTTGCCCCAGATAACCTGGAACGATTCTTTACCAGAAATCAGGTCAATTTGGTTTGCTTCGTATGAATACCTACCTTTTGGTACTAATGATTATCGGTGTAGCGTCCCTGGGCATGGCCTGGATGCCACGGCTTACCGAGAAAATAAAAATTTCGTATTCGCTGATTTATGTCCTGTTTGGGGCAGTACTCTACATTTTCGGGGATAGCCTGCCGCTGCCCGATCCCATTCGCAAGCAGGCCTATACCGTCCATCTTACCGAACTTGTCGTGATTATTTCCCTGATGGGTTCGGGGCTGAAAATCGACCGACCCTTTTCGTTCAAAAACTGGAACCTACCTTTTCGGTTAGTTAGTATTACTATGCTGCTAAGCATCGGGGCGATGGCTTTGTTGGCGTGGTACTTTCTGGGGTTAGATCCAGCGTCTTCTCTGCTGGTGGCGGCGGTGCTGGCTCCTACGGATCCGGTGCTGGCGGCTGATGTACAGGTTGGGCCACCACACGACAATAAACGTGATGATGTGAAATTCGCCCTCACCGCCGAGGCGGGGCTTAACGACGGCTTCGCCTTTCCCTTCACCTGGCTTGCCATTACGGTGGCGCAAATTGGTCTCACGGGTGAGGGGAGCCTAACCGAATGGTTCCTGTTTGACTTTCTTTACCGCATCGCAATGGGTACCCTGGTAGGCTTCCTGCTGGGACGGGGGCTGGCATACTTGCTCTTCCACAAGTCGGAGAAAAAAAATATTCTGGAGATGAACAATGGCTTCATTGCCCTGGCCGCCACGCTGGTTATCTATGCCTTCACCGAAATGATCCATGCCTATGGCTTCCTGGCGGTATTCGTAGGGGCCGTCACACTCCGTAATTTTGAAATGAAGCATGAGTTTCACAAAGAGCTCCATTCGTTTACCGACCAAATCGAGCGCATTCTGGTAGCTATTGTACTCATTCTGTTCGGCGGAAGTTTGGTCAGTGGCGTGCTGGGGGCGCTGTCGGGTCAAATGGTTGTGCTGGGAATTGTATTCGTGCTGGTCGTGCGGCCGTTGGCGGGGTACCTGGCTATGCTCGGAACTGATTTGCATCGCATCCAGCGCTGGAGTATTTCTTTTTTTGGCATCAAAGGCATCGGGTCATTTTTCTACCTGTCTTTTGCCTTGAGCAAGACCGATTTTGCCTATACCAAAGAAGTGTGGGCACTCACCGCTTTTACGGTGCTGATTTCTTTACTTACTCATGGCTCAACGGCTGCGTTGAGTATGGACAAAGTCGGGGAAAAGTTTTCGAAACAGTCCGGCGCGGAGGTTGGTTTGCCTGATGAGAGAACGTAATATTGCAGAACATTACTAAAAGGCGATACTAGATTTGGGACTCTGGATTTACCATCCCTGCGAAACCCATCAATGGTTCCGTAGCGAAATGAGCCATAGAGTGTCCAGTATCTAGCATCCAGTCTCTACTCATAGCCTGTTCTCTTGAAAAATACGTACCTTCTTCTCCTGGTCCTGATTTATTCTTCCTGCCAAAAAATGCCTACTCAACCCATCGCCCTGGTAGAAGGCGTTTCCGAGGAATTGGCGCGCTACCGCCGGGAGGTGCTGAGCCATATTGCTTACCAGTTAGAATTCACTATCCCCGAAAACCAAACATCTGCTATTGCTGCCCGGGAACGTATCGCATTCATCTGGAAAAAGCACCCTGCCCCGCTTGCCCTCGATTTTAAAGAACAACGCGACCATATTCAGCGGGTTTCTGTCAATCAGAAAGAGGTACCTATTGTCTTTGAAAAAGAGCACATTCTGATCGCACCTACATCCCTGAAAGCGGGCATGAATACGGTGGATATCACCTTTACAGCCGGGAATCTTTCCCTGAACCGTAACGACGAGTACCTCTATACGCTACTGGTACCCGACCGCGCCCGTACGGTGTTTCCCTGCTTCGACCAACCCGATCTGAAAGCTACTTTCGAGTTGTCGCTTATCGTTCCCCGGGATTGGCGGGCGGTTTCGAATGGACACCGCGAAGAGCGGGAGAACTGGGCCGTGTATCCACTCCCCGAGGCACTTCCGGATAGTTTGAGAAACGAAGTTCTGAATTTTCATACGTACCATTTTAAAGCTACCGACCTACTGCCAACCTACCTTTTTTCGTTCGTGGCCGGTAAGTTCGAACGGGTCACGCGTACGCTGAATAGCCGCGAAATGAGCCTGTACCACCGCGAAACCGACACGTCAAAAATCCAGCTCAGCCTTGGTCCCATTTTTGAAACCCACGCTGAGGCACTGGCCTTTATGGAGGACTATACCCAAGTCAAGTACCCCTTCCAGAAATTTGACTTCGCCGCCATTCCCGATTTTCAGTACGGTGGTATGGAGCACGCCGGAGCCATTCAGTACAAGGCCGCCAGTTTGTTTTTGGACGAAGGCGCCACCCGCAACCAAAAACTGGGCCGTACCAAGCTACTTTCGCACGAAACGGCCCATATGTGGTTTGGTGACCTGGTGACAATGCGCTGGTTCAACGATGTCTGGATGAAGGAGGTGTTTGCCAATTTTATGGCGGATAAAATTGTAAAAGCCACCCAGCCCAACAGCAATTTTGAACTTGAATTCCTGCTTTCTCACTACCCGGCGGCATACGGTGTGGACCGTACCGAAGGGCCGAATGCCATCGGTCAGCCGCTCGAAAACCTCAACCAGGCGGGTACTATGTACGGGCCGATTATTTATCACAAAGCCCCCATCATGATGCGGCAACTCGAACGGCTCATGGGCCCGGACGCCCTACGCGATGGATTGAGGGAATACCTGAAAAAATACGCTTATGGCAACGCTACCTGGCCTGACCTCATCGCGATTCTGGACCCCTATACCCCTACCGACCTTGCTGACTGGAACCGCGTGTGGGTCAATGAAACCGGCCGCCCAGAATTCGAGTACCGTATTAAGAATGAAGATGACACAATAAAAGAACTCGTCATTACGCAGGAATCAGAAGACGGTACGGAGCGGGTTTGGCCGCAGTTTTTTGAAATAGTACTGGGGTACCCTGATCACGTAGTAGAACTGACCGTCCCGATGAGTACCGCTTCGGTCACGTTGTCGGAGGCAGTAGGTCTGCCTACTCCCGACTATATTCTATTCAATTCCTCGGGACAGGGCTACGGTTTGTTCCCCGTAGACTCTACGCTGCTAAACAAAGTGGGTGACCTGTCGAGTCCCCTGATGCGGGCGTCGGCGTATGTGAGTTTGTACGAAAATATGCTGAATAAGAATTCGGGGATTACACCAGCGCTGCTGGCCGACCTACTGGTAAAAATGCTGGGAAAAGAATCGGAGGAATTAAGCCTCGATCTGATTTCCGACCAACTTTCCACGATCTATTGGCAATTTTTCACACCCGCCAGGCGTGCCGAATGGAGTGAATATCTGGAAGGACAAGTTTGGGGAACCATGCGTCAGATTTCAGATATCAATAAAAAGAAAGTGGTATTCAAACTTTACCAAAACGTCGCCCTTAGCCAGCAGGCAAAACAACGACTATACGAAATCTGGCAAAGCCAGCAAGCCCCCGACGGCGTCACGCTTACCGAGGACGATTACACTTCGCTAGCCCTGGCGTTGGCCGTGCGCGATTATCCGGTCGAGGACATTTTAGAACAGCAACTGACCCGCATCAAAAATCCCGACCGCCAGAAGCGGCTGCGCTTTATGATGCCTGCGCTGGCGACGGAGGTAACGGTGCGCGATACTTTTTTTGCTTCACTGAAAGAGGAAAAAAACCGTGACCGGGAGGCGTGGATAGCGGCTGCGCTGGGGTACCTTCACCATCCGTTGCGGGCGGCTACTTCGCAAAGGTACCTGCGGGAAAGTCTGGATTTGCTGGAAGAAATTCAGAGTACGGGGGACATCTTTTTTCCGTCGGCCTGGCTAAACGCGACGCTGGGCTCATACCAGTCGCCGCAGGCCGAACGCATCGTGCGGGATTTTCTGGAACAGCATCCCCATTACAATCCGCGCCTGAAAGCCAAGCTGCTGCAAGCAGCGGACAACCTGTTTCGGGCCGAGCGGATTTTATTTTATAAATAGGGGAAATCCGTAATTACCTCAGTCCGCGTGAATCACCTTCACGCGCCCGACTTCGCCGGTTTCCAGCCGTACCTTGATGCCGTGGGGATGAAAGGGCGATTTAGTCAGGATACTTTGTACCGCACCTTCGGTCAGCGCGCCGCTACGCTGATCCTGTTTCAGGACAATGGAGACTTCCAGTCCGGGATGAATATTCTTACGCTCACTTCCTGCTAATTCAGCCATGATCGGGGTAGTAAAAGAATTTTAGGCCGATTGTTTTTCGTAAAAGACAATCACATCTTCCACTTCTTTTTGGGTAAGATTAAATTGCTCCGCTACGGTTGGGACGGAATTGCCGTGCAGGAAAAAATCGAAAACCGATTGGGAAAGTATCTGCGTCTCACCCACCACCGGGCGTCCCGACTGCCGGGCGGGGTCGATCTGAATGGCGGCTTCGCGGCCCAGTGGATACAATTTGGCGGCCAGCGAGTCGTCACCAAACTCGATGCGCTTGCAGAAAGGCTCCACGACCTGCTGAATGGTCAGTTGCAGGGTCTGGTCAGCCTTAATTAATTCGCCGATTTCAGCATTATAGAAAACGTTTTTACCATCGGTGAGAATACTGGCCGTGGCAAACGGATAATTTGTATGGAGCATATCGGCCAGAATCTCCCGCGCGTTGTTGATTCTTGAAGGCCAAACCCCCTGTGCCCTCAATTGGTAGAAGGTGTAGAACTCGATGAGCGTATGAAAATCAGCGACCAGATCCGGCTCGCTTTCCAAATCTTCGGCGGTCAGTTGACCCTTTTTATATTCCCGTAACCACTGCTTCACCTGCGCTTCGGGTAGGTCCAGGATCGTGGCGATGTCTGTAACGGAATACGTGGTGTTTTGCCTTTTAATGTTTTTCATAGCTTTCTCGAGGCGTTTTTTGAACGAGGTAAAGGTAATAAGTTTCCAAAAAATATCATGGCGCGGGCCTATCTTTGTGGGATGGACGATAAGTCACTTTTTCAACTAGTGTGTACGGCCCTAATTTCTCTATAACTGATTGACTGCTTCTACTCCCAACGATCCTTACGCCGCGCTGCGCTATTCCGAATTTCGGTTTTTCATCACCAATAGTTTCCTGTTCACGGTAGGGTTTCTGATGCAGGAGGTCATAGTGGGCTATGAATTGTACAAACTTACCCACGATCCGCTGTCGCTGGGGCTGATTGGCCTGGCCGAGGTGGTACCCTTCGTACTGGTGTCGCTGTTTGGGGGCTACGTCGCCGACCGCTACGACAAGCGCAACGTACTTCGCATTAGCCTGATGGTCATCATTGTGGCCTCAGTGATCCTGTATCTGATCTTTCAGCCCGGTTTTTTTGACCAGTATACCTTGCGCGGGAGGCTAACGCTGATCTATTCCGTTTTCTTTTTGATTGGCGCAGCCAAAGGCTTTTATTCGCCCTCGTCGTCGTCGCTGAAACCCTTTCTGGTACCCCGCGCTATTTACCATAATTCTTCTACGTGGAGTAGCTCCTTCTGGCAGGCGGGTTCAGTGATGGGGCCGGGGATTGCGGGCTTTTTATACGTCCTGATCGGACTCGCCAATACTTTGCTGGTCGTAATCGGCTGTTTCGTAGTTTGTCTTTTCCTGATTTCCATGATCGGTAAAAAGCCGATTCCTGTGGCTACCAATCCCGGTACCATCTGGCAGAACCTGCGGGAGGGATTGAGCTTCGTTTACAAAACCCGCATCGTTTTTTACGCCATCTCGCTGGATTTGTTTTCGGTGCTGTTCGGGGGCGTGGTGGCCATCCTCCCCGTTTTTGCTGAGGATATTTTGCACGTAGGTCCCGAGGGGCTGGGTTTATTGCGGGCATCGCCTTCGGTAGGCGCATTGCTCACGATGTTTTTCATGGCCTACTATCCACCTACCCATACGGCCTGGCGGAATATGCTGGTGGCCGTGGCAGGTTTCGGTGTATTCACGATTCTGTTTGCGCTCTCGGAAACTTTCTGGCTTTCGTGCTTTGCGCTATTCATGACGGGCTCGTGCGATAGCGTCAGCGTCATTATCCGGCAAACTATCCTGCAAATCTACCCACCCGACGAAATGCGGGGGCGTGTGGCGGCGGTCAATGGTATTTTCGTGAGCTCGTCCAACGAACTGGGGGCTTTCGAGTCAGGTGTGGGAGCAAAGTTGCTGGGTACGGTACCGTCGGTATTGCTTGGTGGTATGGTCACCATTGTGGTGGTATCATGGATTTACGTGCGTTCTCGGGATCTGTTTGGGGTGAAGCTGAGTTAAAAAATTTCTGGCTAGTCGACGCAGGAATTTCACTGATCTTTCAGCAATTCCACATTATCCCCCTATTTTGCAGAACCATTTTGGTGAAACGATACAAAAACTCAAAAATCCATGAAAACAACAGGACTTTTTCTTCTCTTTTGTGTGCTTCTAACGGCCAATGCGCAGGCTCAAACCTTCCGTGGCCTCGACAAAAGCCCCATGGATATGGCCTACTATCCTGATGATTACGCGCACGATCGTAAATTCGCGCCTGACAAAATCAAGGGCGAAACGGCCAAAGTACGCGTCATTTACAGCCGTCCAGCCTTGAATGGCCGTGAGGTCATTGGCAAACTGGTTCCCATCGGAAAAGTGTGGCGTGTGGGAGCCAATGAAGCTCCCGAAATCAAGTTTTATGAAGATGCCACGATTATGGGCAAAAAGGTGAAAGCGGGTACCTACGCACTGTTGGCCCAGGCCAACGAGAAGGATATGACCATTATTCTGAGTAGCGACGTGGATCAATGGGGTGCGTATAGCTACGACCAAAAAAACGACGTACTACGCGTGAATGTAGCCAGAAAGGAACTAGCCGAATCCGTCGAGAATTTCGCGATCCAGTTCGCCAAAGGCGACGGTAAACAAGTACTCATGCGTATGGCCTGGGGTAAGGGAATGGTTGAGGTACCCATCGAGTTTTAATTAGATTATTGCCCGGGATCACTCTGAAAAACGTAGACTACATACAAAAGGGACTGGCAAGATCTTGCCAGTCCCTTTTGTATGTAGTCTACAGCCAGTTTACCACAAATAAATCCGCTTTTCCGGCGCGACGTACAGCTTGTCGCCGGGCTTCACATTGAAGGCCTGGTACCAGGCATCCATGTTGATCAGCGGACCTATGGTACGCCACTCGCCCGGCGAGTGCGGGTCGACCAGTACCTGCTGGGCGGCGGCTTCGGGCAGAATGTTGGTGCGCCACACCTGCGCCCAGGCCAGAAAGAACCGTTGATCGGGCGTGAAGCCGTCGATCTTTTCGTTGGATTTTCCCTGTGGGGTCATTTTGAAAGCGGTGTAGGCAGCATTCAAGCCACCTAGATCGCCAATGTTTTCGCCCAGCGTGAGGCGACCGTTGACGTGGATCGTGTCCAGTACGGTGTAGTCGCTGTACTGCGCTACGAGGCGGTCGGCCAGACTCACGAATTTCTTGCGGTCGTTTTCGGTCCACCAGTTGCGTAGGTACCCGTCCTTGTCGTACTGACTGCCGCTGTCGTCGAAACCGTGCGAAATCTCGTGGCCGATCACCGCGCCAATGCCTCCATAGTTCACCGCGTCGTCGGCGTTGGGGTCGAAGAAGGGAAATTGCAGGATGCCCGCCGGGAATACGATCTCATTCAAGACAGGGCTATAGTAGGCGTTTACGGTAGGTGGTGTCATGCCCCAGAGCGTCCGATCCACGGGTTTGCCTAGCTTGTTGACCATATCCTTGTAGTCCCACACATCGCTGTTCTTTATATTGGCGTAGAACGTCGTGGGCTTGATGTCAAGTCCCTGGTAGGTTTTCCACTTATCGGGGTAGCCGATCTTGGGCGTAAAGTTGTGGAGTTTGGCCAGGGCTTTTTCCTTGGTTTCGTCGCTCATCCATTCCAGGCCTTTAATGCGCTGCTCGTAGGCTTTCACCAGATTCTTGATCAACTCGTCCATGCGCTGCTTGGCGGCGGGGGTAAAGTATTTCTTCACGTACAATTGCCCCAAAAGTTCGCCGATGGTACGGTCAGTGAGTTGCGACATCCGCTGCCAGCGGGGCGTCTGTACTTTCTGCCCGGTCAGTACCTGGTTGAAGGCAAAACTGGCATCCACAAAATCGGAACTCAGGGAAGAGGCGGAAGACTTGAGCACGTTCCAGGTCAGGTAGGTTTTCAGGTCAGGCAATGACGTGGCGTTGAAAAGCGAGTCAGCTTTTACAAAAAACTTTGGATTATTGACCAGCACCGTATCCTCGCCCTTCACCAGCATCATGGGCATAATTTTCTGCCAATCGAAGTGGGGGGTACTTTTGGAAAAATCGGCTACCGATAGTTTGTTGTAGGTTTTTTGAGGATCGCGCATTTCCACGCGCGGCATTTGCGCCCGCGCCAGTTCGGTTTCCAGTTTTACGATGGCGTCAGCGTTAGTCTTGGCCTGCGCTTCGGGGGTACCTGTGAGCGTGAATAGCTTCACGATATAATCGCGGTAGCCCGCCCGGATTTTCTGGCTGCGAGCGTCGTCTTTCAGATAATAGTCGCGGTCGGGTAGGGTGGTACCCCCCTGCGAAAACTGCGGGATCATGACTTCCACCGCCTTGCGATCCTGACCAATATGGAAGCCGTAGAAAGGGCTACCCTGGCCCAACGTACGGGCTTTGGCGATTTGCTCGATGGCAGCCTGCTTGCTGTTGATGGAGTTCAGTTTTTGCAAATCGGCCTTGATGGGGGTGTAGCCAAGTTTTTCGATGGCAATGCTGTCCATCGCCGATTGATAGAAATCGCTCACCCGCCGCTCGACTGAACCTGCGGGGGCATTTTTGTTGGCCGCCGCATCTTCCAGCAAGCCGCGCACGGCCTCAATGTTGAAGTCGTGTAGGACGTTGAAGCTATTCCAGCGCGTTTCCTTGGCGGGTACGGGGTTGTTCTTGATCCAGTTGCCGCTGGCGTAGGTGTAGAAATCGTCACCCGGCTTTGCGGACATATCCATGTTAGCGGGGTCGATGAATTTTTCGGGGGTTAGGGCTTTGACTTCTTTCTTTTGGGCAAAGGAATCCGTGGGGAGGAATCCAATTCCACAGAGCAGGAATAGAAATGCGTTTGTTCTACTGGTCATTTTTCGATTAGGTTGATGCAATAACTGTTGTTGATGCAATGATACTAGGTTTGGAATACACTAAACGCACAGGAGCCCTAATTGATTTCGCTTTCAGTATAAAGTACCTTTAGAATTAAGCTGTGGCAAAAAACATAATCTGCTCTTCCACGGGCTGTGTTTCTCAGCCCGAAACGCCTCACTCCCACACCAGCCCCATATTCTTGAACATAAAAGCGTACAAATCCGTCGTGGTTTCCAGTGCCTTTTTGGTGTTGCTGGCCCCGTGCCCGGAGTTGGTTTCGATACGGATTAGCGGGTTGGTGGATGAGGCTCCGGCTTTCTCCTGCAACGTAGCGGCGTACTTTAAGGAGAAAGCAGCTAAATTGATTTGCTCCTTTGATTAAAGTATCTTTGGAGGGCAAGAAAACGCGACTGATAAGTATGCAGCTACCCAATGCCGAAAATGCTTTTATCGATGACCGCAAACTGATAGACTACTGCCTCTCAGAGACTCATCCGATTGGAAAACATAAGGCGAGAGTTTTTAAAACTGCACTGAATTATGGGCTCGAAGACTTTACCAACCTCAAAACTGCTATTCTTGAACAAGCGACCCGAGATACCGCCCTACTTACTCAATCAAACCAATATGGCGACTTGTACGTTATGGCGACTTGTACGTTTTAGACCTAACTCTCTACAATTCCCTAAAAAAAGCACAGGTTCGTACGAGCTGGATTATAAAAGTAGATGAGGATTTCCCCAGATCGATAAGCTGTTATGTCATAACCTAAATGGATCAATAGCATGGAAGAAGCGATCGAACTACTGGACGTTGTGGTACTCACCAAACCTATCCCTGATCTCGGACTACGAAAGGGAGAATTAGGAGCAGTCGTGGAACTGCTCGATAAGCATGTATTCCTGGTAGAGTTTGCCGATACCAACGGGACTACTTACGCTATGCCAGCCCTCTCAGCCGCGGAATTGATGAAAGTGTATTATCAACCCGCTTGAACTCCACTTCGGGCTGTGTCCCCACAACCCCAAACGCCTCACTTCCACACCAGCCCCATATTTTTAAACATAAAAGCGTACAGATCTGCCGACGTTTCCAGCGCCTTTTTGGTGTTGCTGGCTCCGTGGCCCGAGTTGGTCTCGATGCGGATCAGCAGCGGATTCGTGGACGATGCCCCCGCTTTTTCCTGCAACGTGGCGGCATACTTGAACGAGTGCGCGGGTACCACGCGGTCGTCGTGGTCGGCGGTGGTGATGAGCGTGGCGGGGTACCTTCCGCCCGCTTTGATGTTGTGCAGGGGCGAGTACTGGAATTGGTACGCGAACTCGTCGGCCTTGTCGCTACTACCATAGTCGGCGATCCAGTTCCAGCCGATGGTGAACTTGTGAAAGCGCAGCATATCCATCACGCCCACAGCGGGTAGGGCTACCTTGAATAATTCCGGGCGTTGGTTGATGACCGCACCCACCAGCAAACCCCCGTTGGAGCCACCTTGTACGGCCAGCCGCTCGGGCGAAGTGTATTTCTCTTTAATAAGGTACTCGGCTGCGGCAATGAAATCATCAAATACATTCTGCTTGTTGAGCTTCATGCCCTGTTCGTGCCATTTCTCACCGTACTCACTACCGCCGCGCAGGTTGGCCTGCACGAAAATACCACCTTGATCCAGAAACGGAATCCGCGTGGGACTGAACGAAGGATCGAGAGCGATGTTGAAGCCGCCGTAACCGTACAGAATCGTCGGATTGGTACCATCCAGTTTCAAACCTTTTTTGTACACGATGAAGGCCGGGATCTTGGTGCCGTCCTTGCTGGAATAAAACACCTGCTTGGTTTCGTAGTCGCTGGGTTTGAAACTCACCTCCGGCTCACGGAATACGGTACTTTTCTTCGTGGCAATGTCGTAACGGAAAATCGTAGGCGGGTAGTTGAAAGAGGTGTAGGTATAGAATACAAACTTATCGTCCTCTTCGCCGCCAAATCCACCCGCCGAACCCAGACCGGGTAGCTTGACCTCGTTTTCCAGTTTCCCATTCATGTCATAGACGTAGGCGCGCGTGGTTACGTCCTTGGAGTAAAGCGCGAAGAGCTTTCCCCCGGCGATACCCGCATTCAATAGCGGCTCGGACTTTTCGGGCAGGAAGGGTTGCCAGGTTTTGGTTTTGGAAAGGTACCTCATTACTTTGCCATTGGGCGCGTTTTCGTTGGTCTCGATCAGAAATCCACCGTCAACATTTTCGATAATCCCATACGAGAAATCCGTGATCTTTTCCTGAATAGGGGTAAAGGTACCTTCGCCTTTTTTCATGACCCACAACCCGTTGCCGTCGAGTCCCTTGCCCCGGTCGCTGAGGGAGAGGGCGGCGTACTGCTCGTCTTCGGTAGTGCTGACGGTGTGGAACCGCTGCGGATTAGCGGCATCTTCGTAGATCAGTTTATCGCTGCTTTGGGAGGTACTTACCTGATGAAAAAACACCTGATGATTTTCATTTTTGGCGGCTAATGCGCTGCCTTCGGGCTTGGGGTAGCGGCTGTAATAGAAGCCGTTGCCCTGCCAGGCCGCGCCCGATACTTTCACCCATTCCAGTTTGTCGGATAGCATGTCCAACGTTTTCATGTCCATCACCTGGTACTCCTGCCAGTCGGAGCCGCCCTGTGAAAAGCCGCACACGGCGTAAGCACCATCCCTAGACAAGCTGAACACCGTGAGTCGGGTGGTACCCTCGGCGGAAAGCTTGTTGGGATCGAGCACCACTTCGGGGGTACCGTTCAGCCCCTTCTGACGATAGAGCACCGACTGGTTCTGCAAGCCATCGTTCTTATAAAAATAAAAGTACTCGCCCTTCTTGCGCGGGGCGGAGTACTTGGGGTAGTTATAGGCTTTTTCCAGATCGTTGAAAATCTTCTTCCTAAACGGGATTTGATCCAGATAGCCAAACGTCACCTGGTTTTGCGCCTTAACCCAGGCCGCCGTTTCGTCCGATCGGTCGTCTTCGAGCCAGCGGTAGGGATCAGGTACCTGGGTACCGTGGTAGGTATCTAGGTGGTCAATTTTTGGGGTAGTAGGGTAGGTCATAGTTTGCGCCGATCCGTCGGGATGGATAAGCGTGGCGGTAAGCAGGGTCATGCCGAGTAGTTTGTGATTCATGGGGTAAGTAAAAAAAATGAAAAAAAAAGCTGCTTTTTAAGGACAAAATGCCAAGGTATGCACGAGAGGTAAAACTATGAAAAATCCAACTCTATATCTACTCCCAGGTCGGACACGGGGCAAAGTGTTGAATGAGTCTGCTTTGTTTAATATAACATAAATAAAGTTAAACTAAAATTCGATTAATCTTAAACGAAAATAATCTATTTGAAACTTCAATATACTAGAAATGGGGCTTTTTTGTATAAATATAGGCAGTATATGTTGACTTATCTCCTGTATGAAGCTATATTATTTAAATAAATCTAATAATAATACAATAATATTAAAACTTACTAACTGGATATATGCCGATGGGAATAGGTATATTGTTTATTTATTTTTGATATTTATTAAACAAAAACCATGATAAATGCAGTTGTATGCCTGTAAATCAAAAAATAAATTTTCACAATTTTCAATCTTACAGTTTAACCCTCAAAAAAAAGTATGGAACTACTTGCTAACAACTTTCTCAACATCCTTGCCGTCGACCTGAGACCGGGCGACGTCGTCGGTTTCACCTTCTTTACTGGCTACATGGCCATGATGGCCGCCTCCATTTTCTTTATTGTAGAAAGGGGACAGGTAGACGGGAAGTGGAAAACATCCCTGTTGATTTCATCCTTGATTACTTTCATCGCGGCAGTACACTATTACTACATGCGCGATGGGTACCTGGCTACTGGTAAATCACCGACCGAATTCCGTTACATCGACTGGACGCTCACCGTACCCCTGATGTGTGTAGAGTTTTACCTTTTGATTAAGCCCTATGGTGGTAAAATCAGTACCATGTGGAAACTGATCGCTTATTCGGTTATAATGCTCATCGCGGGATACATAGGAGAAGCAATCGATAGATCCAATACAATTCTGTGGGGGGTAATTTCCACCCTTGGTTACGTGGGTATCCTGTATGAAGCAATGGCCGGAGATGTAAAGAAAGTCGCTGATTCATCGCCCAATCCCGAGGTAGCCAAAGCGGTTCGCTTACTTCGCAATTTCGTTTTAGTAGGCTGGGCCATTTATCCGATTGGATATATGACCGTGGATGGCAACCTGTTAGGTGCTCTGGGCTGGAATCTCGACCTGCTGTACAACATTGCCGACGCGGTCAACAAAATCGGCTTCGGACTTGTAATCTACAGTGCTGCCATGTCTTCAACCAAAAATGAGGCTGTGCTTGCAGTCAAAGTCTCCGAGTAAATTCCGGGTGATTGATTAAAGAGAATGGTAAGGCGGGCGAGAACCAAAAATTTCGCCCGCCTTTTTTAGTTGGAATACTGCCCAATATAACCCTCCGATCGAACCCTTCCAATGCACTACGATTACATTTTTGCGGGCGGTGGTATGTCAGCTTTAGTGCTGGCGCACCTGATAAAGTCTGAAAAGGCCCTGGCGGATTCCACGATCCTAATCGTGGATCCGAACGCGGGTACCCCCGAATCAAAAAATATGTGTTTTTGGGCCGTCCGCCTACCTGATCTTCCGCTAACCCTCAAAGGAAAATGGGATTTACTCTCATTTGGGGGAGAAAAAGGCAAGAAAACCCGGAGTATCGATCCATTTTCGTACTACTGTTTTGATGCAGCTAGTCTGCTAATTGAGCTAAAAAATGAACTTAAAGCCGCCGGAGGCGTAACTTTTTTAGAGGACAAGGTGGTCGGGATGGATGAAACCAGAGTGCATCTAGGCCACTCACCCACTGAGTACGTGGCCAGGCAGTATGTTTTTGATAGTCTACCACCCGTAGGCGTCTCGGTTTCGCTATGGCAACATTTTCTGGGCTGGGAAATAGACATTACCCAGGATTCCGAATTGGATGCTCAGGCTTTGACGCTCATGGATTTTCGCGTTGATCAAAGGGATGGGCCGGCATTTATGTATTTTTTACCCTTTTCTCCACGAAAAGCGCTGGTAGAAATTACGCTGATGTCCCCGGATGTACTGTCCGTGGAGCACTACGAAACGTACATCGAAGCGTACCTCGCTACGCACTACCCAAAACTTGACTTTTCGCTAAGGCACATAGAGCAAGGAAAAATACCAATGCAGCAGTTCAGCCACGGGGTAGCCAGTCCAGGGCAGGTCAGGCTTGGTATCAAGGGAGGGATGGCCAAACCTACTACGGGCTACACCTTTCTGAACTCCTATCAACAAGCCTGGCAGATTGTGCAGCAACTGGTAGCGGGGGGAAGTATGAATTCCCTACCAGCACCCAAGAAAAGATTTGAGTTTTATGACCGACTGCTGCTGAGTATTATCCGCAGGAATCCCCGGGCCGTGCAGCCTATTATGGAATCGCTTTTCTACCGAAACAGGTACAGCACACTGCTGGCTTTTTTGTCGGAGAGTACCACCCCGCTTCAGGAAACAGGCATACTCTGGTCTCTTCCCTGGAAACCCTTTTTACACGCCCTATACTATGAATACTTCGGTAGCGCACCACGAGATGAAGCACAATCGGGTGCTGATCGTCCTGTCCTGCATCCTGCTCGCCTTGAAAGTGAGTGGCTCGTGGAATGAGGCATGGATGGACTACACGTTTTTTGGGCTGGTGATGATACTGATTGGCCTGCCCCACGGGGCGGTAGATCACCTGATTCATATTCGCCAAAAGCAAAGTAAGGAATTGACCGCTACTACACTGGGGCGGTTTATGCGCTCGTACCTAATCATGATTGCCCTATATGGCCTGGTGTGGTACCTGCTGCCAGCGGTAAGTCTCGGTCTGTTCATTGGGCTGTCCTGCTATCATTTCGGGCAATCACAATTGTATTATTTTTTTAAGCGGGAAGGCTTTTTTGCGGCTATGGCCTACGCCTTTTGGGGCCTGACAGTACTGAGCTATATCATCTGCTGGAACAGCCAGGATTCCATTGCCCTCATTAGCACCGTCCTGCCTGGGTTCGGGGAGTGGCTGGTGAATAGTCCGCTCGCTGCCAATCTGTGGTACTTGCCCTGGGTACTATCCATAGTTCCTGTTGTTTTTTTGGGTTCGCGCTTGCGCCGACTACCGTTCGATATTGTTCTTTGGGAAGGGGGTAGTTTACTGGTCATTGGGTTGGTAAGCTACTACTGTGGACTACTGGTGGCGTTCAGTGTTTACTTTGGGTTCTGGCACAGTTCCAAATCCCTGCGGGCTATTGTCAGAAGTTTCAGAAGCCTACACCCGAACTACAATTACTACAGATTCTACAAAGAAGCCTTTCTTTTCAGCGCTGTCAGCGTAGCAGGCATGGGCCTGCTCCTGGTGGGTACCTACTACTTCCCGATCGGTATTCATCCGGTGATGCTCTTTTTTGTACTTATTTCACTACTTACCTTTCCGCACATGGTGATTCTGGAAAAGGTATACCAGAAGCCAAAGATTTTCTAGTGTGTACCGGTTACGTAATATTCCTTGCCATATTAAGGGTAGAAGGCTACATTTACAACCAATCCAACCTGATTCAGGTCCTAAGGAGGGTTGAACATACCTTAGACTTTTACCACAATGTCTCGCAAACTCCTCTTATTGCTTTTCCTGGCCTGTTTTGCTTTCACCGCACCGCACGCCCAGGACACGACTGCTACCACTCCGGTCAACGCCACGGTGCTTCTGAAAGACGGCACGCAATTACGGGGACTGTTACTATCCGAGTCGCCAGTAGGTATTCGTATCAAAACCGATAACCTTGGAGAAATGACCATTACGGCTGATAAGATAGACCGGATCGAGAAGAACACCGAAGGGTTTTATCGTAACGGCCAATACTGGTTTCGAAATCCTAACAGTACCCGTTACTTTTTCGCCACCTCCGCTTTGCCCCTGAGTAAGGGTGAGGGCTACTATCAGAATGCCTACATTTTTGTCAATTCCGTCTCGGTCGGAGTCACGGATCATGTTACGATGGGTGGTGGGTTCGTGCTCAACCCTACTTTTCGTGACTGGCAGGTGCTTTTCCTCACCCCTAAGGTCAGCTTTCCCTCCCAATCCAATGTAACGTTTGGGGTGGGGGCCATTGCGGTGGTGGTTTTTAATAAGGAATACAACTACAACCCCCAGACCGGCATGGAGATCAGTTCCGGAATACAGACAAACCTGGCGGGCATTGCCTATGGCGTAGCCACTTTTGGTAATGTTGAGCGCAACGGCTCTATCGGACTGGGATGGGGGTTTGCCGGTGAGGACGTTGGAAAGGCTCCCGTGATCAACGTTAGTTATATGACACGGGTAGGTCGTAAGGTGGGGCTCGTAACCGAAAACTGGCTGTTCATTCCGGGAAAGGGAAATCCGGCGGCGGGACTACTTTCGGGTGGGGTGCGATTTTTTGGAGAGAAGATGTCCGTGGACTTAGGATTATGGGTACCAGCCGTTGCAGACCTGGATAAGTTTATCGCCATTCCTTACGTGGATTTTGTGATAAAGTTTGGACCAAAAAAGAAAAAAGAAAAGTAAAAAATAAATGCTAAATATGAAACATTTTTTTTAACTACGGATACCCGAAGTAGGTTGGTAGTATTAACTATACTTTTATGATCGATTAGGAAATGAAGTGACGAGGTGCCCTACGAGGATGCCTCGTTTTTTTTGTTTTAAAATAATTGAAAATAATTTATTATCATGAGGTAATATATTGATAATCAACCAGTTAATTAATAATATAAATTTATTTTTTAAGGATTTAAATCCAACCTTCGATAGGCGGCGTAAGTGAACTCATAATCATCAAAAATAACAACCAAATTAATTTTTAAAGCAAAAAACAAGTATGAAAAAGTTAGTATTTATTATTGCCGCGATCTTTGTCGCAAATGTTTCTTTTGCTCAGGGAAATATGAAAACGGTGAAAGTGGGCGGAGCCGCCATGTATCCCAACAAAAACATCATTGAAAATGCCGTTAATTCCAAAGACCACACTACGCTGGTAGCCGCAGTAAAAGCGGCCGGATTGGTGGAGACGTTACAGGGAAAAGGTCCTTTCACGGTTTTTGCTCCTACCAACTCCGCTTTCGGAAAACTACCCGCTGGTACTGTTGAGACTCTGGTAAAGCCCGAAAATAAGGCTACACTCACCAAAATCCTTACCTACCACGTAGTGGCTGGTAAGATGGACTCAGAAGCTATCGCTGCTGCTATTAAGGAAGGCAACGGTAAGGCTACGTTCACGACCGTGGAAGGCGGTACGCTGACTGCGATGATGAAAGGTAAGAAGTTGATGTTGATGGACGAAAAAGGAGGTGCCTCTACTGTTACGATTGCGGATGTATACCAGAGTAATGGCGTGATCCATGTGATCGACACCGTGGCTATGCCTGAATAAACGATAGTTTGATTGATTAGTTGACTGGTTGAGGGGACGTAAAGTGAAGAAGGCCGATGCATTTGCGTCGGCCTTTTTTTCTTAAAAAGTGGCAGGGCTGAGGCTATTTTTTTTGGAAAGCATTAGCCAGGGGAGTGTTTGCGCTTTATAAGGAAAGCATAACGAACCCTTCTCTATGACGCTTGGTCTACAGCCCCTTGATTACGGCATTTTTCTGGTATATTTCATCATTGTATCTTCTTACGGCTACTGGGTGTACACCCACAAGGGTAAGCAGAACGGCGACAGCGCGAAGGATTTTTTTCTGGCTGAGGGTTCGCTGACGTGGTGGGCCATTGGGGCATCCATCATTGCTTCCAATATTTCGGCGGAGCAGTTTATCGGGATGAGCGGGCAGGCTTTTCAATTGGGCATTGCCATTTCGGTCTATGAATTGTTTGGGGCGGTATCGCTGCTGATCGTGGCGGTGTACTTCCTGCCGATGTACCTCAAAAACAATATTTTCACCATGCCGCAGTTTCTGGCGCGGCGCTACGACACGCGATTGGCCACGATCATGGCGGTGTTCTGGCTGTTCCTCTATGTTTTCGTCAACATGACTTCCATCATCTACCTGGGGGCGCTGAGTCTGGAAAAAATGACGGGATTCGGCTTCATGCCCTGTGCTACTTTCCTGGTTACGTTCGCCATCGTTATCACGCTGGGGGGCATGAAAGTGATTGGCTACACGGATGTGATTCAGGTCGTGTGCCTTGTTTTCGGGGGATTAGCTACCACCTACCTCGCGTTGGGCCTACTATCGGAGCGCTTGGGGACGGGAGCAGGCGTCTTTGAAGGACTGAGTATGATCGCCCAAAAGGCCGATAGCCACCTGCACATGATTTTCAAACCCGGCGAGTATAGCGTCCACGATGGACGCGGCGGTTTCATTGATGCTTACAATCAGTTGCCGGGGGTAATGATGTTCATTATCGGCGGACAGTTTGTCAATAACCTCAACTACTTCGGTTGCAACCAGTACATCACGCAGCGAGCCCTCGGTGCCGATCTCAAAACCGCCCGCAGCGGGCTACTGTTTGCCTCGGTGCTCAAAATGTTCATGCCGTTGATCGTGGTACTACCCGGTCTGGCAGCCTATGTACTATTCCAGGAAAATGCCGATCCGGCCATCATCGGCGGCATTACCGACAACGGGATAGTCAAACCCGACAACGCCTATCCGGTACTCCTGAACCTGCTACCCACCGGCCTGAAAGGTTTGGCTTTCGCCGCCCTCACTGCTGCCATCGTGGCGAGTTTGGCTGGAAAAGCCAACAGTATCTCCACGATCTACATGCTCGACATCCACAAGAAATTCTTCCAGCCCGGCATGAGCGAAAAACAGACGGTCCTAACCGGTCGCGTGGCGATCGTGGTAGCCTTTCTGATTGCGTTAGTGGTGAGTCCTTTGCTGCGCAATTTCGGTCAGGCGTTCGAGTATATCCAGGTGTACACGGGCTATATCTCACCGGGTATCCTGAGCATTTTCTTACTGGGTTTTTTCTGGAAAAAAGCTACCGCCAACGGTGCCCTGACGGCAGCCATTCTCAGCGTGGCGCTTTCGGCCTTCATCGAGTACCAGTTTCCGGCTTTCCCCTTCCTCAACCGCATGGGTGTCGTATTCTGGGTTTGCTCGCTGGTGCACATTGCCATCAGCCTGGTGCAGTCGGGGGGTAAGGATAGCCCCAAAGCTTTTATCTCGCAGCGGGAGTGGTTTTCCGTTACGCCTTCGTTCCGCTATGGCGCAGCTGGCGTAGTGGCATTGTTTTGTTTAATTTATTGGATTTGGTGGTAAAATAAGAGCGAAAAAATCATCATGATGAAGTCTGTATATTGGATTATTGTACTTGGAATCGGCCTTTTCGGGACTGGTTCATCGGCCTGCGCCCAGGATTCTAAAAAAGAAGTAATGGTGGTGGTGCAGTCTTTGCTGGATGCGATCGGCCAGGGCGATACCACCGCTTTCCGGAGTTTGTTTTTGCCCAATGCCATGATCTATACCGTGCGCGAAAAAGACGGGCAGCCCGTTATGGCTAGTCGTTCCCCCTTCACCGATACGTTTCGAGCTGGAACCGTCATAAGGGAGACGATGAAAGATACAGGCGTGGAGGTACAGGCGCATGGAAATATGGCCCAGGTGTGGGCACCCTACAATTTATGGGTCAACGATACTTTCTCACATTGCGGCATAGATGTGTTTACGCTGATCAAAACCAGCCGGGGCTGGCGCATCGCTTCCTTGTCGCATACCATTGAGAAGGAGGGGTGTGAGGTACCTTGATGATCCCAAAGGATAGAAAGCTTGAACCGCATCCCATTTATGATATCTACGAGGCCCTGCTGCCAAATGTGGTTTTTTTTAAGTAACTCCTGGACGGTCTGAATTTTAGTGTTTTTTTTGAGAAAAATCGATTTCTCAATTTTTAAGCAGCCCTATGTTGTATGGTTCAACTTTTGGAAGTATCCCTCTCTTTGGCTACCTTTTGACAGGAAATTTCATTTTCCATTATTTTCCAACTCTTACCCGTAACTAGGTGGGTACGAAATCTGGGTTTTGACAGAAAGGCAGGTACATGGCCAGGTAAACCGGAAGAGAATAATTTATTTAACCTTACTTTTTAAAATCGACAAGAGGGATGCCCGTGCGGTGGATTACCCAGATAGGCGTCACTGCCCAACTGAACCTATCCCAGGGATCGAGGGTGAAGGAATGAGCTGGTAGGGTAGAGAGGAAGCAAGGTAAATGGCATCAGTACAAACAGAGTAAACCCAACTGAACTATAAACTTCCCCGTGATGAATCAACTGTATCAACCTATCCTGGTTACCTCCCCCGAACCGCATCATTTACCGCAAGATGTACTTACGCTTGCCCAGTTTCTGGACCTTCTTAAGGAAGAGGAAGACTACTACCCCGGAGAACAGCACAACACCGTGCTGATGATCACCCGCCTGCGAAAGATATTCTACGACCAATGGGGCTGGAATACCCAACTGGTACGCGCCCGGGCGCACATCGAAACCCGCTATCAGGTAACCGTGGTGGATGATCCGGCCGATGTCAACATTAAGAAAAAGCACGCCAAACCTATTCCAAGATACAAGAACAACGAATATCAACCCAGGCACCGGGTTATTACCTACAAGATCGACGACCGCGTGTATGGCGACACCCGCGCCGGACAGGTGCCGGACATCTACAAAAACGATCATCAGGAGGTAGTGCTACCCGATGGGTATTATTGCGATGTTGCCCACATTCTAGCCGGGTTGGATGCGGCTAATTTCCCTCAGACTGTGAGTCCGTTGCCTACTTTTCTTTCCTTTTTGAACAGCCTGGTACCTCATGTAGATGCCAACATTGACGTAGCTACCTGGCTGGGCGACATCGGGAGCTCGTCCGGCGATTTTCTGTTTCAATATCTTAAAAACGACTCCAAGCCCATTGGGAGTGAAAAAGAGCAACAATTCATCAACCTGGAAGCGCCCGGCTCCGATATGCTGGGCGACATTGACACCTACGTGATTGCCCGGCATTATGCTGTATCCTCGGACAACGGTCAGCGCGTGACGGAAATTCTGGCGGATTATTATCAGACGGACCAAAAAGGCAGCGCGTTTAGACAAAACCGTTTCTCAATATATTGCCAGGCAGTAGGCCTCAAGGGCTGGAACGGCAACAATTTTGCGAATGAAGAGCAGTGGCTCGAATACTACCATAAGCAACTGCGAAATGATGTGTGCTTTCAGGTGTTCAGCCTCACGGTAGAAAGTCTCAAAAGCCTGCTCCTCATGACCCGCATCTACTTCAATGGTTTTCAGGATGTTTTAAAGCTGGATTTGCTGCTGCGGATTTATCTGAATGCGTTGAAAAGCCTAATCAAAAAAGAATCTCACCCTCAACCCGTCTGAACCATGAAACCACTAAAACAGATTTACTACGTACTCCTCTCGCTGCTGGGGGTATTATTTTTACCCTATATAGGTGCCTGGATTAAATACGATGGCAATTTTCCCAGCGACTATTTCAACTTCCCGGCCTTGTCAGCCCCTGAAAAGGCGGGGTTTAGTGTATTGGCTTTTTGTGCCGCAGCCGCCATTTTCCTGGCGGTGATCGTGCTGTATGTTTTCCCACGGGTCTATGGCTTTAAAAAAGTAGAATTCAAGCCTGCCAAGCCCTCGACCAAAATTCCCTTCCCGATCTGGTTTTGGGTGGGACTGGTGGTTTGGGGCCTGACGCTGTTTGTACTGTGGGCGAAGTTTCAGGAACCAAAATGGCTGTTGAATTGGGCGTACATTCCGCTATTTTGGGGGTTCACCCTCATGCTGGACGGATGGGTGTATTTTCGTGCCCACCGAAATTCCCTGCTGAGCAGGTCGCCGCACGAGATAATCGGCATAGGAGCGGCGGCCACAGTAGGCTGGCTGTTGTTCGAGTACCTCAATTTTTTTGTGGACGACAACTGGTTTTATCCCTGTGCCGACATCGTTCCCGAGGACGAATTCGGGGTCTATGCGATCATCGGTGCCTCCGGGTTAATGCCCGCCGTATTCGAGATTTATAACCTGATGAATACCTTTCCGGCCTTTCGACACCGCTACGACCGGGGCCCGAAGCTGGCTACGTCCCGTAGAACCCGCAACATCATTCTGATGCTGGCCCTGGTTGGCATATTTTCCATCAGTTTTTTCCCCGAGGTCATGTTCGGGGTTCTCTGGATTGCCCCCCTGATTATTTTTGCCGTGGTACTCGAAAACTTTGGCATTTGGACCCCCTTTACCCCCATAAAATATGGCAACTGGTCGCCTTTCCTGAAATACTCGCTTTGCTACGTCATCTACGGGTTTTTGCTCGAATGCTGGAATTACTTCAATGCCATCCACGATCCCCTTGACCCGGCCAACATGACCACGTACACCCCCGCGCACTGGGTGTACAGCATTCCCTATATTTCCAGATTCCATGTATTTGAAATGCCACTGGTTGGGTACCTGGGCTATTTGCCCTTTGGAGCCTATTGCGCCGTTTGGTGGATTATGTGCGCCTTCATGCTCAATATTCCCACTCAGTTCGCCCACGACGAGTACGCGGAGGTACGAGCCGAACCTTTGGAAATCCCTACCAACTGATGATGAAAAAAGGGCTACTCTTGCTGACTTTGGTGCTTGGTTTTTTGGTAGCAAAAGGCCAGCCGACCATTGTGTGGGACGGCACCAGAGAATCCGTTGGAATCGGTCGGCAGGTATCGTATCTTGAAGACCCGAATGGCACGCTGACCATCAAGCAGGTCAGCGCCGACTCGCTGGCTTCTCGCTTTACACAATCCACTAAGGACATCCTGAATGCCGGGTTTAGCGAATCGGCGCACTGGGTTCGGTTTAGTGTGGACAACCGAAGCCGGGAAGCCATCCTGCTGGAAGTAGCCCAACCCTACCTGCCCGTCGCCGACCTGTACTACCGGGAGCCGTCGGGGAAGTGGCACGTTCAAAAATCGGGGTACAAGCTCAATCTGTACGAAAAAAAGGTAAAACATTTTTACCAGATTTTCACCCTACCCGATTACCCCACCCCGATTTACCTACGGTATGTCTCCTATTCTCATCCCATTCCCTTAGCCATCTGGAATGAACAGGCTTTTGAAGTCAAGTCCAGCAAGCAGATCATCGTTTACGGGGTGTACTTCGGGGTGTTGTTGTTTGTAATCATCAACAACCTGTTCCTGTTCTTCTCCCTGCGGCGGTTTGTTTACCTGCAGTATGTCCTGGTCGTCTTTTTCTACGTCCTCGACGTGGCCTGTGTCATGGATGGTTTCATCCTCTACTTCTACCCCGAAATCGACCTGCTGTACTGGTATTTGCTGATTCCAAATGCCAGCACAGTCGCTACCTTCTGGTTTGCCATCCGATTTCTCGAAGTCAAGCAATACGCTCCCAGGCTGTATCGGTTTGCTTTGGCGTTGTTGGCTGGTTGCATTGTCTATACTGTGTGGGCCATGTACCTCCCGCTGATGGTCGTGTTACCCCTGAATCAGGTCTGTTCACTTTTCATCCTGTCTTTTGTCCTGTTTTTGGCAATAAGAACGGGCCGGAGGGGTAACAGAATCGGCTACTACTACGTTTTCTCCGTCATGATGCTCGTCTCGCTGGTTTTTATCGACATGGTGTACATTCAGACCGGAAGCCCCCCTTATCTTTTTGGCCTGACGCACGTGTCGATTGGCATTCTATTTGAGGTGCTTATCTTGGCATATATCCTGTCCAAGCGGTTTGAATGGGAGCGCGACGAAATCGAAAAAGCCAAAGCCAACGCCCAGCAGCAACTGCTGGAAAAGACCAGGGAAAACGAGCGAATTCTGCTGGCCCAAAACGAAACTCTGGAACGGGAAGTGGCCGAACGGACCCAGGCCATCGAACACAAATCGGAGCAACTACAGCAGTCCCTCGATCACCTCAAAACTACCCAGGCCCAACTCGTGCAGAATGAAAAACTGGCCAGCCTGGGTGAACTCACGGCGGGCATCGCCCACGAAATCCAGAACCCGCTAAACTTCGTCAACAACTATTCGGAGGTAAACCTGGAACTATTTGGGGAGCTCACCGAAGAAATAGAAAAAGAAAATAAGGCGGAAGTCCGGTTGCTAATACAAGACATGACCGAGAACGAGCAGAAAATCAACCACCACGGCCGCCGCGCCGATGCCATCGTGAAAGGAATGCTGGCCCATGCCCGCACGGTTCCCGGGGATAAAACGCCCACTAACCTGAATGCTCTGGCCGACGAGTTTCTGCGACTGGCCTATCAGAGCATCAGAGCCCAAAACAGCAATTTTCAGTGTGAGCTCCATACGGAGTTCGACCCTGGGCTGGGCAAGGTCGATATAGTAGGTTCCGAAATTGGTAGGGTACTCTTGAATCTGTACAATAATGCCTTCTATTCACTGGCCCAACGGCAGCAAATGTCCGGTCACGACTATACCCCTGCTCTGTGGGTAAGTAGTAGCCACACCCAGGGCAAAAGTGTTTCCATCCGCATTCGGGACAACGGTACGGGGATGTCCGAAGGTGTGAAGTCTAAAATTTTCCAGCCGTTTTTTACTACCAAGCCCACGGGTGAGGGCACCGGTCTGGGACTTTCCCTGAGTTATGATGTTATCACCAAAGGCCATGGCGGGACGATCGGGGTAGAAAGTGCCGAAGGGATAGGTACTACCTTTGTGATCGTACTTCCCCTGGCTTAGCGAGCATAGCGAAATTGAATCTCCTAACCCTAACTTTCGGGTCGTTAAAAACAGCCTTTTTATTTTGAGTACGCAGTTTTCTGATAGGAGGCGACGCACGGCAGAAGACTACCAGGGACGTAGGTGAGGTACTTTGAATGTTAGGAAACCCTCCAACTACGGGATGCACTAAAATGCTGGAATAACGATAAACCAGAATATAAAAAACCGCCCCTATACCTACCTGAACTAATCCCTTTTATTAATGCTTTTTCAAACAAGAAGATACTACTCCCTTTTTTGCCTGTGCGTGGCTTGTCTGGTCATAACTATCATGGTAGCGGTACCCGCGCCTGGCAAAGCACAGGCCTTGACCGGTACCCAAACGGCATTTTTACAAATGCTGGATCGCCCAAAGGTACCCCTGGCCGTGGAAGTGAAAGTGCTTCCTGAGCTGGAAGGTTTTACCTACCAACACTTTACATTTTCCTCCGAGCAGGGCCAGCGCGTTCCCGGCATTCTGCTGAAAAAAGCCGATAGCGGGCGTCGGCCCGTGGTGGTGGTGCTGTCAGGTACAGGTGGAACGAAGGAAGGGCAATTGCCCGTGTTGAAAACACTGGCAAGGCTTGGTTTCGTGGCCATCTCGATCGACGGGCGCTACCACGGCGAGCGGCAAACCGGTACCGGAGCCACCCAGTACGTGGCCGCTATGCTGGAAACCTACCGAACCGGCAAAGGACGACCCTTCCTGTACGACACAGTGTGGGATTTGATGCGGCTAGTGGATTACCTGGAAACCCGGCCCGACGTAGATGCCAAGAGAATAGGCATGACGGGTTTTTCTAAAGGGGGCATGGAAACCTACCTGACTGCCGCCGTTGACCCCCGGATTGCCGTAGCGGTGCCCATGATCGGAGTGCAAAGTTTCAACTGGGCTCTTGAGCACGACATGTGGATGTCGCGGGTAGGTACCTTCCAGGCAGCAGTCGATGAAGCCGCCAAAGAGGCGGGAGTTAGCCCGATTGATGCGGCCTTCATCCGCAGCTTCTACGACCGCGTAGTGCCCGGCATCTATACTCAGTTTGACGGCCCGGCGATGGTACCCCTCATCGCTCCACGACCCCTGTTGGTCATCAATGGCGACTCCGATGCCCGTACACCCCTATCTGGTCTGATGGATTGCATTACGCCCACTGAGCAGGCATATAAGCGCGCCCATGCAGCCGATAAATTCAAGCTATACCTTCAAAAAGATACCGGCCATACGGTGAAGCCGGAAGCGCTGCAAGCGGCGGTAGACTGGTTTGTAAAGTGGTTGAAACCCTGAATTGTCAGAAAGTTTAGATTTTTTCAGTTTGTACAGAACCAAAAAAAGGCCCCTCCTTTTGGAGAAGCCTTTTCAAGATCTCTATCAGGTGATCAGCTGCCCGGGACAAAACCCGCACGTGGGCCACCGGGGGCAAATATCGCAAGCGAGCGGGTCTTTTGGCCTGTGGTAAACATGTACATGCATTTATCATAGGTATAGTCCATGTAATTCATGGTCATGTCAGCGCTCCCACAATTAACCGTTGGGTAAGTAGGGCAGCCATAGTTAGGAGCGTCGGAGCTAGGGGTATCCGCCACAAAATCATCCACCCCACAGCCGCCGTCCCCCCAGATGTGACGCAGGTTGAGCCAGTGTCCGATTTCGTGCGTGGCCGTACGCCCCAGATCGTAGGGAGCCGCAAAATAGCCACTCGTCAACGCACTGCTGCCAAAATATTCAGGACCAACGACGATTCCGTCGGTACTAGCGGCACCACCCGGAAACTGCGCATAGCCCAGGATGCCGCCCCCAATATTGCATACCCAAATGTTGAGATAGCCCGGTATTGCATCCGAGCCTCCTTTTTTGGAGCTTTTCACCGCATCGTTGGTACCCCATGAAGGTTTATTAGAAGATTTACGAATAAGGTCGCTAGTGTTCCATGTAAACTGGATATCGAAATCCGCGATCCGGGAGACAAACTCATCCGGAGTACCGCTTTTATCTGCATTCTGCGCCCTGAAATCTTTATTCAAAACATCAATCTGCGACTGGATTTGGCCATCACCGATGTTTTGCTGGTTTGTGTTGTACACCACATGTACGTACACCGGAATCGTAATAGCCGCCCCGGGGTCAGTGGTTCCACCACCACCACCACCACCACCACCACCACCGCCGCCGGGCTTACCTTTGCCAACCGATCCACTTTTTTGCTGTTCAATAAAACGCTGGGTATGGGCTTCGATCGCTTCCATAGCACGGGCCAGGCCTGGATTTTCGGCCAACTTGTCGTTTAATACTTTCATCGTGGCACATCGATCCTCTCCACCCTCTGCTCCAGTGCGGGCTGAATTGGTATTTTGAGGGGGTAGAACCTCGTCACTAAACTGATTCTCGGAGCAGGCCACTACAAATGTCATCGAGGCTGCCACAAACAGAGCTTTGTAGAACGGTTTCATATACTGATTGTTTAGGTTTATTTGATTACAATAAACGAAGAAAATTATACAAAACCTTATCACATTCATTCATCGTTCGAGGAAAATCCCTCCTTTTGTGTGAATGGTGAAAATGTAGTTTTTAGATACGCCAACAGCCTGGTGTCCTGCAGCAAGTCTGCCGGGCAGGCAAAACTGTTGAGGCAAGCAGAATGAACCTATTTCGTAAAGAATGGTATTTGTAAGTAGCGTCTCTACAGCTACAACAGAATAATAATAATTTCTTCAATACTTTCAAAGCTTGAAATATACTCTCCTGACCGTAACTATGGCGGCCTTCCTGGCTTTCACGAGCTGCCAAAATCAATCAGAAAAATCAACCGAAACGTCACAAGCAGAAAACAGCGTCTTGAAGCCCGAATCCTGGATTAACGAACGGGTAGAAAAAGCAAAGCAGCGCTTGGATAGCACCGAGGCGGGCAAAATCGTCTGGCAGGCGATGGAGGCCTACGGGGGCCTTAAGAACTGGTACAGCAATGGGCCGTTGTCCTTTCATTTTGACTACGTACCCCTGGATGGCAGTACGGTG
>JBBRDE010000022.1:0-30766 GCA_038204185.1 Cytophagales bacterium
AAACCCCGATAGCCATGCTTGGACTAGTGGATTGCAACAATTTTTACGTTTCCTGCGAGCGGAGTTTCAACCCCGCCCTGGAAGGTCGTGCCGTGGTAGTACTTTCCAACAACGACGGCTGCGTCATAGCCCGCTCCAACGAGGCCAAGGGGCTTGGCATTAAGATGGGGGTACCCTACTTTCAGTTGAAAGAACTCATGAAGGAGCACGACATCCGGGTGTTGAGCAGCAACTACACGCTCTACGGCGACCTGTCGGCGCGGGTGATGGGTACCCTGGGTAGGTTCGCAGAGCAGGTGGAGGTCTATTCCATCGATGAGGCGTTTCTGGATCTGGATGGCTACGATGCGCTCTATTCCGACCTGAGGCAGATGGCCCTCACCCTGCAAAACACGGTGAGGCAGTGGACGCGTATTCCGGTGTCGGTGGGCATGGCCCCCACCAAAACCCTATGCAAGGTAGCCAACTACTTCGCCAAGCGGCAGGCCGAGCACAGGGGTATCCTGCTGCTGGATTCACCCGCCCGCATTGCCGAGGTTTTGCACGAGTTCCCGATTTCCGAACTCTGGGGGGTAGGTTCGCGCTACGCGGCCATGCTCCGCCGCCACGACATCCGCACCGCCGCCCAGCTCCGCGACGCGCCCGACGACTGGATTAACCAGACCATGACCGTGAACGGGCTGCGGCTCGCCTACGAGTTGCGCGGAATGCCCTGCAAGCTGCTGGAAACGGAAACAGTACCCAAGAAGGCGATCTGCACCAGTCCCAGTTTCGGGCGGCTGATTCCCGACCTCAAAACCATGTCGGAAGCTCTGGTGACGCACCTTAGCCGGGCCGCCGAGAAGCTCCGCCACCAGCATTCGGCGGCGGGGACGATGACAGTTTTTGTCCACACCAACCGTTTCAAACGATCGCCCAACGGCCAGCCCGCCCGGCAGTACTACAACAGCCGCACCGTGCAGCTACCCCATCCCACGGCCAGCACCTCCGAACTGGCGGGCTACGCCCTGGCAGCGCTGAAATCGGTGTACCAGTTCGGGTACGACTACCAGAAGGTAGGGGTCATCCTGTCCAACCTGGTACCCGACGACCACCGCCAGGCCAGTTTTCTCACCGAAGGCCCCGACGAGCGGCTGGCCACCCTATCGGCCACCATGGACCGCCTCAACCACCGCTTCGGGCGCGACAAGGTACGGCTGGCGGGGGCGGGTTTTGACACCACCTGGCACCACAAGCAGCAGTGGATGTCGCCCGCCTACACCACGAAATGGGGGGAGATTCTGGGGGTACGCTGAAGGTACCTACCTGTTAAAAATCCGACAATTCTGGGTAGGTGTGCGGTTCCAGCACGGCGGGTACGTCAGTGGGTTCAGTCCGGGAGGTGATTCGTTTGCTGACCGAATAGGCCCGCAACGCTTCGGTGGGATACGGTTCCGCCAGCAATTCTAGCACTTCTTTCGATTCCAGCGCGGGCCGCAGGTACTCCCGCTCCTGCTCGCGGGTCAGCAGGCAGGGCATCCGCTTTTTGGTATTGTGGATCTTGGCCATCAGCTCATTGGCGGGTTGGGTTAGCATGGTGTAGGTGTAGTGTACCTCCCCCGTGGCCGGATCGGCCCATTCATCCCATAGCCCGGCGATGCTCACGATCTCCTGCTTGTTGGGATGGATATAGAAGGGGTACTTTTGCTTGCCCTCCGTATGCCACTCGAAGAAGCCCGAAACGGGAATCAGGCAGCGCCGACCCGCACCCGCCGCGCCCCGGAACGAGGGTTTCTCGTACATGGTTTCGTAGCGGCAATTGATCGTCATCGTGCGCAGCTTTTTGGCATCTTCATTCGTTTTGGCCCAGCCGGGAATCATGCCCCAGCGATACAGCGAAAGTACCCCCGGTTGCTGCGCTGTCAGCAGCGGCCAGGCGGGTACGGCGTAAGCATTGGCGTGCACGACGGGTTCCCAGGTTTTTCCTTTGGGTAGCTCGGCCCGGTAGCGTTCTTCCAGGGCGGCTTTTTTAACATCGAGTGAGGTGTGGTAGCACATGGTGGTATACAGGAGTTAGAAGTATTGGGAAGCCTGAACTTTTCATGTACCTAACGTCGGGAAGGTACCCCTGGTGTACGCTACAAAACCCGTGCGTTCAATCTGCTGAAGCAGGCAGACAAAATAGCCTGGAAGAGAAACCACCCCTATCCCCGCAAATCCTCCAAAAACTCCGAACAAGGGTCAACGCTCGTAATGAGCAGCTGATCTCGGGCGGGAGTACAGGCTACATAGAGCAGGTGACGCTCGGTGTTGTATACGTCTTCGAGATCTGCAGAATCGGTATAGGCTCTTTAAAAACTGAGACAGTTCGCGTGGCCGGACTGTCTTTTCATCCTCGAAGATTTCTTTAACACATATGATTTGACTGTTTACAAATCATCATACTTTTTATTAGAGCCTTTTGATTTTATTATAGGATATTTCTCCCTATTTTTTTTGAGTTTGTCTTCAATAATGTCTTTAATTTTAAGATCATAGTGGTCAGCAAGAAGTAAGGCTGAATATAATACATCTGCTAACTCTTCTCTGATCTTCTCAACATCTGCCTCATCAGCATTCTTCCATAAAAAAGCCTGTAATAGCTCCGAAGATTCAATACTTAGACAAATCGCGAGGTTTTTGGGGTCATGAAACTGTTTCCAATCGCGTTCATCTCGAAAAACTTTGATCATTTCGGTAATTGCTTCAATATCTGTTTTCATCCCCGGTAAACCTTAGAGTTATGCCATTCGATATACTTCTTGTCGGGCTTATCAATCTCCCTATTGGGTAGAATCAAAAGATCCTTGCCATGATATTGATAATATTCCTTACCATTTTGAAATTCCTCTTTTATTCTTTTGCTTACCTCAACCTTATACTCATCAGTCACCGTTAAATACCCATTATCAAATAGTTTATGCATGTCTGATCTTAACAAAATACCATTTGAAGTAAGGTGCGGTCCCGCATCAGAGTAGGACCTGATGTGCGCTGCTTCAAGTACGGGTAGAGTCTTTTCACCCGTAATGCTGCATCTTCTCGAATAGGCATCTGTAACCAACACCCTGAATGCGCCTTGGCCAAGCCTGACTTTTGTAAGTATTGGATTTCCATAAGCAGGAGAACCGGGCTCTTCAATGAAAATTGGGTTCAATGAAGTTTCTACCTCTCGCATGTATTGGTTCGTGAGTGACTCTACTCGCCTCCAAATTTCATTACCTATTTGCTCATCTGTATTATATGACTTACCTTGAACAATGCTGTTCGCCCAATTTGAAGGGGTTTCGATCCAATCCTCCTCTCGGAAGAAGATCGGGTTTGTCAGAACGATACAGCCAATATTAGGATTAATGTTGTATTTGTCAGATCGATAATTCAATATCATTCTACTAAATTCATCGAACGTTTCACAGCCATTCCGATTGCGAAATGTATCCCATGCAATAGAAATGGGCAATTTTGTATGACTAGAAAAGAAACCCACTCCACCGATTGCATTAAGCGGCTTTTTAAGCTTAAAAAGGAAGGGAGAGCCAGGTGATAGTACCTTAAAGGCAACATTTCCACTAGGCTGCCAAAAATTTACATCTTCGGGATTTATCCGACTCAAGTACTTAAACCAATTGTTATCTGTAACACCTAAATACAGTTTCATTAGTACTTATTCAATTCTATATTACACACCTATTACTTTTCTTGATTCATTGGCAATAAGCCGGGTCAAAATCGGAGTTCAGTTTAGCTTTCCACCTGGTAGAAAAAGGGGCGAATGCTACTAAATTTGTGGCTGTGCCAATGTTGGAGGAGTCGGGTCGTTTCGGGAGTTACCTGCCACTGCGCTGGATTGGGGATAGCCCGCCAAATCGTTACCTGCTCGCGGACGCGATTAATGATTGAAGTTGGATCGTACTGTTGCTTCTGATTCGACAGCCCCACTCCCTCGTTGAAAAGGATACTCTGCTGGGTATCCGCTTTCTTCCTTTTTCGGGGCTTAGGTATGGGTGTGATAAATTCGGTGGGCCGCCTTTTTTCAATAACTTTTTGAGTCGGCTGCCCCTGATTATCAAGCTCCCAGTAGCGTTGGGGGTACTCGTAGGGCGAATTTAGAATGGGGTGGTAAAAGAAGGGGTTTTCGGTAGGGTTCATCGCATAGAGGTGTCGGGTGGGGATTCTGACACGTAAAGTAACAAAAAGGTACTTTTATACCTTGTGTCACTCTGACTTTCTCTTCTTGGCCCGAGTCCAGATGTATTTTACGGTGAAAAGAATCAAGCATCCTACGCTATTCAAGCTGCCCCTACGAATTGATATCAGCAAACTATTTCATTGCTAATCCTGGTCCGGCGAACTCTATGCTGTGTGAATAAAACGTTCCACTCAAATACCAAGCGTTGACAAGTATAGGTACCCTATCCAGAAAGGACTGGACTTAAATTACGCCACTGACCTGTTTAGATTTCAGGCGATCTGATTAATATAGAACACAAGATTTTAACCTGTGAAAGGTTACAGTTAGGTAAGAAAAAACCCGCTCAGCTTTCGCTAAGCGGGTTTTCGTAGAGGGAGAGGGATTCGAACCCCCGGACCTGTTACAGTCAACAGTTTTCAAGACTGCCGCATTCGACCGCTCTGCCATCCCTCTTTGGCTAAAAACTAGGATGCAAAACTAGGAATCATTTCTTAGGTGTCAATACTTTTGGTAGAAAAAATCTTTCCATACCGCTTCTCTACGCATAAAGCCCTAATTTTGTGCATAGTCCATTCATTCCGGGCTATCGATGGCTACTATCTGTTGGTAGCCATTGTCAACTGTCAACTGTCAACCGTCAACTGTCAACTAATGAGTCACGAAATACACGACGGCAACACGCTGCCTACCGTCGAAACCGCCCGCAAGCTGGGGGTACTACCTGAAGAATTTGACCGTATCAAGGAAATTCTGGGCCGTACGCCCAATTTTACCGAACTGAGTATCTTTTCGGTGATGTGGTCGGAGCACTGCTCCTACAAAAACTCCATCGTGTGGCTCAAAACCCTACCGCGTGACTCGGATCGGATGCTGGCCAAGGCGGGCGAAGAAAATGCCGGCCTGGTAGACATCGGCGACGGACTGGCGTGTAGTTTCAAGATCGAATCGCACAATCACCCCTCGGCGCTGGAACCCTACCAGGGTGCGGCCACGGGGGTAGGCGGCATCAACCGCGATATATTCACGATGGGCGCACGCCCCATCGCGCAGCTCAATTCCCTCCGCTTCGGCAACCCCGACCTGGCCAAAACCAAGTGGCTGGTGCGCGGTGTGGTGAAGGGCATCGGCGACTACGGCAATGCTTTCGGCATCCCGACGGTGGGTGGCGAGGTATTTTTTGATGAATGTTATAATACCAATCCACTCGTGAACGCCTTTTCGGCGGGCATCGTCGAGATAGGGAAGGTCGCCAAAGCGACCTCCTACGGCGTAGGAAATCCGGTGTTCATCGTGGGCTCGGCTACGGGAAAGGACGGTATCCACGGCGCTACCTTCGCGTCCGAGGATATTTCGGACAAGTCGAATGAGAAGCTGCCCGCAGTGCAGGTGGGTGATCCGTTTATGGAGAAACTGTTGCTGGAAGCTACCCTGGAAATCATCGACACGGGCCACGTGATCGGCATTCAGGATATGGGCGCGGCGGGTATCATCTGTTCCACCTCCGAAATGAGCGCTAAGGGCGAGCACGGCATGATCATCGACCTCGACAAGGTACCTACCCGCCAAACCAATATGCACGGCTGGGAAATCCTGCTGTCGGAGTCGCAGGAGCGGATGCTGGTGGTAGTTGAGAAGGGCAAGGAAGGAATCATTCAGGGCATTTTCGACAAGTGGGACTTACACTGTGCCCAAATTGGTGAGGTGATTGCTGCCGGACCCAATGACGCCGGGCGACTGTATTTCCACCAGCACGGCGAACTCATCGCCGACGTACCCGCCTACGACCTGGTGCTGGGCGGCGGTGCGCCGCAGTACCACCGCGAGTACCGCGAGCCCGCTTACTACCAGCGATTCAAGGAATTTGACCTCAATACAGTAGCCGATACGAAAGACGAGGAGATTGGGAAAGTAGCCCGTCACCTCCTCTCCCACCCCAACATCGCCTCCAAGCGCTGGATTTACGAGCAGTACGACTCGATGGTTGGTACAGCCAACCGCAGCACCAACCGCCCGTCCGATGCCGCCGTGGTGCGCGTCCGGGACTTGAATCATCCTAACTTTAAGAAGGGTATCGCCATGACCGTGGACTGCAACAGCCGCTACGTCAACGCTGATCCGTACATTGGCGCGCAGATTGCCGTGTCAGAAGCCGCCCGTAACCTGACCTGCACGGGTGCCGAGCCACTGGCCGTGACCAACAACCTCAATTTCGGCAATCCCTACGTACCCGAAGTGTACTGGCAGTTTGTTCAGGCCGTAAAAGGCATGGGCGCGGCCTGTCTGAAATTCGCTACGCCCGTAACGGGCGGCAACGTGAGTTTTTACAACCAAAGCTCCGACGACGGTCCTGTGTTCCCGACGCCCACTATCGGTATGATCGGCCTCATGGAAGATCCTGCGCACCACATGACGCTCGACTTCAAAGCTGCCGACGATTTGATTTATCTGGTCGGATCGGCCAAGAACGATATTGCCTCGTCGGAGTACCTATACAGTTACCGACAGGTGAAGGAATCGCCCGCCCCGGCGTTCGACATCGAGGAAGAGTACACGCTGCATCAGGCGATTAAGAAATTGATCACAAAGGGTTTGGTGCAATCCGTCCACGATGTTTCCGACGGCGGGTTGTTCGTAGCGCTGGCCGAATCGGCCCTACCGCGCGAGCTGGGTTTTGCCATCGCGACCGATAACAATTTCCGTACCGATGCTTTCCTCTTTGGAGAAGCACAGGGCCGCGTGCTGGTTTCGGTGAAGGCCGCGCAGCAGGGCGAGTTCCAAAGGTACCTCGGCGGCGATTTGAAAATCGCGCACACGCTGCTGGGTACTGTCACCGCGCAGCATTTTGTGGTCGATAGCCGGGAGGTACTTGCTACGGCGGAGGCAAAGGATTTGTACGATAATTCGTTGGGGAGAATTATGGCGTAGGTAGTTAGAAACCAGCCGGGGTAGATTTCACGTTACCCCGGCACAATGTACCGAGTATATCATGGAAGCACGAACTAAAATATCCGCCAAAACAATTCAGGAGCACATCAGCTATGTAGTGGACGCTGATGGCCGAACCACGGCCATGCTCATTGATTTGAAAGATAAAAAAATGCAGGAATGGGCCGAAGATTTTGCCGATCTACTGCTGGTAAATCAGGACCGTGATGAAGAAACCGTTGTTTTTTTTGAGGCTATCGATGAGCAGATAGTCCGAAAAGAAAAGGGCAATGTATAAAGTAGTCATCACGAAAAAGGCGCAGAAAAACCTGGATAAGTTACCCTTACAGGTATTGAAAGCTTTTAGAGTGAAGTTTAAGGTACCGGCAGAAGATCCTTTTGCTATGCCGAATGTCAAGAAACTAACCAATCCGGCCTTTATTTCTCCTGATATTGAGGCCGCGTATCGGTTACGGGTTGGGGACTACCGGGCGATTTTCACGATAGATGAAGCAGTCATTACGATTACCATAGTCAGAATCGACCATCGGAGTCAGGTTTATAAAAAATAGAAACCCACCGTGGGATAAGGGTACCTCGCAAAGAATCCATGGAATTTATCAAAACTGAACAAGATTACGATCTAGCATTGAAAACGATGGAAGGGGTACTTCACGCCAAGCCCAACACGCCGGAGGGTGATTTGCTGGAAGTACTGTCGCTCCTCGTCCATAAGTATGAGCAGAAGCATTACGCCATCGAATCCCTCACGCCTCTGTAAGCTTTGAAATACGAACTACCCTAATCCCCACCCCACTATGACCGCCGAAGAATACCAGAAATATGACGCCGTGGGTCTGGCCCAACTGGTAAAAGACGGAGAGGTAAGCCCCGGCGAGCTATTGGAAAACGCTCTGGTACTGGCCGAAAAAAGAAACCCGGCGCTGAACGCCATCGTGCATCCCCTGTACGAGGAAGGCCGGAAGATCGCGGCAAACCTACCCGAAGGTGGCGCGCTGCGAGGGGTACCTTTTCTGGTGAAGGATCTGAGCATCGACTGGGCGGGTACGCCCTCGCGGTCGGGCAGCAAGGGGTACATGCAGTATGTGTCGGCTCAGAATAGTTATTACATGGACCATTGTCTGAAAGCAGGACTGGTACCTTTTGGCAAAACCAATACGCCCGAGTTTGGCCTGACTCCCTTTACGGAGCCTTCGCTTTTTGGCCCCGCCCGCAATCCCTGGAATACCGGACATTCACCCGGCGGGTCGAGCGGCGGGTCGGCAGCGGCGGTAGCGGCGGGGATTGTCCCGGCGGCCACGGCTTCCGACGGCGGCGGGTCCATCCGGATTCCGGCTTCCTGCTGCGGACTTTTTGGGTTGAAGCCCTCGCGGGGTCGCGTGTCACTGGGTCCCGTATTCGGGGAGGCGTGGAGCGGAGCGGTCGTAGAAGGCTCGGTGACCCGCAGCGTGCGCGACAGCGCCGTAATGCTGGATATCCTGCAAGGCTATGCGCCGGGCGATCCGTTTCAGATACAGCGCCCCGAACGCCCTTACGCGGAGGAAGTAGGTCGCGACCCTGGAACACTTCGGGTTGCTTTGTGCAGTCGCCACACGTATCCTAACCAATCGGTCGATGTAGAATGCGTGCGGGCCGTCGAGAAAACCGCCCGACTGCTGCAATCGCTGGGCCACGAGGTGGTGGAGGTACCCCTACCCTACGGTCCCGAGGCATTCAAGGATTTGTTTTTCCCGATGGTGGTGAGCGAAACGGCAGCTGCCCTGCGTAACCTGGGCACCTACCTGGGCCGGGCGGTGAGTACCAGCGATGTGGAGCTTAACACCTGGCTACTGGCCAAATTGGGTGAGGTGTACACGGGAGCCGACTATGCCCACGCCCTTTTCCAATGGAATATGTTAGCCCGCAAAATGGCTGCTCTGCATCAGCAGTATGACGTATTTTTGACGCCGGTTCTATCGCGTCCACCCATTAAAATCGGTGAATTACAAAACACGACGCAGGAAAATCTTTCCCTGAAACTCCTGCAAAAAACGGGTGGATACAGTTTCCTGAAAGGTAGTAAGATCATTGACGACCTCATCGAACGGACCTTCAGCTACATTCCCTACACCGCCATCGCCAACATGACGGGTCAGCCCTCCATGTCGGTACCCCTCCACTGGACCGAAACCAACCTGCCCGTAGGCGTGATGTTCACGGGACGTATGGGTGAAGAAGACCTGCTGTTCCGACTGGCCGCCCAATTGGAAACCGCCGAGCCGTGGTTCGATAAGCGGCCTGATTTGGGGAAATAGTTTGACTAGCCGCTGAGGACGTAGCTGGCAAGGTAGTTTTACCTTCTATTCGCATGAAAGAACTGGCCGAAATCGTCACCAAGCACCTCAGTAGTTTTATCGAAATCCTGGCCGCAGTCGTGATCGGTATCGCCCTGCTGCAATTTCTTTATAGTTATGTTCTCAATGTTCTCCGGCCCAATTCGGGGAAAACCATTCAAGACATTCGCATCCGGTTTGGCAGTTCGCTTACGGTATCGCTTGAACTGCTGTTGGGCGCTGATATCCTGGCAACGGCTATTGCCCCTACCTGGGATGAGATCGGCAAACTGGCAGCGATCGCTACGCTGCGAACCGCTCTCAATTATTTTCTGGAACGCGAATTGAAAAATTCTGAATTGGCAAAGCACGGGGGGCTCACGCAACCCAATGACCTTGCCCCGCCTGAGTGAGCTAGTTACTTTCAAGTTTCTCCTTCATCTCGTTGATGCTTTTGGTCAGAAGTGCAATTTCCTTGCGCAGTTCCGCCACGTCCTTCGCCCCAGCTACGGGGGCATCTTTTTCCTCGGCATCGCGGCCAATAAAGAAGGTAGCCAGGGTGGCCGTCACGTAGCCAAAAATCGCGAATCCAAATAGCGTAATCAGGAAAGCGAGCCCGCGCCCTTCAGGCGTAGCGGGCGAGTACTCGCTACCCGCCGTAGTGACCCGCATGGCGGTCCACCACAGTGCCATGCCGTAGCTATCAAAACCAGGGGAGGGACTTTCGATAGCGTACATCCCCGCCGCCCCCGTGAAGGTAACCACCAGCGAAAGCAGCACTACATAGCCAAAAGCTCGCCGCTGCATGGTGGCCGACAGACTCTTCATGCTGCGGTTGAGTGAAGAGACAATCCTGACGAGCCGCAGCCCGCGCAAGCTCCGGAGTACTCGGAGGAAGCGGAAAATTCGGAACACCCGCAGGGCCGGAATGATCAGCGAAATGGCCGTAAGCCAGTTTCTTTTTATAAAAGCTACCTTCGCCGGAGCCAGAATAAATTTGATGAGGAAATCAACGATGAAAATAACCCAAATCGTAATACTGATGTAGTCCAGCGTTTTGGACAAGCCCCACACCAAATCCACCACCAGCAGCACCAGCCACACGAAGCCCAGGAAAATCATGGGGCCTTCCAGCAGCCGGTCCAGGGATATTAGGAGTTTGTAGCGCTCGCGCTGGAGTTGTGGTTTCATAGGGTGAGTGGATTCATTTTTTACAAGATTAAAGAAAAATCCCAGTCCACGAAAAATCCCCCACAAACTACTCAGTCTGTGGGGGATTTTATATTTCGAATTCTCTACTTGATATATCGGAAATCCTCATCGCCTTTGATGGTCAGCAAAGTTTCGTACATAAGCTTGATCACGCTCTGTACGTCGTCCTTATGTACCGTTTCAATGGTCGTGTGCATGTACTTCAAGGGTAGGGAGATCAAAGCCGAAGCTACCCCTTCGGCGGAGTAGGCGAATGAATCCGTGTCGGTGCCCGTGGAGCGGCTCACAGCCTGCCGCTGGAAGGGAATTTCTTTTTCCTGAGCTACCCGGATGATGTGGTCGCGGACGTTGTTCTGCACGGCGGGGCCGTAGCACAGCACCGGACCAAGGCCGCATTTGAGGTCGCCCTGTTTTGTTTTGGTGTACATAGGCGACTGCGTGTCGTGGGTTACGTCGGTCACGATGGCCAGGTCGGGTTTCAGGCGGCGCGAGATCATTTCGGCACCCCGCAGACCGATTTCTTCCTGGACGGCATTCACCACGTACAGCGTGTAGGGTAGCTGTACCTTATTGTCGTGCAGCATCCGGGCCACTTCGGCGATCATGAATCCACCGACGCGGTTGTCGAGCGCGCGACCCACGTAATACCGACCGTTCATTTCGGTCAGGCCGTCGGCAAAGGTCACCACCGTACCCACGTGAATACCCATTTTTTCTACTTCGTCTTTATTGGCGGCGCCCACGTCAATAAACAGATCGTGTACCTGAGGTACCTGATCTTTGGCTACGTCGCGCACGTGTATGGCGGGCCAGCCGAACACGCCCGTCACCGGGCCGTTGACCGTGTGCAGATTGACCCGCATGGACGGTGCAATGGCCGCATCGGACCCCCCGTTGCGCCGGACATAGATGTAACCCTGATCGTTGATGTAGTTCACAAACCAGGCGATTTCGTCGGAGTGCGCTTCGATGACTACCTTATAACTTTTGTCGTCTGCTTTCCCGCCGGGATTGACGACGCCTACGGCTGTCCCGTACACATCGATGATCTGATCGTCGATGTAGGGTTTGATATAATCCAGCCAAATTTGCTGGCCTGACGCCTCGAAGCCCGTCGGGGAGGCGTTGTTTAGGTATTTGTACAAAAACTCGGTGCTCTTGTCAGTCATAACAGCATTGAATGGTTCAAATTAGAATTAACTTTTGCAAGGTACGACGACCCGGAAGAGTTCGGATAGCCGGTCTTGATTTTTTGCCTATCTTAGAAACCAACTACATACTGGAAATTGTTCGAGAAAGTATAAATTTGCAGCACAATTCAGAATCGCAGCCCCTCCTGTATCAATAATCATAAGGGTACTGCCGCAAAATTTTTTGCCGCTATGCAGCTAACTCCCATAGAAAAACGTTCGGGCCTGACCCGCGAAGAGTTCATCGAAAACTACCTTAAGCCCCGGCGTCCGGTGGTTTTCAAGGATTTGATCAAAGATTGGCCGGCTACCCAGAAATGGACCTTCGACTGGTTCCGTGAGAATCATGGCGACCTGGAGGTACCCCTGGTCGACAACCACATCCACGACCCGGACAAGTACTTTCAGAATGCGGCCACGATGCCATTCGGTGAGTACCTGTCGTTGATCGAAAAAGGCCCGACCGATCTGCGGATTTTCCTCTTCGATATTTTTAAGAAAATCCCCGAACTGAACGCTGACGTACAGTTTCCGACCATCATGGACGGCTTTGTGAAGAGTTATAAGTTCATGTTTTTCGGCGGTCAGAATTCCGAGGTGAACCTGCACTACGACATGGATTGCTCGCACGTATTCCTGTCGCAGTTCCAGACCCGCAAAAAGATCGTGCTATTTCCCCCCTCGGAAAGTGTCCGTTTGTACCAGCATCCGTTTACCGTGATGAGCCACGTGCATCCGCTCCATCCCGATCTGAAGCGTTTCCCGGCCTTCGACAAAGCGCAAGGCTACGAAACCATCCTTGAACACGGCGAAACGGTGTTTATTCCTTCGTTGTGGTGGCACTACATCAAGTACGTCGATGGCGGCTTTGGCCTGTCGCTGCGCGCCAATGATTCCGTGTTTACACTGCTGAAAGGCGGCATGAACCTGGCTCGCCACACGGTGGTGGACAAGGGTATGAACTCGCTACTCGGCCCGAAATGGAAGGAGTGGAAGGAAAACAAAGCCATCGAGCGCGCCGAAGCGAAGTTGGCGTAGTTCGGATTCTTCTTCAAAAATACGTTTTACAAAAAAAGGCTTCCACATCCCGTGAAAGCCTTTTTTTGTAAAATTTCTGGTGATTGTAGGAAGTGGGTGCATTATCGTTAGTACACCTTATCCGTCATTTTCCGCGCCAATTCTTGCAGGTCAATCCGGGTTAAATACACTGTCCAAACGAGTTTCGATTGCGCCCCAGGCAGACCACCTTTTCCGGAAAAACAGATCATACCTCTTTGTTTAACCAATCCTTTGGTTCCTTTTCCGAGTTGAAATTCAGGAAGGGATTTGTATCGGGATTGAGTACCGACGCTTTCGCCCACAGGAGCAGGTGCTCCTTTTCCTCGAGCGTCAGGTCCAGGGGCAATTGCGCCAAGCCAATGATCCGCCGCAAAATCTCGGCCCCGCAGAATCCGGCAAACAGCGCGTGGTCCAAGTTTCGCCCCCTGAGATCGTAGGTGGCGAGGCCTTCCTGAATAACGTCATCGTCTGTTTGGGCCATTTTAAGGTGCGCCACCAGTACCCCAAGGTCAAACTCCGCGCAACCCAGGTATGCAAATTCCGGGTCAATGATGCGGGTACCCTGGATGGTTCTGAGCCAGCTACCGGGGTAGTAGTCACCGTGTAGCAGGGTACCTCCTTGCCCCAAATACACTTCCCCCAGTTTCTCAATCTGCTTTTTAAGCGGCTCATCTTTCTTGTACGTCGTGGCTACCGTTCGCAAACCGGGTTGCACCGTATCGAGATCAAGACCGTTTTCTTCCAGGTAAGGGTAGGTGAAAATATGCTCGGCGTTGAGTATTTTTAGTGCATGATTATCAGGAAAAGATTCCGGCATCTGCCCCAGCGTTACCTGGTGCAATCCCGAAATGAATTGCATCAGATCGGCCAACTCAACCGGGGTAATTTGTTCCGATTTTTTATAAATACTGGTAAAGTCCGAGGCTTCACCCAGGTCTTCGATGATCATGAAATAATCATCTTTTCTGAATCCCTTTAACCGGGGAATGAAAGAATTCAGGCTCTCCACCTCAGAAAGCGCATCGTAGAACTGCGCCTCCACGACGATGCGCTCAATGGGCGCGTCGAGTTGGGGGTACTTTTCGACCCAGGGCCGCGACTGCTTTACAATCAAGGACTGGCGGTCGGTGCGTACCCGCAGCACATAGTTCATGTTGCCCTCACCGGGTTTTTCAATGCGCAACACGGATTCATCCTCGGCAATCCAGCCGTGTTTTTTCAGAAAGGCCGCGAGTTCATCGGGCTCATCGGCGGTCAGGAAAAACGCGGCAGAGTTCGCAGCGTGGAAACGTGTTTTTTTATTGGTCATTTTCAATTTTTCATCGTACCGGCGACCCGGTTTCAATTATCACAACGGAATGTTGCCGTGCTTCTTTTTGGGTAGCGTGTCTACTTTATTTTCCAGCATCGCAAAAGCCCGGATCAGTTTTTCGCGGGTTTGCTCGGGATAAATCACCTCATCGACGTAGCCCCGGTGGGCAGCGCGGTAGGGATTGGCAAACTTATGCGTATACTCGGCGACCTTTTCCTGTAATTTTTCCGCCGGATCATCGGCCTCGGCAATCTCGCGTTTAAAGATAATCTCGGCGGCCCCGCTCGCGCCCATCACCGCGATTTCGGCCGTGGGCCAGGCGTAGTTCATATCAGCCCCGATGTGCTTCGAGTTCATCACGTCATAGGCACCACCGTATGCTTTTCGCGTGATGACCGTAATGCGGGGTACCGTAGCTTCGCAAAAAGCGTACAGCAATTTGGCTCCATTGGTGATGATGGCGTTCCATTCCTGATCAGTGCCGGGCAAGAAGCCGGGTACGTCTTCGAGTACCAGTAGCGGGATGTTAAAGCAATCGCAAAAGCGCACGAACCGGGCCGCTTTCTGGCTGGCGTTGATGTCGAGTACCCCGGCCAGCACGGCGGGCTGATTGGCCACGATGCCGATGCTGCGCCCGGCCAAACGCGCGAAGCCTACCACGATGTTTTCGGCAAAAAATTTATGAACCTCAAAAAAACTGCCCGTATCAGCCAGTTCTTCGATGACTTCCCGAATATCGTAGGGCTGATTGGGATTGGCCGGGATAATTTCTTTCAGGTTAGGTCGCCGCTCGTTGGAACTGTCGTAGGGCTGGCGCGGGGCTTCATCCTCACAATTCTGCGGAATATAGCTCAGTAATCTTTTGAGGTATTCGATGCACTCCACTTCATTGGCGGCCACGAAGTGCGTCACGCCCGACTTGGTAGCGTGGGTCATTGCGCCGCCTAGTTCCTCGGATGTCACATCCTCATGCGTTACGGTTTTGACCACATTGGGGCCTGTCACGAACATGTAGCTGGTGTTTTCCACCATCATGATAAAATCCGTTATGGCTGGCGAGTACACCGCCCCCCCCGCGCAGGGGCCCATCACGGCCGAAATCTGGGGAATAACACCCGAAGCCAGGGTGTTTTTATAAAAAATATCCGCATAACCCGCCAGCGAAAGTACCCCTTCCTGAATCCGCGCTCCACCCGAGTCGTTCAGGCCAATGATGGGGGCACCGTTTTTCATGGCCAAATCCATGATTCGGATAATTTTTTCGGCGTGGGTTTCCGAGAGCGATCCGCCAAAAACCGTAAAGTCCTGCGCGAAGACGTAGGTGAGCCGTCCCGCTACGGTACCATAACCCGTTACGACGCCATCGCCCAGGTAGTGCTCCTTGTCCAGGCCGAAATCTTTGCTGCGGTGCATGACAAACTTGCCGATCTCCTCGAAGGTACCCTCATCCATCAACAACTCCACGCGTTCGCGAGCGGTCAATTTGCCTTTTTTATGCTGAGAATCAATACGTTTTTCGCCGCCGCCCAGTAGGGCCTCGGCATTCTTTTTATCGAGAATTTTGGTTCTGTCCGTTGGTATATGTACAATGTCCATAGTGTTGGGTTCGTTCGCCCCGTGTAGGGCGGGTTCTGAGGGAGATTTCTTTTTTGGTTGTACTTTTACACGTATGCGTTAGTCCTGGTTACGCATAGCACGGGCAATTTACAGAAAGTAGATTCTGGATACTGGATTTTGGATACTGGATTTATAAAAAAAGGGAATAAGGAGGTAATCGGGCTATGGCAAACGGCATTCCTTGTCATGCTGGTGGGTCTGACTGCGCAGGCTCAGCCCACGGGCGGACGCACCGGACTCACGTTTCTGCAATTGGCCCCCAACGCCCGGCTCACGGCGCTGGGCTCGCGCCACGCTACCCCGCCCGGTACGGACGCTTCATTATTCATGCAGAATCCTGCTTTGCTTGATAGCACAAAAAACAACCAACTTGCGCTGTCGTACATGCCCTACCTGGCTGATACCCGTTTTATGAACCTGGCCTACGCCCACGAATTTAGGAAAATACGGGGTGTATGGGCCGGGGGAATCCAATATCTCAACTATGGTACCCTGATACAAACGGACGATTTGGGCAATCAAATCGGCGAATTCCGGTCCGCTGATTACGCGTTGTCGGTAGGGTACGGGAATACCATTCAGAATATCACGATTGGTGGTTCGCTCAAAATGGTCGGCTCGTCGCTGGAAAATTACCAGCTGTGGGGACTGGCGCTGGACTGGGGAGCTACCTTCAAGCACCCTACCCGCGACCTGACCGCAGGTTTTGTGGTCAAGAACCTGGGGTTTTTGAAACAGAACTACGCGGGAGGGGAGGTACCTCCCCTCCCCTTCGACGTGCGAATTGGCGTGACTTTCAAGCCTGAATACGCTCCGCTGCGGTATTCGCTCACCGCTCACCACCTCACCGCGTTCGATATGGTCTACAACGACCCGGCTTTATTCTACGATTTTGATGCCAATGGCAATCGCGTTCTGCGTAAGGTACCCCTCCCCGAAAAACTCCTGCGGCATCTTACACTAGGTACCGAAATTATGATTCATCCCAATTTTCGGCTGATGCTGGGCTACGACCACCTGCTGCGGCAGGAACTTCGCCTGCAAAATCTGGGCGGACTATCTGGGATTTCGTTTGGAGCGTGGCTGCGGTTCAAACGCTTCGAGATCAGCTACGGTCGCGCGCAGTACAACGCCGGGCTATCTGCCAATACATTCAGTTTTAACGTGAACCTGAAAAAATGACCGGATTTTCCAAACGGGAACAGTTGTTTACGTGTTAGGTTGTTTTGGTAAGTAGATACTGGATGCTGGATTTTCATAAAATTCGATCAAAAGGTACCCTTATTCAGGAAGTAGCAGAAGTTTCAAAGCAAACTATTTTTTTTGCTCTGCCTGGCTATCAGCCACCAAAACAAGCCATCTGGAATATTCAGCGGCTCATCGCACAATTTTAACCCTATAAAAGAAGGCTATTAGCTAGTAGCTACCAGCCGTCAGCAAATAATTCATGACTGAACACTTAGATCGACTTACCCCCCGGCAGATCGTTGCCGAACTGGATCAATATATTATCGGCCAGCACGATGCCAAGCGCAACGTGGCCATTGCTCTCCGCAACCGCTGGCGGCGGATGAATAGCCCCGCAGAAATTCAGGGCGAGATTATCCCCAATAACATTCTGATGATTGGCGCGACGGGCGTGGGTAAAACCGAAATCGCCCGACGCCTGGCCAAAATCGCCGATGCTCCATTTGTGAAAGTGGAAGCCTCCAAATTTACCGAGGTAGGCTACGTGGGTCGTGATGTGGAAAGCATGGTCCGCGACCTGGTGGAGCAGGCCGTGAGCATGGTGAAGACGCAGAAAAAGGAAGAAGTAAAAATCAGGGCCGAGCAGCTGGTCGAGGACGTGATCCTGGACATTCTGATTCCGCCAATGCACGCCTCTTCCCCCGCCGGAGTCGGCTTCAGCAACGAAAACGGTACCAGCACATCCGATGTTATGCCCGACAACGACCAGGAACTGAACCAGCGTACCCGAGAACGCTTCCGCGAAAAAATTCGCAACGGCGAACTCGACAGCCGAAAAATTGAAATTGAAATACAACAAAATTCAGGTCCCAATGTAGGTATGATCGGCGGTGCGATCGATGACGTTTCGATGATGAATATTCAGGAAATGATCGGCAATATGATGCCGCGCCGGGGCAAAAAGCGGAAAGTGACCGTAGCGGAAGCTAAAAAATTGCTGCTGGAAGAAGAGGCGTCCAAGCTTATCGACATGGACGAAGTGAAGTCTGAAGCCATTGAGAAGGCGGAAAACCTGGGCATTATTTTCATTGACGAAATTGATAAAGTAGCATCCAGCCGTTCTTCGGGCGGTGGCGGGCCTGACGTCAGCCGCGAAGGCGTGCAGCGCGACCTACTTCCTATCGTGGAAGGCAGCGCGGTCAACACTAAGCACGGCATTATCAATACCGACCATATCCTGTTCATTGCCGCAGGGGCTTTTCACGTAGCAAAGCCTTCGGATCTTATTCCCGAATTGCAGGGACGTTTTCCGATCCGGGTAGAACTACAAAGCCTGACCCAGGACGATTTTTACCAAATTCTGAAAGAGCCAAAAAATGCCCTCACTAAGCAGTATGTGGCGATGATGAAGTCGGAAGAAGTGGAATTACAGTTTCAGGATGATGCCATCCGCGAAATCGCCAAAATTGCTTTCGAGGTCAATAGCGAGGTAGAAAATATTGGCGCACGCCGCCTGCAAACGGTTATGAGCTCGCTTCTGAACGATTTCATGTTCGACATTCCGGATGTGATCGGACCGAATGCCCATCTGGTGGTTACCAAAGAAATGGTCGATGAAAAGCTATCCCGTCTGGTTCAGAACCGGGATCTGAGTCAGTTTATACTCTAATGTATGATTTTGACGGGGCCGCCCGCGCGGTGAGTGAATGATAGAATATGAAGGTGGAAAAATATTCTATCATTCACTCATTAGTAATACAACCACTCCAACGCTTTCGGGAATTCTTCGCCCCAGCGGGCTTCATTGTGCTTGCCTTGTGGATCAATTTCCAGCTTCACTTTCACCCGATCGTATCCGTAGCATTGCTTTTCAATAGTTTCGTTCAGCGTTTTTAAATTCTTGACCATATTGGCTCCCTCGCGGTTGCCTCCGTACAGATAAATTCGGCTTTCGAAAGGCTCGAAGAAATGGATGGCATCGTAATGAATGCGGGGCGATATCCAAAGCGAGGGTGAGAAAATCATCAGTTTGCCAAAAACATCTGGGTGCATGAGGCCAGCATAGGTCGCCAGCAGACCGCCCAATGAACTACCCCCAATCCCTGTGTGTAGGCGGTGTGGCTTGGTACGGTACCTGGCATCGATGGCCGATTTTAAGGAGTTCGTTATAAAACGCAGAAATTCGCGGCCCTTTCCTTTGCCATTGCGGGGCGTATCGTAGGGCGAAAACTCGTTGATCCGTTCGTTGTCCCCATGGTCAATCGCCACGATAATTATATCGGCCCGGTCACGGGTAGCCAGTACGGCCAATTTGCGGTCGATACCCCAATTACCATAGGCCGAGCCTACTCCAAACAAGTTCTGAGCATCAGTCAGGTACAGTACCGGGTAGCGGCGATCGGGCTGCTCGTGGTAGTTATGGGGGAGCAATACCTGAATTTTGCGGTTAGCCCGGAGTTCGGGGATATCGTAGGACTCGGCAAAGACCTCTACAATAGGAAGTAACTCCGAGTCGAGCGATACACCGTCGCGCCGCCAGTGGGGGACATAATCCTTGACCCGCTTCCGGTCAAAGGGAACTGAACGATTCAGAGGCGCATGGCCATTACTATCGAGCTCAACCTGATTCCAACCCCCTCGGGTGTATTTGTATTCGATTTCGCCAGGTAAATCCAAATCTTTCGGAAAAGTAAACTGGTACTGCCCAGGGGCGATACGTTCCATTTTTAATTCATCGAGATCGGGCGACCAGTTGCAGAAGTTTCCTGACACATATACCGGACGATCGTCTAGTATAGGAGTGGTGAGTTCTAGTTTTAGGGTGCTTATAGCAGAGTGTACAGCTATTTCCATAGTTCGCTGTTTTTCATGAACAGATTAAAAGTCGAGTTGACTTATTTTTTTTTAACGACAAAGATTACATAACACTTCTTATACTATAATTGTTGAAGGAAAATGTTATTGGGTGCCGATCGTCGGGAGGATGAAACTCTTCACTAGTCAGCTGCCATTTCGTTAAATCCGGTATCTCAAAAAAGGTATCTCCCTCAATATCAATACATACGCGTGTCAGATAAAGCCGACTCACGATACCCTTCTCCTGTGCCTGCCGGTATATTTCGCCCCCTCCAATAATAAATGCTTCCCCACTGTCACACGCCTGGGCGACGGCAATAGCCTCATCCAGCGAATGCACCACGATGGCCCCTTCAATGGTATAGCCGGGGGAGCGGGTTATGACAATGGAAGTACGGCCGGGCAGCGGCTTCCCGATGGACTCGAAGGTTTTACGGCCCATGATGATTGGATGTCCCAGAGTCAACTGCTTAAAGCGCTTCAAATCATCCGGCAAGCGCCACAACAACTGATTGTCACGACCGATCACTCCGTTTTCGGCTACGGCTACAATAATGGAAATAAGCATGTATCGCTTTTTTGTCGGCTCACCGGAGCAAATCGCTCCGCTTGCTGGCAAGCCTTTTTTTGAGCATTAAAATTTAAAGCCACGCAGCAGATCATCTATCTTCATGCGACGTTTTCCTTCTAGTTGAATATCGTGTACCGCCAGCCAGCCATCCGCTGCTCTGAAATGTAAATAGGTCTTTTGGTCAGTGCGATAGGCGCCGGGCGACGTTTCGCCGGGCGAGGCATCACCTGGCAATGGGGTACCTTCCCTATGGGGATCAACCAAGGATACCTCAAACAGCTTACAAGTGAGCTCATTCAGAGTAGTCCAGGCGGCCGGGTAGGGCGATAACCCCCGCACGAAATTACGAATGTGAGCCGCTGGGCGGTTCCAGTCGATTTCACACGTTTCCCGGAATAGTTTTGGTGCTTCCTTGCCTTCCCGTACGGCAGGTTGTGGAATCTGAGGGTAGGCACCTACCTCGATGGCCCGCACCGTACGTAGTACCAGTTGTGCTCCCTGATGCATCAGGCGTTCGTACAAGGTACCCGCCGTGTCGTCGGGCGTAATGGTTTCTTTTTCCTGAAAAATAATTTTACCGGTATCTATTTCCTTTTCAATAAAGAAGGTAGTCGCCCCGGTTTCCGTTTCGCCATTCATGATGGCCCAGTTAATGGGCGCCGCGCCCCGGTAATCGGGCAGCAGGGAGGCGTGCAGATTGAAGGTACCCCGGCGAGGCATCGCCCACACTACCTCAGGCAGCATCCGAAACGCCACGACTACCTGCAAGTCGGCATGTAGAGCCCGCAGGGTGTCCAGAAATTCGGGATTCTTTAATTTTTCGGGTTGTAGCACCGGAATTCCATTCGCCACAGCGCACTGCTTCACGGGCGATTCGGTCAGTTTCAGGCCGCGCCCCGACGGGCGGTCGGGGGCCGTAATAACCGCTACGACCTCGCAGTGGGTATCTAACAATAACTGTAAACTGGGAACGGCAAATTCGGGCGTTCCCATGAATATAATTCTCAACGGATTTGACATAGATACGGTACTGAATTTCAAAGCAATAACTAGCTTATTATAAGCATACTACAATTTTATTGCTTTATTTTTCAATTTCTTACAACAACCCCCTTCTTCTATTTCAATTTTCAATTTTCAACTTCTCTATTGCTAGGGTTTGCAAATATTGTTAAATTTGTCGACCAAGATTGGACTATGAAACAAATTTTCCGATACGGCTTCCCAACCGAAGAGACTTGATAATCACTCCTCCGAGTGATTATTTATTCTTTATGAACGGTCGGCACGCCGTTCTTTTTTGTTATACAGCCCCTGGAAACTAAACGATTCTATTTATTTTCAAACGCACAATCTGACCCTATGGCAAAGATTTCATACTACACCGAGGAAGGCCTGAATCGCCTTAAAAACGAACTCAACGACATGAAGACGAAGGGGCGCACGCATATCGCCCATCAAATCGCCGAAGCCCGCGACAAAGGCGACCTGAGCGAAAACGCCGAATACGACGCCGCGAAGGATGCGCAGGGCTTGCACGAAATGAAGATTTCTAAATTGGAAGAAATACTTTCCAATGCCCGAATCCTGGACGAGTCCTCCATCGATACCTCCATGGTGGCGGTACTCTCAACCGTACAGATTAAAAACAGGAAAAATGGGGCCATTATGACCTATATGCTTGTTTCGGAAGAGGAAGCTGATTTGAAAACCGGTAAAATTTCGGTCAGCTCACCCATCGGCAAAGGCTTGTTGGGAAAGAAAAAAGGCGAAATGGCCGAAATCAAAATTCCCGCCGGTACCGTCGAATTCGAGGTGCTGGAAATTAGCCGGGGATGAATTAAATGAACGATGAATAGTGAACAATGAACAATTCCTGCCCGTAATTTTCATTGTTCACTATTGATCGTTTATTATTTAATCTTAAACTGCTTATCGTCAATACCCTTGTTTAGTTTGATGGACTGGGTTTCCATCGTCATTTCAAATTGCCCTAGCTTTTGGCTACGCGTGAAAGGAAACTTGATGCCATTCACCTCTTTGTAGCTACCAAACCGTATATCCGTTTCCACTTTGCCTCTGGGGCTTTCATTCGTAGCCGACCGCTTCACTTTCAGGCCGGTTTGGGTATCGAAGAAGTCATACCAGTCTTTGCCTGCCGCCGTGTACTGTATCTTATAGGTATCCTTATCATCTACTTTCTCCACACCCACCAGTTTTTTCTCGATCCCCAGCGTGTCGTAGTATAGTTCAGGGAAAGGGTGGCCCTGTAAAAATTCCATAAAAGCTTCTTTACCTTCCTTCGTGGTCTGTTGCCCACGCATTGAACGCGATAGAGTGTTGCCATCATAGGTAGTTCCCCCTGCTTCATTGCCCATCATATAAGACACCTGCTTGTATTTATTGGGCATTTTCAACTTAGTTTCCATCTCCATGGTGCGGCCTTGAACGTCGGCCGTCGCACTAACGGTCATATCCTGCATGGAGCGAAGCTTTTCACGGCCACCAATGGCCGTCAGGTACTTATCTATCACGGCATCGGCGGTTTTGAGGTCCTGGGCCAGGGCCGAAAAGCCCAATATCCATGCCACTATTAGCCCGGAAGTCATTTTGAGTCTCATATTTTAAAGAGTTTAGATTTCAGGTAAATGTATAGAATCAGGAGATCATTTCTCCTTAAATCCAATCCGGATCTACCCGAAAACTATTCTTCAGAGTCACAAAACCTGCTATTCGGTAATTATCGGCATGGTGGCGGGACGAACACCCCGCACATTATTGATCGTTTGTTGGAATTTTTTTGTCAAAAAAAAGGAACGGATCACCTGGTTGGGTGATCCGTTCCTTTTTATACAGCACGAGGTAGTAGGAAAGGTACCCCTAGTACATCAGCAAATATACCCCCGCGCCAGCCAGGTATCCCAGCAAAGCAAGTAGGGAAATGCGTTTCAGGTACCAGATAAAATCCAATTTCTCGATCCCCATCACGGCCACCCCCGCCGCCGAGCCGATCACCAGCATACTGCCGCCCGTCCCGGCGCAGTAGGCCATGAACTCCCACAGCTTGTGGTCGGTCGGGTAGGTATCTAAGTCATACATCCCCATGGCCGCGGCTACGATAGGTACGTTGTCCACAATGGCGGATACAACGCCAATGATAACCACAATCACATCCAGATTACCCACCAGATTGTCCAGTTGCGTAGCCAAATCACTCAAAATATGCGTCGATTCCAGCACACCCACAGCCACTAGAATCCCCAAAAAGAACAGGATACTGGGTACGTCGATCTTGCTCAGCGCGTAGGCGGGGGTGTAGGGAAGCCTGTCCTCTTCGTCTTTATCCTTATGAAGGATTTCAGAAAGAACCCATAACGCACCCAACGATAGCAGCATCCCCATGTAGGGAGGCAGGTAGGTGACAGTTTTGAAGAAGGGAACAAATAGCAGGCCGATCACACCCGCTACCAGCATGAGGCGGCCCTGATTACGGGAAACGCCATTTTCGGCATCGAAACTGGGCGCGGTAGCCTCATCCGGCAAAATAGGCATGGCTTGTAAACTACCTTTCATGGCAAAGGTCATGTACAACAGTGGTGCAGCCAGCGATACCATGCTGGGCAGGATAAGGTTGGTGATGATCGCAGTCGTAGTTACTTGACCGCCGATCCAGAGCATCGTAGTGGACACATCGCCGATGGGCGACCATGCCCCGCCGGAATTGGCCGCAATGATGATCATCCCCGCCATCAGCTTGCGCTGCTCCGATTCGGGCATGATTTTCCGTAACAACGATACCATCACGATCGAGGTAGTCAGGTTGTCGAGCAGGGCCGACAGGAAAAAGGTCAGGATACAGATAATCCAGAGCAGGTACACCGGATTGCGCGTTTTGATACGCTCGGTGATGATGGCAAATCCTTCATGGGCGTCGATCAGCTCGACGATCGTCATAGCGCCAAGTAGGAAAAACAGGATTTCGGAAATGGAACCCAGGTGTTCGGAGAGCGCATCCACTACGTGTTCGGTATCAGAACTATACAGTACGTAGGCGGTCCAGCACAGGACGCCGGTAATGAGGGCAGAGGCAGTTTTGTTTACTTTGAGGGGCTCTTCGAGGGCAATAGCAAGGTATCCGACAACAAAAATAATGACAATAGTAGTGAGCATAATTTAGTAGAGACCGGGTCGCCGGTGCGATGGCGAATGGATAGTTTAAAGTGAAAAGTTGGAAATAAAGCGTTGATCAGATATTTTCTATACCCAGTCAATTTCATTTTAACGTAGGTTTGTCAGTATATTCGGATGTCGCTGATTTAGGCGATCTGAACTATGCCCCTGAATTTTTGAACAAAGTCTAAAATCCAGAATACCGGTATCGTCATGGCATTTAAAGGGTTCGTCGTTCGGATATCTTTTTTATGGGTCAGCGGCATGGCACTCTTTCCTTTTGTATTGGTGAAAAACCGCCATCCTCACTGGATTCTGCTCAACCACGAGCGCATCCATTTGCGGCAGCAGCTTGAAATGGGTTTTATTCTATTTTATGTCTGGTACCTGGTGGAGTACCTTTTTCACTTGATTCGTTTCCGGAATCACTGCCGGGCCTATCGGGCCATTTCTTTCGAGCGGGAAGCCTATTGCTACGAATCAGTCCCGACTTACTTATACAATCGTTGCTTCTGGGCTTTTTTACATTACATCTAATTCTTCGTGTGCTTCTTCCTCGACGGGTTTCCGATAGGACATCACGGCTACCATCATCGTCAGGGCGGTCATAATCACCGTAATCATCAGAATCCCTTCCCGGAATCCCTTCACCATGTACTGGGGTGGTATGGTCAGGAAAAGTAGTACCGTAATCAGGCCCCGGGGGGCAATGTACAGCAACGGACTCAGGTTGCCTTTAAAGGTGGTTTTGAGCGTAAGGAAGCGAGTACCCAGAATGGCGAGCAGAATCAGGCCGCTCACGATCCAGGCGTCAAAATCGGCCAATTCACTGATATTGGTAGCGTAGCCAAAAATGAGAAAAAAGAAGGTACGGATGATAAAAGCACTCTCAGCGGTCAGGTTCTTGAATTGCTCGAGTTCCTCCTCAAAAAGATCGTTCTTGAAAAAATCATTGAGCTTGCCCCGCACGAAAAGCTCGGTATTGTTCAGAAACAAGCCAAACACCAGAATAGCCAGCAGCGACGACAAATGGTAGATTTTACCGACGGCATAGATGATAAATAGGGCCGAAATAATGGGCAGGTACTTGACGTGGTGATTGATGCGGCTAATCAGATACAGCAACACGAAACAGCATATGACCGATATGATGACAATCAGCACCGTACTCTGAAAGAATTTACCTGCCGACTCCCAGCCCGAACCACTCGGAATGACCAGGATATTGAAAAGCATCAGGCCCAGGATATCCGACAGCGACGACTCATACACCATATACTCGCGCCGCCGGTTGTCCAGTCCCCGAACACTGGGAATGGCCACCGCGCTGCTGATGATGGCAAAAGGCGTGGCCGTGACCACCGCGTTATAAAAGCTTTCCCCCAGCAGCAAATAGAAAATCCCCGCAATGACCAGCATACTCAGGATCAGCCCCAGCAGGGCCGAGACGAATGTACGGGCAATGAGCTTGTGCTTGCCGCCACTCAATTCCAAATCCAGGCCTCCTTCCAGTACAATCAAAATAAGACCGATGGTACCGAGGGTAGGCAGCAGGACGTCTACGTAGGGAATGGTGATGTTGAAATACTGGGTCGCCTGGCGGGCAATCATTCCCGTCGCCAGCAATAGAACCACCGAGGGGAGTTTGGTGCGGCTACTGATCAGGTCGAACGCGTACGACAGCAGAACCGAACAACTGAGGATAATAATTAATATAGAAATATCCATAAATACGGACAGTATAGTAGTGGGCAGGATGCAATAATACAAAAATTGACCCTAAAATGGGTCTTTCGTATCGCGCTATCCCCTAAAATCTACCAGCCCATGGGGGGGCAATAAACGGCCGCGCGGTTGTTGAACCGAAAGCCCAGTAGCACTTCATGGCTTCCGGTCGAAACCGAACTGATGGAAGAAAGGGGGTATTCATACGCATAACTGAGGGTGAGGTCACTCGACAAGGCCATTCCTAACACACCGCCCAGACTGTCTTTGTGGCGGTACTGAAGGCCACCCCACACGCGGTCGGCATACTGTACGCGTACTTGCCCGTCTATTGAAGGAGGAGCGGGTCCACCTTTTTTGAGCCACAGTTGCGGAATTACGACCCACTCGTCCGAAAGGGCAATGCGATAGGCCGCCGTAAGGTAGTAGTGGGGTATCAGCTTACTGGTCGCCTTGCCCCCCGACGGAGTAGAGTACGCCAGTGAAATCGCCGTAGGTGAAAGCACCGAGGCTCCGCCCCAGAAATCACCCTTTCGAGCCAATAGCCCCGCCGAAAAATAGGGCCTCACCTGCGAAACGCGGCCATCGGGCAGAATGGGGTCGGACGGGGTGGCGGTCTGGATGCGGTCGAACCGCAGTGTATACTGCAGGGCACCCGCCCCAACACCCGCCGAAAGTTGCCATTCGGCGGGAAGACTTACATGGACAGCACCCGTAAGCTGCGCCAGATTTCGCTCGGTAGGGCCCGTCTGGTCGGCCAGCAGCACCATACCTGCGCCCCAGCGCCAGGTACCTATGGGCGGTGAGGGTACCCTCGCCACACCCCCGGCGTAGCGGGGGGTACTTGCCGCGCCACTTATTTTATTGCCATAGCCAATGGGGGTATGCGCCGTAATATAGGCTGTATTGGGGGCATCGTCCAGCCCCTGCCACTGGCGCCGGTAGCTGAGGCGGACATCGGCGAAGTCATAGGCACCCGTTAGCGCCGGATTCACCACGTAAGGATTAAGACTATACAGGGTACCCTGCGGCAGCTGCTGGGCGTGTGTTCCTTCGCTGATAATCCAAAACGCTCCCACTAGCAGTAAAGCTATGATCCTCATTCGCACTCTATTTTTTGCCAAAGGTAACACTTCCTACAATTCGATTTGGCAACAAAAACCAGGCCGAATTTGAAACGGCAGATGCACTTTTGTTGTGAGCGACACGTTTTCAGGAAAGCGGCCCACTCTACCTTTTCAATTCCCCATCCCATTTATGCGCTTTTCCCTACTTTTATTATCATACCTGGTTCTGTTAATTTCCGCTGAACCGGCGTGCCAGAACCAGCCGGGGGACGATTCCAATATGGTAAAGAGCATTCTGCTTACTGAATTCACAAGGGGTACCAACCGGAGCATTGAAGTTACCCCCACCCAGACCACGGTGCGGGTCAACGATGCCGAAGAAATCGCCCCTACCCCTGCCGAAACCTGGCAGGCCCTGACCCGGCAGGTACTGAACCTACCTTTGCTCGAATTGGCGAAAATCCCCATTCTGAGCAAGAAGCACCAGGTGGATGCCGCACTGCATGCCACGCTGACTGTCGTAGCTAAGGACACGACCTATACCTCCGACACTTTCGATCACAACGCGCCGCCCAAAAAATTGCAAACGCTTGTGGATAGCCTCTATCGTCAGATTCCGACTTCGCTGAAAGATCGGTTTGGACAATAGCCGAGCTACGGTAGCCTCGCCACGAAGGTACCCTCTACTTCATCGGCGCACTGATAACGCCCAGGTAGCGTCCCATCCAGTAGGGTAGCAGCCAGATATCCCCCGCGCTGTATTCGGAAGTACCGTTGCTACCCATACGATCCAGGGTAAAGGTGTTGCCGTTATGCCGTTGGATGGGGCGTTCGTCGGGCGGTAGTACTTCGGTGGTAGTTTGATTGCGAAAATTGGGTTTGACTAGCTCGATGTCCTGCCGATGGCTATTTTTTACGGCCCAGCCGATCATGTCCAGCGGGTACTCCTTCAGGTACCAGACGGCTTCGTTCAAATCAAAATTAGGGGTACCTGTCAGGGCCGTAAAAATATTCCACGCGCCTTCCTTCTCGGGGCGTTCGGCCTGCCAGTGATCCAGAATTGCTTGTTTGTACTTCGCTTTCAGCGTATCGTTGAAGGCGTAGCGATACAATCCCCAGTAGCCCACAAAATACATTTCGTCATCCGAGTGGTTCCAGCCTTCCGAGAGCATCTTGCTGTAGGCGTCGGCCCCATCAGGAGCCTGGCCAATCTGCTTCATGGGGCGCATGAGGTTTTCGAGGTACCCGTGCTTTTGCATGAGTTCCAGGGCTTTTTTCTTATACTTTTCTTTTTTGGTAAAATGATAAGCCGTTTGCAACATGGAGATAATGTTGGACGAATTCAGCTTGCGATCTCCCACATCGGTCGGAAAATTATTCACGTAGGCCGGATTCCACTTGCCCCAGAGCGTAGGCTTGCCGTCATAATCAATCAAATACAGATCATTATCCACGACATGTCCCATCAGGGTATCCATCAGCGCAATAGCGCGTTTTTTCAGGTCGGGTGCATCCACCAGTTCAGCCATAGCTGCGAAAGCAAACATGTGGCCAATCACCTCGTCGCTACTCGTGGTAGCTTTCCAGTCCCACTCGGTATTGGGCGAATGCTGCCAGCGGTCGGGGTCGGATAATTGATCAATGTAGCCCCGCCGCTCAAACGAACGGGAAGGAAAACCCGGGATCGGATTGATCGTATAAAGACGCTCTATGGCATCCAGCGACTCGCGGCAGTTTTGAAGGGCCTCGGGATCTTTGGTCACTTTGTACCGGAATATTTCGCCGCCCAGGTACATGGTCGTCCACAGGCCATCGTTGTCGGAATCCGACAGGTACCCCGTAGCCAGGTTGCCGTTTTCCATGCGCGTGAGCGAGGCATTGAAACCGTTGCGAATGTGACGGGTCCGTACCTGCTTGTCGTAGAACTCTGCTTTGTCGGCCAGCGTCATGGACTTGAATACCAGTTCGCTCAAACCCCTTTGGGTCAGGATGAGTACCGAATTGTTTGTACCCCTGGCGATGTCCACCACTTCATTGGACGGTAGCCAGCGTTCGCCGTTGTAATAGTCTATTTTCCCCTTATTATCCACGGCAAAGGTACCCTGCGACGTACCGAACCAGGTTTTATCGCCAATCACTTCGACGGTTGTGATGTCGGTAGCCGGCAGTTTAGTTTTCAGGGTACCTTTCTTGGTGGCCGGATCCCATTCAAGGTACCCCTCGGCGGTACCAACGACAATTCGGGAATTACTGGCCACATCGAAGGCCGTGAAATTTTTACCGTCCAGTACCTTCGTGAGTTTCTGGGAAGCAGGCGCGAAAGTGTACAGGCCCGATCTCCCCAAAATATAAAACTGCTTTCCGGCGGGGTGGTACCTCATTTTCAATACCTCATCGCCATCCAGCTTTCCTTCCCACACTTTTTGATCTTTTGCCAAAAGTACCAGCTGATTTCCCTCCGCCACCAGAAATGCGAAGTCGGCCCCGGCAGCCAGGCGATCGGCTTTGGAAAGGCCGTGGCTCTGATGCAGCGAACCCGCCCAGGCATCGCTCAGCACGGCTTTATCGCTCAGGAAAACGAACTGATCTTCGTAGGTGGTAAGATCGCTGAGCTTCTTGTCCTTGATGAAGCGGTAGGTACCATCCGGCACCAGTTCGCCCGGATACAGAAACTGTCCGCCATGCGGCATCATCAGCCCTTTGGACGAAAGTACCTTGATCACGCCATTACGGTCCATAACTACTGCCTTCAAATCCGCTTTGGGGGAATCGAGGTAGTACTTGATGCTATATTCCTGCAAAAATGGTTTGTCCTGGTAGACACGCTGGGCGTGGGAAATTTCAATTTTCAGAAACAACAAGCTGAAAGTAAGGCAAATCGTAAGAAGTCTCTTGTGCATGAGGATGGGGAAATAGTGAAGTGACAGGAGAGGATTTGAGGTTTTTAAAATCCGGGTTTTACTGGTTTTTTATCGCCTTCGGATTCACGACGACGTAATTGATGGATTTACGGTTCTTTTCCGCGTGCCAGGAATAGGTAATATGCAGCAGTTCGTCTTCGGTTTGAATCAGGCAAGGATAGGAATAGCCGCCCTGATCTTTGGCTTTGTTTTCCAGATAGGTCTTCTGGTTCCATGATTTCCCCTCATCATCCGACAGAAACAGGCCTAGCCGGTAGCGACCATCGTGAATGTCGTTTCCCACAAAAGCCCAGCGCCCATCCTTTAATACCAATAGTTCTACGCTCGCCGTGTTCGGGATGCCCGTCTTGGTTGCCGCCGACCACGATCGCCCGTTATCGGTCGATTCGCTGATTTGTACCTGTGGCGGC